>CALXBQ010000010.1 GCA_944386595.1 uncultured Clostridia bacterium
TCATTTAGTGTAACACTTATTTCCACTTAATGAAACCTAAAAGTGGCAATTCACACATTTTTGTAAGAGTAATTGCCACTTTTTTCTCGACGGTTTTCGAAGTGGAATTTAACTTTTCACTTCAGCCACTTTTCACTTCAGTGGTTTTTCCAATGCAAGATGTGATATAATCCTGTCAACGAAAGTACTTACATATACATCAAAAGGTGGTGTGAATATGAGCAATGAGAGAAAGATTTTCATCGGGCTTATCACGGTGTTTCTGGCGACCACAGCTTCTTACTGGTTCGGACATCCGGGAATTACCGGCATGTACGGAATGAACGTTGTTTTAAACAGCTTTCTGATTTTGATCGGTATGGCACTGATGATTTATGGAGTCGTAAGAAAAGAAGGCGCTTTATTTGTTCTGGCAGGTTCACTTGTGGCTATGGCAGGAGAAATTGTGTTTTTCTTCACATGGGGAAGGCCGGCGGTAATTTACAGCTTCAGCGAAAGATTAAATGAAGAGACACACCCTATGTTCTTTGTGAGCCTTGGAGTGCTCGCAGTTACGGCGGCACTTGCGGCAGTATCGATCAGGAGATGAAGGATACTTAATGCGGAGGAAGAAAGAAAGTGAGGACGAGCGCCTCACTTTTTCATTTTAAGATTCTGTCCGTGTACGTCCACCTGCACCCTGCGACCAGCATCGCAGCCGCTCCGGCAAGATAGAAAAGCGCAAAGGAAACGGCAGTCCCCTCCATAAGTGAAATCACCAGAAGGAAAACGGGCGGCAGAATGAGCACGGCAAAATCTATCCCCATTATAATCCGGTACGCCAGAATGCGGCCGGAAGTTTTTTTGTATATGAGCCGGGCGATGACCGTAATAGCTATGACCAGACCTGAATAAGGGGTCAGAATCACTCCGCCCATGTAGAAAATCAGTCCGGTAAGACCGGCGAACCCGGCGCCAAATAAATCTATGAGCACTGCGTAACCTTCGACGTCTCCGACTTCTTCGCCGGTATTCTGGGGGATCATGGATTTTGCCGATTCCAAAATTACGTTGCCGGAAATCAGCATCACGACCCCGAGGACAAAGCATATGCCGGCAGGTATGAGAAATAACAGAAGGTTGTTCTTCGCGGCTCTCATTTTATCTGTTGCCTGTAGGAATGAACGGAATCAAAGCCTGCGCAACTCCGGAAATAGGCATGGTCTGGAGCCATATTCTTCCCGGGCCGGTAAGCTTTGTGTTGAAGAGGCCTTCGCCGCCGAAGACTATGTTCTTAACGCCCTTTACCTGCTGAATGTCGATGGATACTGTGCTTTCGAAACCGAGAACGTTTCCGGTGTCAACGATGATTTCCTGACCCGGCTTAAGGTCGTATTCCACAAGGTCGCCGTCAACCTCCACGAAGGCCGTTCCGTTTCCGGAAAGTCTCTGCATTATGAACCCCTCGCCGCCGAAAAAGCCTGCGCCCAGCTTCTTGTTAAAGTGAATGGAAAGCTCAACTCCCGCTTCAGATGCGAGGAATCCGCTCTTCTGAACGATGAACTCCTTTCCCGGAGCGATTTCCATAGGAATAATCTTTCCCGGGAAGCTGGAGCCGAAAGCGATCATGCCGTCGCCGTTGGCCGTATATATGTTCTGGAACATGGACTCGCCGGAAAAAGCCTTGGAGAACATTTTGCCGAGTCCGCCTCCTGTGGTCTCCATTCCCATGTTAGGGCTCATCCATACCATGGAGCCCTTTTCCGTAATCATCTTCTCACCGCTTTCAAGGGTGCAGATAACAATGGGGAAAGTGCCGCCTTTGATTTCGTATTTCATAAAATCCTCCTTTTTACATCGCGATTGATTATACACATCTTACTTATACTACATCGGTTTGAAAAAGTAAATATCAGAGGACAAAATTCAACTTAATCTCTATGGACCGATCTGTAGTATTTTATGAACGGCACGGCAAAGGAGATAAAAATGGCGAGGTACAATGCGAAAAGCACTATAAACAAAATGAGAACACCCCGCCCGCCTGATGAGCCTTCTTCAGCCTGCATAAAAATCTGAGGTATGATTACCATAAAGAAGGTTAACAGAAGCGGAACCATGCGTCCTTCGAAAACCCGTTTTATCATTTCGAGCCGGGAAGCATCATCGCAGAATATTGCTTCTTCGCTTACCTTCATTTCCGATACGGGCTTTCGGAAATAGCTGTAGCCCACGTAATTCTGTATGTATTCCCAGCCGCAGTCTGAAAACATCTGTATATACTCGTCTCTGCTACGAACGCTGTCTTCATTGTAGTCGAGTTGGTATACCACGTCTTTCGGTTCACATTTTCTGAAGTGATAGACTCCGGGAAAACCTACGCCGGTAAATTCCCAGCCGTCGTTGTGACGGTCTCTTAAATACTGCTCCTCCTTTTTCCACTGAGGAACGGAAAAAAATCTGATTTCAGTCTTAGTATCTTTCATCTTTAGCCTCCATCATGCTTTCGTACAGACGCTTTATACGTTTCATTTCTAGCTCCAGAACCTGCGAGCCGAGTTCAGTGATATGATAGATTTTCCTGTTTTCTTCTTCTCTGACGAAACGAATCAGATCGTCTTTTTCCATCTTAGATAGGCTTCCGTAGAGGGTTCCCGGACTGAGGACTATCTCTCCATTTGTCAGTTCTTCTGTTTTCTTCACTATACCGTACCCGTGGGATTCTTCCCTAAGGCATAAAAGAATGTAAAACCCTGTTTCGGTCATGGGTACGTATACTTTTCTGATATGACTGTCCACTGCATCACCCCTATTTTGTTCGCACTGCTATGTATCGTACTTCGATGTAACTAAAGTATAGCACTGCGATATATCGCAGTCAAGAGTAAATTCAAGTTTTTATGTCGGATTTCGGAGTTAATTTATTGGCAGCTCCACGGTAAACACGCTGCCCTCTCCTTTTCTGCTTTCTGCTCTTACGCTGCCGCCGTGGGCTTCGGCTATCCACTTCACCATGGAAAGTCCGAGACCGAAGCTGTCCGCTACGGCAGAGTCAGAAGAACCGTCTGAATCGCGGGTTCTGGATTTGTCGGCTTTGTAGAAGCGGTCGAAGACGTGAGGAAGATCGGCATCAGAAATGCCTATGCCGTTATCCCTTACCTCTATAATCGTAGCGCCGTCACCTGAAGATGGGCCGCTGCCGGCTGTCGAGCTGCCGACGGAATAAAGACGGAGCTTCACCCGGGATTCAGCCTTTGACGGGTCGCTGTACTTTATGCCGTTTGACAGAAGATTTATCAGCATACGCATGATAAGAGTCTCATCGCCGTTAAACGATATGTCAGGCTGAACGTCCGCAGAAAGGCTGACGCCGCGTCCTTCGGCAACGGCCTTAAGCTCGCCGGTGACGCTTTCGCAGAGATCTGACAGGCTGAAATCGTGCTTTTCTATGACCTTGCCCGTGTTGATCGTCCGTGAAACCTGAAGGAGCTGGGTGATAAGGGAGTTCATGCGGCGGCACTGATTCTGTATGGCGGAAAGAGCCTCCTTGTATTCCTCCTCGGTGTCGGCGGACGCAAGGGCATATTCGCACTCCGCGAGAATCACCGCTACCGGTGTCTTAAGCTCGTGGGAAACGTCGGAGGTGAATTCCGCCTCCGATTTAAATGCGGTTTCCAACCTGTCTATCATGGCGTTGAGAGTTTCCGCAAGGCGGTAAAGCTCATCCCTGCTCTTTCCTACAGGAAGCCTCAGAGACAGGTCGTGACCGTTGTTGATTTTGGCGGCGGCCTCCGTTATCTTCGCAACCGGCCTCATGGATTTTCTGGCTATGAGGCCTCCCGCGATGACCGCGATTATCATAAGGCCCGGAATGGCCAGCATCACGGTGATGGTTATGGCGCCCAGAGACGCAAAGCCGGAATCAAGAGTGTAGATTCCTCTTATCCATATACCGCTGCCGTTTTCGTAGACCTTAAGGGTATCATAGATCATCCAGTTCTCTCCGCCGGTTTCTATCTGATGATATTCTCCCGACTTGAGAGGAGTGTAGATGGGGAATCCTGCCGGCTCGCTGCCTTTGATCCTGACGCCGGTCTCGTCGTATACGATGATGGCAACGCCTCTGTAGTTCGTCTGAAAGTCGTCGCCTATCTGGATAATTCCCTCGTCATACACTATGTGCTCAAAACCGTCGTCGACGGCGGATGTCAGCGTAGTCCTCGCCGTATCCTTTATCTGATTTACCGCGGAAAAATATACGGCGACGCAGAAGACGGCGGTGAAAGCTATGAGAACGGCCGCATAGTAAAGAGTTATCTTTTTTCCGATAGTCCAGTTTCTCATTTTATCACGTACCCCAGTCCGCGAACCGTCTGGATGAGCTTCGGCTCAAAGTCCGCATCCACTTTCATTCTAAGGTTTCTTATATATACGTCTATTACGTTGCTGCTTCCCTCGTAGTCGTAGTTCCAGATATGCTGCTCTATTTTGTCCCGGGAAAGCACCATGCCCTGGTTATGCATCAGATATTCGAGGATAGAGTACTCCTTGGCGGTAAGCCTGATTTCCCTGCCGTCGCGGTACGCAAGCTTCGTTCCCGTATCCAGAGTCAGCGGGCCTACGGTCAGGGTGTTGTCCGATCTGTCCTCCTTCTGTCTTCTTATGAGTACGCGAATTCTTGCGGCAAGCTCCTCCAGAGAGAAAGGCTTTGTCAGATAGTCGTCGGCGCCAGTATCAAGGCCGGCGACTTTGTCCTCCACTGCGCTCTTTGCGGTAAGGAGAAGGACGTGAGTGTGATTCCCCGCCGCCCGCATTTTCTTGAGGACGGAAATTCCGTCAAGACCCGGAAGCATTATGTCGAGAATCACCGCGTCGTATTCCGTTCCTTCCATATAATCGAGAGCGTCAAGACCGTCGTGGCAGGTGTCAACGGTGTAACCCTGTTTTGTTAAATATTTTGCCGTGGTGGCGCACAGGCGCACCTCGTCTTCTACTATCAAAAGCTTCATTTTTCATCTTCCTTTCCTGTTTTCTATCATAACCCAAAAAAATTAAAAATCCATTAAAACTTTCATTTTATTTTCATTTTGGTCATATATTATGGCACCATCGAAAGTCGGAAAACATATATAAAAACTTTACAGGGAGGGAAAGAAATGATTACCAAGAGAACAGTTTTAATCACGGCGTCGGCAATAGTAATTGCGGCAATAGCTATCACGGCAATCTTCGTTATGACGAGCGGCATCTCCAAGGCAGATGCGGAAAACGCCGCGTCGGGCTACGTTCCTCAGGGAGCCGAGTACATCAAAACAGAAAAGGACGGAAAGGTCTACGAGGTCACCTACAGGGACAACGGCCTCGGAAGAGAGTATGAGGTAGACATCAGCAGAGAGACGGGAGCCATAGTCGGAATATCCATGGACAGCGACAGAGACCATGGCGGCGCCACAGCAAAACTTACGGCAGCTCAGGCCGAAGCGGCAGTGAAGGATGAGATTTCAGGAATCGTAAGCGCTAAAGTCTATCAGGAAAAGGATGACGACGGAATTTTCTACGATGTGGAATTCACAGCAAGCGACTTTTACGGAAGTGCTGAGGTAAACGCCGAGACAGGAGCAGTCGTGGATTATACCATCCGCTACGGTTCGCCGGTAGTAATACCTTCTACTGGCAGCGCATCGGGAAATACTCAGGCCGGGGATGATACTGCGGCAAAGGATGAAACATCTGCAAAAGACGATAACCAGGCATCCACCTCCGCCGGAAAGACCGAAAGCAACACCCAGTCGGGCAGCCAGAGCGGAACCCAGAGCAATTCACAGAGCTCTACAGGAAGCAGCTCAGGTCAGAGCTCTGCAGGAAGCAGCCAGTCACAGAGTGGCTCTCAGCAGCCGGCTCAGAAGCCTTCCGACGGAACCTCGCAGTCAGGCGGCTCTTCTACATCTAAGCTGATTTCCGCAGATAAGGCGAAGAGCATCGTCCTCGCAAAGATCGGAAACAACAGCGCTTTCATCAAGGAGCTGGAGCTTGACAGAGACGACGGAATCTACCAGTACGAAGGCGAAGCATATTATAACGGATACGAATACGACTTCGAGATCAACGCTTCTTCCGGCGTAATCATCAAGTGGGAAGTTGACAGAGAGGACTGGGATTAAGGACGAGAATTGAAGGCGGTGACAGTGAGAAGCGGTGACAAGTGGGGGCAGGCGCTGAGAGCGGCGACCCTGAGAAGCGGTGACAAATATACGTATTTCGGTCTCTCGTGTCACCCTTGTCACCATAAGCCGACACATACGGGAACATACGACACCGAGTGGTGACATAATTAAGCAGATGCAGCTTATTTGTCACCATTTTGCCTTGTAATCAGCCAAAATCAGAAACCCCACAAGCGTTATGGTGACAGAAGCGGTGACAAATCGCAAATATGTCACCGCAAACATATAGCAGCCGCATAACGAACCCTCTGCTACTATCCGCAGTCACACGAGGCCACCCGCTCATACCCGTCACCGAGGCCGCTAAAAGTTCCTATGCAGGTACCAGAGCTTTGCGATGAACGTTATCTGTCCGACAAAATATGCGCCGATGATTATGAGGCACGCAGCGGCGTTCAGCTGACCGGCGTACGCGAGGATAACAATTACGGCCGCAAGTACGACGCTTAAGACTTTGAATCCGCTTGCCATGGCGGCGTTGCTTAAGGCGATGTTGCGCTCGTCGTTCATTTCAATTTCAAGTTCCAGATCTTCCTCCGTACGCTTTCTTATGAGAAGGTCGCAGACGCCGCAGATTATAAGCCCTATTCCGAGGACCGCAGCGATGAGGGCGATAAAACCGGGATGGGAAAGCTCAATTATTTCTTTAGTGCCTAATCCGTATACGAGAATTCCGCCGAGCATTACGGCAAGTCCCAGAATTACGGTCAGAGTCGAAGCTGCTTTAGATGTCTTTTTCATTTCTCTTCCTCCTCGTCGTAGATGAAAATATTCTCTATAGTCGTGTCAAAATACCTTGCGATTTTAAAGGCCAGCAGAATGGACGGATTGTACCGGCCGTTTTCCAGGGAACCTATGGTCTGTCTGGAAACCTTCAGGTCCCGTGCAAGATCCTCCTGTTTGATTCCACGCTGCTTTCTCAATTCTTCCAAACGGTTTTTCATATGAATCAGTCTCCTTGATGGAAAGCTAACTTTCCATAGCCTAATTATAGCACCGGAATATAAAATGTCAAGTTGACTTTCCATTCTGTCTCAGTCTCTTATTTTACGGTATTTATCGCTACGGCCGAATCACTAAAAAAACCGTCCTCTACCGGGGAGAGCCCGCAGCAGAGAACGGAATTGAATTCGAAAATGTTGAAAGTTATTTACTGGATCCGGCGCGTTTATCGGGACGAAGGTTGGGCTGATCGTCGTGCTTTTGGAGTTCCTCCAGGGTGGTGCGGACGGTCGCTTCCACCGTTTCGTGAAGCTTTGCCATTTCGGAGCGCTCCATGCCGGCTGTAGGAATGGCCGGATGAATTACGATGTCTATGTGGACGCCCTTGGTGATGATGCCGGTCTCCTCCACCAGATGGTATGAGCCGTTTATGGTAACGGGAACCACGGGAACCTTTGCCTTGGTCGCCAGCTTGAAGCTGCCGGCCTTGAACTCCCGCATAGGCCCGCCCTGGCTTCTGGTGCCTTCAGGGAAGATTACCAGCGAAAAACCGTCCTTCAGGTAGTCGACGCCGGTTCTGAAGGATTTAAGGGATTCTCTGGTGTCGCCGCGGGTAATGAAAATTCCGCGGATGTTCCTTATCCACTTGCCGAAGTAAGGAGCCTTTGCCAGACTGTCCTTGGCGATAAAGCCTATCTGTTTACCCTCGCAGGCTTTGAAAAATGTGGGAATGTCGGCGTAGCCCTGGTGGTTGGAAAAGAACACGCACGGACCTTCGGGAATGTTCTCGCGACCCTTGATATTGATGTGCATATCCAGAAGTTTGATAACGTTGTTTACCCATATTCCCGTGGCTTCCGCGATGATGCGGCGCTCCTCCTCGTAGTCGCCTCTCGCCTTGGCCGCCTCTATATCCTTGATTCTCTTGTTGAACACGTGCACAGATTTCATGAGTTTTGCGCCGTTTGTAACGTTTCCGAAAAAATTCATATTATGATATTCCTCTCGCATCAAAATCCGCACGGCAGCAGCCTTTGTCAGAAAGACGTCCGCGCCGCGCACATAAATAATATACCATAAAACCGGTGGTTCTTTCCATATAAAAAGGGTATAATTAAGGAAATACGCGTAGTAAAGCTGCAGAGGGAGATTCCCCGAAAGGAGCGCAATATGATATATAACGACATTACGGAAACCATTGGAAGAACGCCTCTTCTCAGGCTGAACGGAATCGAGAAAAAGAGAAATCTGAAGGCGGAGCTTTACGCCAAGCTGGAGGCTTTCAACCCTGCCGGCTCTATCAAAGACAGAGCTGCGTATTACATGATCAAAGACGCCGAGGAAAGAGGGATTCTGAAGCCGGGCGGAACCATAATAGAGCCGACCAGCGGAAATACGGGAATAGGCCTTGCGGCCATAGCGGCGGCGAAGGGATACAGAGCGATTTTTGTGCTTCCGGAGTCCATGAGCGTGGAGAGAAGAAAGCTTTTGAAGGCCTACGGTGCGGAGCTGGTTCTGACCGATGCGGCTCTGGGAATGCAGGGGGCCGTGGATAAGGCGGACGAGCTTGCGAAAGAAATAGACGGAGCCATGGTGATGGGACAGTTTGAAAATCCTGCCAACGCCCGGGCTCATGTGGAGACTACGGGGCCGGAAATCTGGGAGGCTCTTGACGGAAAAGTCGATATGATAGTGGCGGGAGTCGGAACGGGCGGAACGATTACGGGAACAGGAAAGTTCCTGAAAGGAAAGAATCCCGACGTCAAAGTTATCGGCGTGGAGCCTTACGATTCGCCTCTCATTTCGGAGGGAAGAGCCGGAGCCCACAAGCTTCAGGGTATCGGAGCCAACTTCATTCCGGAGCTTTTGGATAAATCGGTTATTGACGATATGTCTCTCATAACCACCGAAGAGGCATACAGCGGCGTGAGAGCCCTGGCGACGGAGGAAGGCTATCTTGCGGGAATAACTTCGGGAGCGGCCCTCGCCGCGGCCCTTAAGGAAGCCGGAAAGCCAGAGAATGAAGGCAGGAGGATAGCCGTTATCCTGCCCGACACCGGCGAGAGGTATCTTTCAACGGATCTTTTCGAATAAAGTGTGTTAGAACCTCCGAAGGCGTGGTATAATGAGTTAACGGCAATTTTCATAACTGAAAGACATAGTGAAATTTACTCGAGGAGGAAATAAAAATGGAAAAGTACGAATGCGGAGCTTGCGGATACGTTTATGACCCTGAAGTGGGCGATCCTGAAAACGGAATCGAGCCGGGAACGGCTTTTGAGGACCTTCCGGACGATTGGGTTTGTCCTCTCTGCGGACTGGGCAAAGACGTTTTCGAAGCAAAGGCTGAATAGTAAACGTTAATAAAACGAGAAAAAGGCGGTGCAACCGGAAGGCTGTACCGCTTTTTAAATAAGGTTGTAGATATTTTCACGTGTTCGATGTGTGACGGGCTTTTTGCCGTTTACATCGAACGCTTTTTCGATGACAGCGACTGATAATATTGTTTTCATCGAACTAATTTGCTGCTTGACGACCGCATGTACCCGAAAATGTTCGATGCAATCAGCCAAAACCCATCGCAACATCGAAAATCCGTTCGACCTCGATGCGAAAAAACGTGGTTCGCATCGAACTGTTCCTTAAAACCTGCAGGTGCCGGCGGCATAATTGCTTGTTTTGCAACCCGGGGTTCCGCTGATAAGCCCCAGGAGGCGTTCATCACGTTCACGCTGCCGTCCTCGTTATACGTTGCGACCATCAGCACAGGCATAGGGAAAATTCCTCCGGTAATATTCACATTTTTTCTCATAGCTGTCTGAACCTCCTCGTAAATAAATTGACAGGAAAAGTACTCCCTGACTATAATTATATCCGGATAAAGACAGGCTTCGAGTACTGTAATATTTGACAGGTACTATCTTAAAGGAAAGTATAATGATTAAGAAATACATCGAAAATGCTAATTTCGAGGACACAGGATTCCACTATAACCTGTCGCTGATGACCGTACTTGATCAGCTGTGCATATGGGGAGAAGAGAACAGACCGGAGGAGAAATAAACGAAATGCAACACATTCTCATAATCGACGATGACGTAAACATAAATAAAATGCTGGACGCGGTTCTGATAAAGGCGGGATACCGGGTTTCCCACGCCTACTCGGGAACCGAGGCGCTGCTGTTTTTGTCCGGGGAAAAGCCTGACCTGATTCTCTTGGATCTTATGCTGCCCGGGCTTTCGGGGGAGGAGGTTCTCCCCGAGATAAAGGGAGTTCCCGTAATCGTCATGAGCGCCAAGGTGGACACCGGAGACAAGGTGAACATGCTCTTAGGAGGCGCCGCCGACTACATCACAAAGCCATTTGACATAGAGGAGCTTCTTGCCAGGATTGCTGTTCAGCTTAGAAAATCAGAAGCGGCAGACATAGATGACAGTCTGACATTTGACGACATCACGCTTGCGCCCGGGACGTGGCAGGCCGAAGTCGCAGGACGGGACGTGCGCCTGACAAAGACCGAGTTTGCAATTCTCAAGCTGCTCATGGAAAATCCCAGACAGGTGGTCACGAAGAGCATACTCCTCGACAGGATAAGCGAGGACACTCCCGACTGCGTTGAAAGCTCTCTTAAGGTTCACGTGAGCAATCTCAGGAAAAAGCTGCGCGACGCATCGGGCAAGGACTACATAGAGACCGTATGGGGCATAGGCTTTAAAATGAAAAGCGAATAAATCTTAACCATTTATTTACCCTTTTCTTTACCGTTTCCGTACATTGGGAGAGTAGAATCCGATTCAGAAAAGGAGGTAACAGATGGAATACGTCTTAAATGTCAGGAATCTGACAAAGAAATACGGCAGCTTCAAGGCCCTCGACGGCCTGACCATGAGCGTGCCAAAAGGCGCCATATACGGTTTTGTGGGAAAAAACGGCGCGGGAAAGACCACGCTCATCCGCCTCATATGCGGGCTCCAGACCCCGGACGGAGGTGAATACGAAATCTACGGAATAAAAAACGGAGATAAAGCCGTAAGAGAATCCAGAAGGAGAATGGGCGCGGTAATCGAAACGCCGGCCATATATTCTGAAATGACGGCCGAGGAGAACCTGAAGGAGCAGTACAGGATTCTGGGTATGCCGTCCTTTCAGGGAATCGGTGAAGTACTTGACCTCGTAGGGCTTTCGGGCACAGGGAAGAAGAAAGCGAAGAACTTCTCCCTTGGAATGAGACAAAGGCTGGGAATCGCCGTGGCTATTGCGGGAAATCCAGATTTTTTAGTCCTCGACGAACCGGCCAACGGCCTCGACCCTCAGGGGATAATCGAGATGAGAGAGCTCATACTCAAGCTTAACCGGGAGCGCGGGATCACGGTGCTGATTTCAAGCCACATATTGGATGAGCTGGCAAGGCTGGCAACCCACTACGGATTTATAGACGGCGGCAGAATCATAAAGGAGATAAGCGCAGAGAAGCTGGAAGAATCCTGCCGCAAGTGCGTTCGCGTCAAAGTGTCCGATACCGCGGCCCTCGCAAGAGTGCTTGACAGAAAAAACATAGACTACACCGTAATTTCGGACAGCGAAGCGGACGTATTCGCCCAGGTGAAGGTTTCAGATCTTTCGGCTCTCATGGCTGAGGAAGGCGGAGAAATCTACACCATGCAGGAAAGAGACGAGAGCCTTGAAAGCTACTATCTCTCCCTTATCGGAGGTCAGAGCGAAACAAAGGAGGTGCGGTCATGAGCAGACTTATAAATGCAGGCTTTGCGCGCCTCTTTAAAAACAAAGTCTTTTACGGAATAGTAATTTTCTCCGCAGTGTTCGGAATTTTGCAGGGGACGCCGGGGGCCCTTGACAAAATGGACGGCGCAACGTTCTACATAGACAGTCAGTTCATTAGCTTTGCCATAGTTTCGGGTGTTATATCAGCCTGCTTCACGGGGCTTTTCCTGGGAACGGAGTACAGCGACGGAACCGTGAGAAACAAGCTTATCGTGGGACATGGCAGACTGGACATATATGTTTCCAATCTCGCAGTGTGCTGCGTAGCAAATCTGATTTTCATCGCCGTTTACTATATAAGTGTATTGATTGCGGCGCTGCCTCAGGGCGGCAAATTTATGACGGACGGTAAAATCCTCGTTCTTTATGCAATTTGCGGCGTTATGATATCGGTTGCTTTCACCGCAGTAATGGTCTTCCTGGGCTCCGCTATAGGCAGCAGATCGCGATGCGTGGTAGCATGTTTTGTTCTGGCCATAGGACTGGCATTTGCCAGCGCATATATCAACGGCAGGCTTCAGGAGCCTGAAACCTATGACCGGTACATTACGGATGCGAACGGAGAATTTTCGGCAGTGGAAACGGTGCCTAACCCCGGTTATGTGGAAGGCGCAGCAAGGAAAGCGATGGAGACCAGCCTTGAAATTCTCCCGAGCGGACAGGCTACTATTCTGGTTTCCACGCTAAGTATAGGCGATACGCCGGTCGAAGAAGCGGATGTGCTCTATAAATGGATGGGCTATTCTGCGCTCTTTGCCGCAGTGTTCACCGCCATGGGTATAGGAGTGTTCAGAAGAAAAGACATCAAATAAGGAGTGAAAAATGGTATTCTGGCTTTCGGTCACAACGGGAATATTGGCCCTGCTTTCTGCGGCGCTTGCGGTTAAGCTGATTATGATAAGGAAGGGAATCGTCGAAATCCGGGATAAGTTCGGACAAAGGCTTCAGCCCGACACCAACCTCCTCATCGACGTTTCCACCCGGGACAGAAAAGTTTGCGATCTGGCGGAGGATTTGAACAGACAGCTGACCATTTTGAGGAAAGAGCATAACCGTTACGAGACCGGTGACCGGGAGCTTAAAGAAGCCGTCACGAATATTTCTCACGACCTCAGAACCCCGCTGACCTCAATCTGCGGATATCTGGAACTTTTGAGGGACGAGGAAGTCTCCCCTGCCGGAAGAGAGTATCTGTCGGCGGTTGAGGAGAGAACGGGGGCTCTAAAGTCTCTCACCGAGGAGCTTTTCAGATACACCATAGTCACGGGAGAGACCGAAGAACTAATCAGGGAAGTCGTAGATGTGGGCCGGATCCTTGAAGGCAGCCTGGGCGCGTACTATGCGGTGCTGAAACAGAAGGGAATCACCCCGGAGATTAAAATACCGGAAAATAAAGTAGAGCGTCTTCTTAACGAAAACGCTCTTTCCCGGGTTTTTGGAAACATATTAAGCAACGCCGTAAAGTATTCGGACGGCGATCTTACCGTCAAATTGACAGAGGAAGGAACCGTCAGCTTCTCAAACCACGCAGCCGGCCTTACCGACGTTCAGGCGGCCCGCCTCTTCGACAGGTTCTATACCGTAAACACCGCCAGAAAATCCACGGGACTGGGCCTTTCTATCGCCAGAAACCTCACCGAGAAGATGGGCGGGGAGATAACCGCAGAGTGCAAAGACGGCGTGCTGACGATAAGAGTGAGGTTTTAGCCGATCAGATTCTTTATAACAACAGCCACTTTACAACATTAAGCTTCTGAATACCGTCATAGCTTACATTGTCAAATATATTGTCCAATGTGAGAAGATATTTCGGATAATTATCATCGATTTCACGCAGCGGAGCAAGCTCACGTGCCAGAGTCTTTTCCTCCAGAGTAGTCAGCGAAACCTGATAATACACAGGGTTGCCGTCTTTGATTGCGACAAAGTCCACTTCTCTTCCTGAGTCCGCTTGTCCCACATAAACCTCAGGATAACGCCTCCTGAGCTCAAGATAAACCAGGTTTTCGAGTATATGCCCCATATCCGTCTCATTGCTTCTTACAAGTAGGTTACGCAAGGCGACATCACAGACGTAATACTTATTTACTGAATTCAGAAGCCTCTTCCCCTTGATATTGTATCTGCGGGCTTCGTAAAAAAGCAGGCTGTCGGTAAGTCCACGGATATACTTGCCTGCTGTTTTGGGGTCTGTTTTCAGGCGGTTAGACGTAAGCGTATTTGCAATATTGGATATGGAAGTGAGGTTGCCTATGTTATACATTAGAAAACGTGTTATTGCTTCCAGTGCGTTGACATCTGAAATATTCATACGCTTTACTATATCGTTTAGTAAAATCGTATTATATATTCCCCGCATGTATTCCAGAGAATTTTCTTCCTCAAAACCATAACTGGCAGTATAAGGGAATGAACCGCACTTTATATATCTATTCAGCTTTTCCGTATCTGTCATGTTTTCGTCATTCAGACTCCCGCAGAATTCCTTGAAAGAAAGGGGCATCATGGATAACTCTACGAAACGTCCGGTAAGCAGTGTAGCGAGCTCTCCGGAAAGAAGATAACCGTTGGAACCGGTAATGTATATATCACAATTCTTAATAAGGAAAAGACTGTCTACGGCCTTTTCGTAGGAACCCACATGCTGAATTTCATCCAGAAATACGTAATTTGTTCTATCTGGAATAAGCCTGCATTTAACATAATCGTACAGCGCGTGATAATCGGTCAGCGCTTCGAAATCCAGATTTTCAAAGTTAATGGAAATTATCTGATCTTCAGTAACGCCGTTATCCCTGAGGAAGCCCTGATATATCTCGAAGAGCGTAGATTTCCCACATCTCCTCACTCCAGTGACAACTTTGATAATATGCTGGTCCTTCCACCTTATCAGCCAATCAAGATAATTATTTCTTTCCAGCCTTTTCATTAAAATCCCTCCTGATTCATTACAGTCAGTATACTCTATACCTGAAGATTTCTCAATACAAAAAAGGAATCAATTCCACGATTTTTTTAATTTTAACAAAATCATGGAATAAATTCCTTTTAACTGTGTTCCGGATAATATAATTAACTCGTTTTTCTTACTTCAGCACTGCGCCCGGATTTCTGTCAAAGTAGATGCTCTTGGAGCCGGTGTAAAGCGGAATCGCATATGCCACCCTCACATCGTCCGGGAAAAGTCCCATTCTGACGGCTCCGCGGCCTACAGAGTACATTACGCGGTTATCTATGCGGTGATCCGCGGCAACGGAGACGGCTGAACCTACGGCTATCCCAAGGTCGCTTACGTTGAATGCGCAGTTAGCGCCGGCCTTTCTCATCTGGCCGCAGTTTTTAAATCCGCACATGCCGCAGTTGCCGATTCCGAAAGGCTCGGAAACCACGCCGATAACCACGACGCAGTGGCTGTTTCTCACGTTGTTCGCATCGCGGATGAAAAAGTCTTCGCCGTATTCTTTTCCGGCTTTTTCGGTCTCATCGGCGAGAGCCATCATATCGTCACCGGTAACGATTACGGTGACGACCTTGTCTTTGCCGCTGGCTTTAGGCGCCGTACGGGCTGCCGCTGCCATCAGGTCGGCAACTCTTAAAGCGGTGTCACGTTCCGCATCTTCCATTTTCTTGATCATGGGTAAAACCTCCTTTGTCAAAGGCTGAAAGTCCTATTTAAAAACGATATCAGGCTTGTATTCTTCGTCGTTTTCTATGGCCCTCTTTATAATCTCAATGATTTCCTCATCTTCCATCTTGCGGTCTCTGCAGTAGAAGAGCGGAAACTGCTCCTCGAAGTGAAGCTCGTATTTTTCTATCCATTCTCTCATCTTTTAAGATCTCCTTTTTACAAAATGTGCTACGGATATTTTATCACAAAGGCCGCGCGTCCTCAACATTTCCCCTGTACTCCCGCCGAATCTTGTTGTATAATATCCGGTACACGAGGAGGTTGTAAAAAATGACTTACTTATGTAAATATAGTTCACCACTGGGTGAAATCACCATGAAGAGCGACGGAAAGGCTCTGACCGGTCTGTGGTTTGAAAAGCACAGATACGCGGACATTCCGGGGGAGGGAGAATACGAGGAAAAGGAGCTGCCTGTCTTTGAGGAGACGAAAAGATGGCTTGATGCGTATTTTGACGGAAGAGATCCCGGGTTTACTCCTGAGATTGCCTATGACGTTTCGGATTTTGCCGCCATGGTGATGGAGGAGATGCTGAAAATCCCTTACGGGAAAACCGTAACATACGGCGACATCGCCGGGAGAATTTCGGAAAAAACCGGAAAGAAGCCGTGCGCTCAGGCCGTGGGAGGAGCGGTAGGACATAATCCGATTTCTCTCGTGGTGCCGTGCCACAGGGTTGTGGGAAGAAGCGGCAGCCTCACGGGATACGGCGGCGGAATAGACAGAAAGGTCGCCCTTTTGAAGCTTGAAAAAACAGATATGTCCGGGATGTTTGTGCCAAAGAAAGGCACGGCCCTTTAAAGCCGCAGGGAGAACCCCCGGGCTCCGGGCGGTAGCGGAAGCGGAATCATAAACGATAAAAAAAGAGAAAGGAATAGCGGAAAATGAATAAACCGGTTCTTATCATTATGGCTGCGGGAATGGGCAGCCGTTACGGAGGGCTGAAGCAGATAGACCCCGTAAGCGATAAAGGAGAAATAATACTGGATTTTTCCCTCTACGACGCCATGATGGCAGGCTTTGAGGACGTGATATTCGTCATAAAGGAAGAAAACGAGACGGATTTCAGGGCGCTCATAGACGAAAGAGCGGGAAAGCATATGAACGTGCGCTATGCGTTCCAGAAGCTTGAGGACATTCCGGAGGGCTATAAGGTTCCTGAAGGAAGAGAAAAGCCGTGGGGAACGTGCCACGCCGTGATGAGCGCAAGACACCTGGTGAACGGGCCTTTTGCTGTGATAAACGCCGACGATTACTACGGTCCGGGAGCTTTCCAGAGCATGTACGACTTTCTGGAAAAATCGGCCGAAGAGGCCGCGAAGGAGGAAGCCGCAGGGACAAAGCCTGCGCAGTACGAGTTCTGCATGATAGGCTACGAGCTTAAGAACACCATCACGGAAAACGGTCACGTATCGAGAGGCGTATGCGACGTTACCGACGGCGGATATCTGAAAGACATAGTTGAAAGAACGAAGATAATGAGAAGAGACGGCGGCATTCAGTACACCGAAGACGGTGAAAGCTGGGTCACCCTTCCCGAGGACACCGTGGTTTCCATGAACTTCTGGGGATTCTCGAAGGATATGATGACGGAGATGGTAGCCGGGTTCCCGGAATTTCTGGACGAAGCCCTGAAAACCAATCCGCTGAAGGGAGAATACTTCCTGCCCGGCGTTGTTGATACCCTGCTTAAGGAAGAAAAAGCCCGGGTCAGAGTTCTTCGTTCCCGGGACAAATGGTACGGCGTTACGTACAAAGAGGACAAGCAGACCGTGGTGGACGCCCTTCAGGCCATGAAGGACAAAGGTCTCTATCCTGACGTTTTATGGAAGTAATATGGCGTCGGCCATTTCCTCTGCTGTGCTTACGACTTTGGAGGCGCCGGAAGCGAAAAGCTGCTCCGTGTCTCTGAAGCCCCAGTTTACGGAAAGGCAGGAAACGCCTGCGTTCTTTGCGGTCTCTATATCAACCTCGGAATCTCCCACGTAGAGAGTTTCGCCAGGACTTGCGCCTGCGCCTTTCATCAAAGTGAGCACCCCTTCCGGAGAAGGCTTTCTCGGAATGCCCTCACGCTCGCCGGCAGCCGAGTCAAAAAGGCCGGGAACATAGAGGTTGCAGAGCCTTACAGCTTCCGGGTCTGCTTTGTTTGATAAAACGGCGATGTGAATTCCCGCTTCCTTTATGCGGGAGAGAGCCTCCGGTATGCCGGGATAAGGCGCGGTAAGATCCGTGCAGTGAACCTTGTAGTGGGCGCGAAACGCCCTGTATGCGGCAAGCTCCGTTTCGGGATCCGTGCCATCGGGAACAGACCTGTGGATAAGGTTTTTCATACCGTTACCGAGAAACTGCCTGACTTCAGCCTTTGTCCTCGGAGCGAGACCGTTCTCCGAAAGAGCGAAGGCCACGCTGTTATAAAGGTCGTCCAGAGTATTTAAGAGCGTACCGTCAAGGTCGAATATTACAAGCTTATACTTTAAAGAATCATTCATTTTTATCACCCCAAAGAGTTATTATACCACGGAGAGATTGATTATGTTAGAAAATTATTTGAACATAATAACCAATATGGAAAACTACGTGGACGGCATTCTCGTAGTGGACGCCAATGCGGATATCGTCTACATGCATAAGTTCAACGAGGAGCTTACTCCCTTTGCGGAAAAGGAGGCCATCGGGAAGAACCTTTTTACCGTCTACCCTACCATGAATCCCGAGGAAAGTACCGTAGTAAAGGCTCTCAGGACCGGAGAGGAGACCCTGGCATACGAGGGTACCCTTACGACGGCCCAGGGAAAATCCTTTAAGGTCATAGACGACACGTTCCCTATAAGAGAGGACGGAAAGGTCATAGGCGCCGTGTGCATCACCCATTCGCCGTCAAGGATAAAAACTCTGACGTCCCTTAATATTACTGCGGACAAGGAGCAGACGCCCAAGGACCTTTATACCCTTTCCGACATCATAGGACGAAGCACGCCGGTGCAGACTTTGCGCCAGCAGATTCAGAGGGTGTCAAAGACCTCGTCATCACTTCTCATATACGGGGAAACGGGAACGGGCAAGGAAATGGTGGCTCAGTCTGTTCACTCCGGGAGCCCGAGGAAAGGAAAGCCTTTCATAACCCAGAACTGCGCGGCCATACCGGCCACCCTGCTTGAGAGCATATTCTTCGGAGCGGTCAAAGGAAGCTACACGGGGGCGGAAAATCATGCGGGTATTTTCGAGGTTGCCGACGGCGGAACGGTTTTCCTGGACGAGATTAATTCCATGGATATGGGGCTTCAGGCAAAGCTTCTGCGGGTGCTTGAAGAAAAGAAGGTTACGAGAATCGGAAGCACCGAATCGAGGGACGTGGACGTGCGAATCATAGCGGCCATAAACAGACCGCCTCTGGAGTGCATCAAAAACGGCACTCTCCGGGCAGACCTGTTCTATCGCCTTGGAAGTGTCACCCTTAACATTCCGCCTTTGAGGGAGCGCCAGGGAGACGTGGGACTTCTGACAAAATACTTTGTGGACGAGTACAAGGCGGAAATGCACAAGAATATAATCGGTGTTTCCCACGACGTTATGAAGATTTTCCAGACATATTTCTGGCCGGGCAACGTGAGAGAACTGAAGAACGTAATCGAGGGTGCGTTCAACCTCTGCGATTCGACAATCATAGGAATCGGCGATCTTCCGGCTTACATGCTTACGGATATTGAGGTGGATACGCTGACGGCGGAAACTCCTTACGGCGAGCAGGTTCTCAGCTTTACGGGAAACCTTAAGGACAGGCTTGACGCCTACGAAAAGACCATGATAGTCAGAGCCATAGAGGACAACAAAACCCTTGCCGCTGCGGCGGAGTCCCTGGGAATAAGCCGCCAGAGCCTTAACCAGAAGCTTCACAAGTACGACCTTTCGGTGAAGAAGGGTGAGCTTACCCTGGAATCATTTTAAGACGGACAGTAAAATACTCATATGCAAAGACCCCGAAGGACGGTTAATCCTCGGGGTCTTTTGCATTTTTTAGAAAGGTTGATATGAGATTAAGCCGGAGAACTATTTCTTATATACGCATTCTCCTGCTATGTAGGTTTCTTCTACGGTAACGGTGTCGATATCCTCTGAAGGGATATTGAGAACGTCCTTATCCAGCACGATGAAGTCGGCCGCAAAACCGTCTTTCAGCATTCCCACATTCTCGAATCCTAGCATCGGAGCGGATTCCGCGGTGTAGAGGATGATGGCGGTTTCGATGTCAACCTTGTGCTCCTGTCCGCAGTCGGTGCCGTCGTACGCCTTTCTGGTTACGGCGCCCTTGATGCATGCAAACGGTTCTGACGGAGTTGCCCAGGCGGTTGCCGGAGCGTCGGTGCTGAAGGAGAACTGAACGCCGGATTCTATGAAATCCTTTATAGGATAGTTCTTCTGGGTTCTCTCAAGGCCCATGTTGGTCAGGTAGCTTTCTATTTCAGCGTAGAGGAATATAGGCTGAGTTACGAATGCGATGCCTGCTTCGGCAGCCTTCTTGATTGCATCGGCCGTAGGCATTGCAACGTGCTCGATTCTCAGGTAAGGAGTCTTCTTGAAGGAATCCTTAAGCCACGACTTTTCGCCGTAGCCTGCTCCTACTGCCCTGTCTATGGTTCTTGCGCCCATTGCGTGGTATGAGAGCTGGCAGTGATGCTTTTTACAAAATGCTTTTGCCTTTTCGATATCCTCCGGAGTGCACACAGGGATTCCGTATTCGTCTGAAAGCTTTGTCGGATCCTCCCTGTCAAGGTAAGGAACGTCGCACCATGCGGTTCTTCCTGAAACGCTTCCGTCTCCTATTAGCTTGACGCCTGCCATTCTGAACTGGTTGTCAGGATTCTGATCTTCTTCCGTAATGGTGAAGGTCTCGTCGTTCTTAACCTCATCCCACATAGGATATGCGGCAACTCTGATGTGGAATCCCTTATCGATAGCCTTGCCGTAAACGCTCTTGAAGTCTACGCCGCCGAATTCGCCCATGTCGGCTCCGGTGGTAACACCCTGGGACAGGAGGATTTCGTCGAGAGCCATAAGGTCGTCGACCATGTCGTCCTCAGTCTTTGTCTTCATGATGCCGTCCAGAAGGTTTCTGGCGTTTTCGTAGAGAATACCGTCAGGCTCGCCGTTTTCATCTCTTCCGATTTTGCCGCCTTCAGGATCAGGAGTATCCTTCGTTACCCCTGCCATTTCCAGCGCTTTGCTGTTTACGGCACAGATATGGCCGCAGGTTCTTTTTACCATAACGGGAGAATCGCTTGCACCCTTGTCAAGGTCGTATCTGTTAGGAGCTCTGTGTTCTGCGAGCTTTCCCTCGTCATAACCCCAGCCGAAAATCCACTGTCCTGCATCCTGCTGCGCGCGAACTTTTTTAATCTCTTCCGTAAGCTCTTCGATGGAGTTTACGGCAGGAGGAAGCGCGGAAATCTGACGGCAGCAGTCTGCAAGCATGATTGCATGCATGTGGCTGTCAACAAATCCCGGAAGAACTCTGCGGCCGCCCAGATCTACGGTCTTTTCCGCGTCAGCAGCCGGTGCTTCCGCATCGTTTCCTACCCATGCGATCTTTCCGTCCTTAACGGCAAAGCTTTCCGCATAGAGGTTTTTCTTGTCGGAGGTGAACACCTTTCCGTTTACATAAAGCACATCATACTTTTTCATGTCAAACACTCGCTTTCTTTTTTATTTGCTGTGGTTTTTAAGCCAGTTTATAGCTACGGTCGCGTGGAGGGCGGAGCCGTAAGGAAGCATGGATTCGTCTACGAACATGCTCGGGTTATGCATAGGAGCAGCACCCTTTCCCCCTACTCCTAAAGTAGCGAACATTGAAGGGACCGCATCGCCTACGTAACCGAAATCCTCGGTTCCGGCCATGCAAGGAACGTCATGCACCTTACCCTCGCCCATAACCTCCTCAAGGTATGGCTTAAGCTCTTCACAAAGGGCTTCATCGTTATATGTTGAAGGAGTGTGGAAGTCGAGCATTTCGTAGTCTCCGCGCCACATCTTTACTGTGTGGTCGACGATTTCCGGAATTCTTTCAACAATGTGATGGGTTACCTCTCTCTTGAACGTTCTTGCGGCAACCAGTACGTCTGCCGTATCAGGAATGATATTTACGGCGGTACCGCCTCCGGCCTTTCCGGAAGTGAGGGCTACGGTCTCTCTCGGATCGATTTCCCTTCCCGGAAGGAGATTCAGCGTTGTATAAAGCTGGTTCGCAATCATCAGAGGATCTATGCAGAGATGTGGAGTGGACGAGTGGCCGCCTCTTCCCTTTATCTTTACCATGAAGGTATCCATGGCCGCGGAAGTGATTCCCGGAGTAAATCCAAGAGTGCCCACTTCCTGTTCGCTCATTACGTGGATAGCAAACGCAGCATCGACCTTAGGATTTTCGAGAAGGCCGTGTTCTATCATGAGGCGTGAGCCGCATCCGCATTCCTCGCCGGTCTGGAACATGAACTTGACTGTTCCCTGAAGCTCGCTCTCTCTTTCCTTTAATATCTTGGCGGCTCCCAGGAGCATTGCGGTATGCGTGTCGTGTCCGCACATGTGAGCTGCTCCCGGAACTTCGGATGTAAAGTCCACGAGACCCGGAGTTTCCGTCATAGGCAGAGCGTCCATATCTGCTCTCAACATAATACAAGGCTCACCGTGACCTATGGTTGCAACTACGCCTGTAGATTCAGCCATGTCAGGAAAGCCTGCCGCCACGAATTTCTGCCTGAAAGCATCGTCTATAGGACCTCCGCAGATTTCGGATTCTATACCCATTTCCGCAAGCTTTTCCTGTACATATGCAGCAGTTTTAGGCAGGTAAAATCCTACCTCAGGGTTTCTGTGGATCTGATGTCTGTACTCCTTGATCTGGTCCTGTATTGCCAGTGCAGATTCTAAAATCGTCATTTTATCATATCTCCTTCCTAAATTCATGCGGCGTATCGCCGCCTTGCTGCCGGTGTGCTCAAGACCGAGAACTCAGGTAAAAGAGATTTATTTTAGTCGATTATATCACGGGGCAAAAGGCGCAGCAAGCCAAAGAATATTTATATAAGTAAACAAAAAATTACGATTTTGTAAAGTAAAGTTTACAAAGTGGACCTATTTTCTGAGAATTAAATATTATTTAAAACAATAAAACGTTGAAATTACAAGGTTTCGGAGCTTCGCGGGAAATTTGGCACGAAATATGCTGTTATAAATGGACGTAATGCTAAATCATTTACGTTACCGGTGCTCAAGACCGAGGCAATCAGCATGGGGATTTGTTGGGATAATGGAGAATATCGGACAGTTTTTTAAAACGGAAAAAGAAAAAAGGAGGACGCGCGTTTAAGTACGCGCCAGAATCAAAATGGGAGAAACGTTAGAAAAGAAAAAGAAAGGCTTTCAGATGCCTCACGTTTTCGTGATAATGTTCATTATCATGATCCTGGTAACTATACTTTCCTATATAGTGCCTAACGGACAGTTTGCCACCGATGAATCGGGCGCAATCAATCCGGACCAGTTCTCTTACATCGAGAACGATGACCCTATCAGTTTTCAGGACTTCTTCTCAGCTCTTTACAACGGCTTTGTAAACGGTGCAACCATCATGGGTTCCCTGCTTCTCTGCTCTGGAAGCCTTGGTATTCTTAACCACACCGGAGCTCTTGCACAGGGAATCACAAAGCTTTCAGAAGTAACCAAGGGAAAGAACATCATCGCTATTATAATATTCTATCTGTACTTTGCAGGAATGAACATCCTCGGCGCAGGCGAAGGTGTATATCCGTTCTTCCCTATCGTAACTTCACTGGTAATGGCTCTGGGATATGACAGACTGGTAGCAGGCGGAACCATCATGTTCGCAGCAACAGCAGGTTTTGCATGCGGCATGGTAAACATGTTCACCACCGGTATTTCTCAGGAAATGGTAGGACTTCCTATCTTCTCCGGTATCGGATACAGATTCGTCGTATTCCTCGTACTTGCAACTATCGGATTCGTAGGCCTCATGCTCTACATCCGCAGAATAAAGAAGGACCCTTCAAAGAGCTACGTTGCAGAAGAGTATCAGGCTCAGCTTGCAGAGCTTAAGAGAAAGGAAGAGTCAGGGGAAGCAGGAGATAAAGCCAAGTTCACATGGAAAGAATCTCTCGCTCTTGCCCTCTTCGTAATTCTCTGCATATGGCTTGCTTACGGATGTCTGGAACTCGGATTCGGTCTTGCACAGTTCGCAGCTTACTACGTAGTATACGCCATAGCGATTTCGATTATATACCAGATTAACCCTAATCAGTTCTGCCAGGTATTCGTACAGGGCGCATCCCAGGTACTGACTGCGGCATTTGCTATCGGTCTTGCTCAGTCCGTAATGGTTCTCCTGAAACAGGGAAAGATTATGGATACCGTAGTATATGCACTGGGTAACTCACTGGAAGGAAAGAGCCCGCTCATCACGCTGCTCATCCTGTTCCTGTTCGTAACCGCATTCAACTTCTTCGTAGTATCCGGTTCCGGAAAGGCTCTCATGATGATGCCTATCATGAGCCCTCTCGGAAAGATGCTGGGAATAAATCAGCAGGTTATGGTACTTACCTACCAGCTGGGCGACGGAATCACCAACATGTTCTGGCCAGGCGGCGGACTTATCACATGTTCCCTCTGCGGACTGAACTACGGTGACTGGCTGAAGATGTCCTGGAAGATCTTCGGAACCATGATCGTTTCAGCATACATCCTCATAGCTATTGCAAACGCAATCAACTATGGTCCATTCTAATAGCCTTAAAGCTAAATAAATATTATCCTTCTACCTTTCGACTCCCGGGAGTTTCCCGGGAGTCGAAAATTTTATGCGCCAATTATTCTCTCTGCAAAGTCTGCAACCTGCTCTTCTATGCCCGGAATAGTTTCGGCTTCACCGGGGTTGTTGGCCGTAGCCATAAGGGTGAATCTCGGCGGAAGGATGAGATTCTTGTTCATGTTTATGGCTCCGATTATCTGCTGGGCCACCAGATCTCCTCCGCTGTATCCGGATACGATAACGGCGTATATTTTCTTGTGGCTGAAATCCTTCGCCCTGAACAGTGCCGTGAGCCTGTTAATAAAAGCCATGATGTTGGCACTTACCGAATCGTTGTAATTAGGGCAGATAAGTACCAGCACATCGCTTTTTAATATAGCGGGGTACACCTTTTCCACCATGACTCCGCCGTAGAAGCAGTCGCCTCTTTCTCCGAAGTGAAGGCAGTCTTCGTATTTGCAGCCCCTGCAGTCCCACAGCTGGCCGTTTCTTATGGATATGAGTTCCGTATCAGATTTGTCCCGGATTAGGGATTCCGTCATATTCCAGAGCGCCAGGCTGTTGGATGTTTTCATATTGCTGGCGTGAATGGCAAGAATTGAAGGATGGCTGGATTTAGGAAATTTGAAATTGCAGACTTTGTCTATAAGCAGGCGGCAGCTTTTGCCGTAGGCCTCCATAAGGCTCACGTTCCACACACCGGCTATGGTCTTAAAATTCTTCAGGCTTCCTGTAGCCTCCACAAGAGGTTTTCCGGGGAAAGTTCCGCCGGCAGCATTTATGGTAAAAGCCAGTCTCCTTCCCAGATCTTTAGTGAAGAAATCTTCCTTTCCATCGATGATGAGTCCCCATACGGAACCTTTCAGCATGTCAGATCTGCGGTGCTGCCAGATGAAATCTATGAGCTTAAGGGCCGGAAAGCTTACGCCTCCTTCACCTATGTCTGCGGCCAGGATTACAGATGAACCTGCGAGATCTCCGTTTTCGGCAGCTCTCATGAATTCATCGCATCCCCGGAGCAGAGAAAAGCCGGAACCGCCGTATTCAGCTAAGATAGGTTCCAGCACACTTCGGATTCTGGAATCCTTGTCACTGTCTGAAATAAAATCCGCTACATATCTTTTCATGACAATTCCTCCAATACAGATTAAAACAGAAAGGGAAACATAACAAAATCAGTTTATAAGACAGAGATTCCTGTACGCTTTTAATACGCGAGCGTACAGTTTTTCCGGCAGAGGCAGGTTCTCGATTTCAACGGCGTCTTTTCTTATGCGGTTTTTGATTCCAAGGAAAGCTCCTTCCGGCCCTTTTCCCAGGTAGACAGAGCTGTAGTTCCAGTCACCGGTGAGAGTGAGGAGAAGGGATATGGCTCCGGAAGAAAGGGCGGGAGCGATGTAAGGCTTAAAACCCAGCTCCCTCACCTCAAGGTTTGCCTTTACGGTAAGATCCGTAAGACGGCGTGAAAGGCTGTCATCGTAATTAACGACGCTGTCGGCTATGACGAGATCCTGCCCGTGAGGTCCGTAGGCTCGTCCTTCTGAAAGGTACATGGAAAAATCGGGGTCTTTCCGGGCAAAATATTCCGCCCGTTTGTTCATGACGCCCAGACCGTAGCCTCTCACCTGAGCGGGAGAAAGTCCGGACGTTAAAAGAAATTCCTTGCAGAGAGGATCCACAGGGTCTGAAACTACGGCGAATATCCCTTTGAAATTTGCAGCTTTTGCCAGACGGCCGTAGTGAGCGACGATTTCACGGTTGGCCTGAAACTGAGCCATACGCACATCGCCTGAAGCGCCGATGGGAGGGACGGCTTTGCTGGCGCAGAATACGAGCATGTCGCAGTCGAAAAGGTCGGCTTCTTCTATACCGTTTACGTCAGGGACGGTGCGGGAGCCGAAGGGCCAGCCCACCTGGCCCATTTCCATTTCATAGCGTCTTATAACGTCTTTGTTCGTGTCGAAGATTCCAATGTTATCTATGACGTCTTCGCCGAGAAGGCAAAGCCCTGTGAGGAGAGTCGCTCCTACATCACCCAGGGCCACCAGGTTTATGTTTTTTTTCTTCTCGCCTGTAATGTCCCGCGGAAGAATCAGAGGTTCCATGCCGGGACACATTTCGGTTATGTATCTGCTCATTTAAACATCTTCCTTATTCGTTTAAGTTTTTCTATGTTCATCTCCACATAAGCTGAAGGAGCCGTGTTCTCATCCAGCTGAACGTGGGCGAATATGTCGGGATTCTTAGGGTCCTGAATGACCTCTCCCAGACGCTTCAAAGTGAGTTTTCTCTCAAAGACGCTCTGATATTCTTCTTCCAGAGTTTTGAGAATGTACTCTGCGTTTTCCAGGCAAGTCATGGAGAAGTCGTAGAGATTTTCCCTTGAAATTCTGCCCAGGAATGTAGGAACCGCAAAAGGAAGCAGAAGATTCAGTGATGCAACCGCATCCAGATCCGAAACGGAAGTTCCTGCATCCTTGATGCTGTCGCCGCCTATGTAAGGATACATATCGCTTTCGTCTATCCAACACTTGAGATTAGGCAGGAAATAGGCGCTTTCCACGGCTCTGTTCTTGATAGTCATCAGATCCCTTCCTCTGCCTGTCTGGACTCCCACGACCGTGCTGACTACCTGAACGTTGTTTTTCTTCAGGATAGGGTCAATCTCGTTCATTCGGTATCCCTTGTGGACAAGGTCATCTACCAGGATTACAGGTCTGTCAAAGGACTTTATAACTTTTATCTGATTCTCTATGGTAGAGTAATAGCTGGACTCCTCTATGGTAAAACCGGTTATATCTCTGCTAAAATATTTCTCGGTGTGAAGAGACTTTGTCACGGTGTTTGGAACCGCGGAACCTTCCAGAAGTTTGCCAAAAGGAACAGCCATGTATTTCCCGTAGGATTTCTTTTCGTAAGGCACAGGGGAGACGGAATTTATTCCTGCCAGCAGGTGTATTATCTTATGATACATTATTCCCGCGTTATAGGATATTATAAGCTCTCCCGGATATATGCGCCTGAGAATGGAAAGAAGCCTGTCGTGAGCCGATTCCACTGCGGAAAGCACCGCTTCGTTTTTATTCAGAGGATGCTTTATAATGGTGTCTACATTCTTGAATATGATGACCGGAGACCTGGCGTCTACGGCGAATATAGGGGCAGAATTTTCAGGAGCTATGTTGACAAAGCCCTGTTTTGCCACAACTTCCAGCGTTTCACCGCAAAGACCGGCCTCGTGGCACGGATGATATACTATATAGGTAAAGTCGTGAGCCAGCAGCTCCGAAATGAGCTCCACAAGTACCGTCTGTCCCAGATCGGTAATGGAGCTTCTGCCGGAAAAGAAGATGCCGCCGATGACCGCTATGGAACCTGCCGCCCTGCTTCTTATATAAGCGGCGATATCCTGATCCCTGAAGACGGAGAGAAGGTCGATACTGTCTATGTAGTTTACTGCGGCTACCGCTACGGTTTTTCCATCCATGCGGCTATCGCGTATGGCGACCATCCTGACGCCGTCTCTGCTGAAATACTCCCTGAGGACTTCCATGTCGTAGCCCGTGCTTTTAAGCTCATCTTCCATGTCGTTTAGGATTTCCGGGTATGCGGCGGAAAACCCGGTAAGCTCCATGTCGCGGGACTGGAGCACGTGTTTATATGCCGGCTCTCTCATATAGAGACTGTTCTCAAAGATATAGCTCTGTGCCACCGGATCTATAAGGTTGGATATGTCACGATCCGAGTCGATATTTTCCCTTATCCGGGTTGAGCTTATGTCCTCAAAATACTCGTCCAGTTTGAGCCTTACCACGCTGCCTCTTATAGGGTATGGCTTTTCGCCGGCAGAAGAATCTTTCCGCTCGTCGGAACTTCTTCTGAATACAATGTGATTCATGGAGTGTATGGAATCTTCTTCCGGCGGTTTTCTGTAGCACGACGAGTTTTCTATTACATCGCTTCCGGCTACAAAGTATAGATCTCTACCCTGAAAAATGTCCCGCAGTCTCCTTAGATCTTTAGGATTGGCTATATTGACGGGAATATCGTCAGGGAATATGTACATGTCGTCTTCGTCGGATACGGACATGCTCATTATCTTCCGGCGCTGAAGCCGTGGCTGGGTCTTCTTTGACCAGCTGAATTCATCGAGAGCCAGGTAAACCTCGCAGCCCATGTCTCTTATTTCCCTCGCTATGGCTTTATGACTCAGGCTGAACGGATCAAAAGTTCCCGGGAAAAATGCTACTTTCTGTATTTCCGGAATGTCAAAAGGCCCCTCGTCAAGCTCGTAATCACAGATAAACCGGTATATGTGCTTAAGCACGGCAGCGCTGTTGTAGAAGTTAAGATCGGATTCACGGCGGTTTTCCTGTAAAACGAGTATTTTCTTTCCGCACCTGCAGAATATATCGTATTTTTCCTTTAAAGTAAGCCTTGAGGATCCGAATATGTTCACTCCTATGGCCCAGAAGGCTTCCTGACTTATGGTGTCAGTGTAGTTGGCAAAACCTTTTGCCATAAGTCCCAAAAGTTTGTTCTTTCTGGCAAGACGCCCATCATGAGGCTCTTTGTCAGGGAAGAGATCCTCGTATATACCGTAATTTTCGATTACTACGCCTAAGGTGTGAAGTACCGCCGATGCCACCTGGCTGTTGTTTGAATTCAGAAGCTTTTCCAGATCGGAAATGAGCTCATCCAGTTCCATAGGCGGAAGGTGAAGCATTATAACTCCCAGAAAATCCGGAATGTATTTGGAAAACTGGTAATCGCCTATTTCAAGGCCTTTGCCCAGCTCTACGGCTATTTCGTTTCTCTGAGACAAAGGCATTCTGTCGATGATGGATACCAGTGCATCTCCTGCGCTGAGGCGGACCACCACCGTCTCGCTGACTTTGATAAGATTTCCCAGATGAGTAGCAACGTGAAGTACCTGCTCTTCATGGTCCTTTTCTCCGAGAGTATCCAGCATGAGCCGGATATTTGCAACTTTTACAGGCCACGGAGTTCCTGCTTTCAGGTTATTCAGGTACATTTCCGAAAGCTCGCTGCGGCTGAGAGGACTTTCCGGATTGTACCCGAGGCAGCGCTTAAGCTCACGGATATAGCCTGCCTGAGAGTGTGAATCCGTGAAATGATACAGGGCACTTACTGCGGCGACTTTGATTCCGGGATTGGCATATTCAACGGCTTTTTCGGCGAAAGATGTAAACCGCGCCTTCTGCTCTTCGGAACAGTCCTCCGGCTTTATTTTCATTACAGCCTGAAGGAGAGCTTCCATATTCTGTTCCGTAAGGTCTTTGCATTCACACCAGAAGAGAAGGTCTTCTATGTAGGAACTGCGGTTTTTTGCCGGGGAATTTTCCAGTATACCGGATACTATGCTTTTAAGGCTGTTTTCCAGCCATTTTACATGCTGACCTGTAAGCTTGTAATCGGGAAGCATGAGGCTGCGGAGAATGTTCCGCCACAGACTTTGTCCGGTAATTTCCTTTTTTGGAGGCTCCACACCTTCCGGAAGCTCTTTTGTATATTCTTCATTAAAGTGGGCTATAATCTGGCCGATTATGGCGCCTGCCTGATTTCTTATATCGCTTTCCCTGTTGACAAGAAGCTCGGTGAGAAACCTGATGGTCATCAGCTTCTGTCTTTCGGTCATATAGGTAGAGTATTCACCCAGGATAGAGATGTACGTTCTGAGATTTCTCCACTGTTTTTCGCTCCGTGCGGTCTCCAGCAGGCCTGCAAAATCCTCCTGATTGTAAAAGCGGTTCATGAGAGTTATGTTGTGGGCGATTGAAAGATACTTAAGCTCTTTAACGGCCTGGTTCTTGGTGAGAAGGGCATAATCCTTCGCCGGAGCAGGAGAAGGATGTTCGGGAACAGGCGCCGGCGCATCTGGGAGCTTGACATCGGCTCCCAGATTTATCATGTAATCCTCAAAATCTTTAAGCTTGTTGTAAACTCTTCTGTACCGGTGCTGTTTGGCGGCATCTACGTTATCCAGCTTATTAAGTATGATATTGAAAGCTTCATCGAGGGAATAGAAATGGACGGTTTCTCTTCCGTCGCAGTCACGGCTGCTCCTTACGCGAAAATCGGCGTATATCAGCAGAAGGGATTCTGCCGACAGATTATCAAGCTCAAGATCCCAGGTGGAATGATTAGCAGCTATGTGGCCTATGGTAGGCATGTGAAAGCGGTTAAAGCAAATATCCGTATAGTAGTAGTGAAGATAAGGCACGCGCTTTTCTTCGCTCTTCCTGCATCCGTACTTGCCGATGTCATGGCCTGCGGCGGCGCCTGAAACCAGCGCCAGATCAACTGGCACATTAAGGTCATAGAGCTGATAAGCGAGAGTCATGGCGACGTAGTGAACTCCGGCTATGTGGCCCAGCGTGTTAAACGGTGTGAGTTCCGTACCGAGTCTCATAAACTCATAGAGATACCCGGCATCGGAAAGCCTTAGAAGCTGAAGGTATTCTTCGGTAAAACCACCCTCGGATACTTCCCTATCAGTAAGAAGAGCAAAGTCTACCGTAGGGTCAAAGGGAAGAACAGCCCGTTCATATCTGTGCACGGCCTTCAGGAATTGCAGCATGAAAAGCCGTCCCCCGGCAATCTGGGCGGAATTTGAAGGCCCCGAAGGGATTCTGCCCGGAAACAGCTGATCGAGTATGTATTCGTATGCATTTCTGGCCCATCCTTCGACCGGAGCATTTCCGAAGGTGCGAAGATAAGGGTCTATGGCAGTCAAAACATTTTGCGAGATGAACCGTCCCCTCGAATCCCTGGCCTCTTCAAGCGTCCTTACCAGGTCTTCGGCGGAAATGATGCCTATAATATTATCCATGTCCCCCGGGGACATTCCGAGCTTCTTGAGAAAAAGCTGCTCATGCATAACGTCCGTTATGATTTTATACAATTCGTGATCTTTATATGAGAAATTTTCCATGGTGTTTTCTCCGGTTTCTCCGATAACTTCTATAAACTAAAGTATAGCACAGCGCGGGGAAAATTTACAGATTCAAGTGGGGGCTAGCTATGGAATGCTCAGGCAAAGTGGTACCGGTAGCCTCTCAGTTTTTCAGTGCGGTTATCGGAACGACGAAAACGCCGTCTGCCCGCTGATAGGCGGCGCTGGAAAGACCGCATATTACGCATAGAACCGAAGGAGGTATGCTGCCGGCTTCATCTGAAATTTCACGCTGAAGGGACAGGAGATTTTCCGCCGCGGAATCAATCTGGTTGGCGCCCAGCTTTATCTCGAATGCGCACCATGACCCGTTTTCAAGCTCTATGACGGCATCAATTTCCCTGTTTCGGTAATCCTGATAATGGTAAAGCTTTCCGTTAAACGATTCAGCGTAAATACGGAGATCACGCTCGCATAATGCTTCGAAAAGAAAGCCCAGAGTTTCCAGATCGCCGATCAGGCCTGAAGGCGTTGCTTTAAGCAGTGCGCATGTAAGAGACGGATCGACGAAGTGATGCTTTTCAGCCTGTTTTACTCTTACCGAGGAACGGATGTTAGTGGCAAAAGGCGGTTGATTTTCAATCAGGAAAAGACGTCTGAATATATCAAGATATGTGGCAATGGTATTACTGTCGATATCCTCGCCGTCTTCTGTGCTTATGTCTCTGATTAGAGTCTTTACTGAAGCGGTGGTGCTTTCGTTGCGGGCAAGAGATCTGAGAAGCAGCTCCATCTTGTGGATGTCACGCTTGATTCCGTCAAGGCGATAGACATCATCTGCCAGTACAGCGCTCAGGTATTCCGCCGGAAGAAGAGAAGCCTGCTCAGACTTGAGGTCAAGACTTCCCGGCCAGCCACCTCGTATTATCAACGAAATAAGCTTTTCTATATAGACTTCTCCAGTCATCGACGGTGTGATTTTTCCGTTACATAATTCTTCAAGAGAAATACGACCGCATGAATCACCGGACTCCCAAAGTGACATAGGAGACATTCTTACTCTGGCGATTCTTCCGGTTCCACTGTGCAGAATTCCCTTATGGTTAGGAGTCGCGGAACCTGTCATAATGAACTGTCCTCTGATGCCGGTCTGATCAACTCTGTGGCGCACGGCATCCCAAAGAGAGGGAACTTCCTGCCATTCATCAATTAAGCGTGGTCGCTCACCGTCAAGAACAATGTCCGGAGACATTTCTGCAAGATTACGATTCTGAAAATTTCCCGCCGGGTCACCGATGTATATTTCGCTGTTGCTGTGATACGCAGACGTCCATGTTTTGCCGCACCACTTAGGGCCTTCTACACATACAGCCCCGAATGTATTCAGATATTTTTCGATTTTATCATCCACTATACGCGGAATATATTTACCTCTGTCCATATAGCCTCTCACCTCCACTATACGCTGATTATACTCCATTCAGTCAAATTTTGCAATTTCATTCAGTCATATTTTGCGTTTTCATTCAGTCAAATTTCGCAATTTCATTCAGTCATATTTTGGATTACCCTTCGATTGACAAAGCAATGCGCCTGTGATAGCATGTTAAGGAATAAAAATAAACAGAGCACGACGAAGGGAGCCGAAAATGGGAGCTTTTAGAAGGAAAACAGATATACACTGTCTCGCAATCTCACAGGTTCAGCGCCCTTTTTATTTTTCTTTTATATTTGCTGATTTTGGCAGGTCTGCCCGTTTTGCATAGAAGCGGTGTACGGGACCTGTTTTTTTATGAGGAGAGGAGAACCATGGAGAGAAGGATTATGGAAGTCGCGGAGCTGACGCCTCTGACAAAGGACGTATACTCCATGACGCTCAAAGGCGAGTGCAGCGATATAGAAAGACCGGGCAGGTTCATAAACATCACAGTTCCGGGGTTTTACCTTAGGCGTCCCATTTCCATAAGCAGCTGGAATGAGAAGGAGCTTACCATAGTGTTTCGGGTAGTCGGCGGCGGAACGGCGGAGCTTGCTGCTATGGAAGAAGGAACGAAACTTGACGTTTTAATGCCCCTAGGTAACGGTTTTGATATATCGTCATTAGGCGATTATGTTAGAAATTCAGTGATTACAGGCGGCGGTATAGGAGTCCCTCCTATGTACGGGCTTGCGAAGGAAATGGTGGAAAAGGGGATAAGCCCTGATGTGATTCTGGGATTTAACACGGCAGATGAGATAATCATGGCAGATGATTTCAGGGAGCTTGGAATAGAGCCTGTCATCACCACCGTTGACGGAAGTGCAGGAATTAAAGGCTTTGTAACAGATGCCATGAAGAATAAAGCTTACGATTACGCCTTCGCCTGCGGGCCTGCACCAATGCTGAAAGCAGTCTACGACATCGCTCCTGACGGCCAGTTCAGCTTCGAGGCGAGAATGGCATGCGGATTCGGAGCCTGCATGGGATGCACCATGGAGACGGTGACCGGATATAAGAGGGTCTGCAAGGACGGCCCTATATTCTACAAGGAGGAGATAAAATGGCAGATTTAAGAGTGACCTTAAGCGGTATAACCCTCGACAACCCGGTGATTCCTGCCAGCGGAACCTTCGGATATGGCAAAGAGTTCTCGGAAATCTACGATATAAACATTCTCGGCTCCATCTCCTTTAAGGGAACCACAAAAGACCCGAGATTGGGTAACCCCCTGCCGCGAATTGCGGAATGTACGGCGGGCCTCATAAACTCCGTAGGCCTTCAGAATCCTGGGGTTAACAAGGTCTGCGAGGAGGAGCTTCCTGAGCTGAGGAAGATATTTCATAAGCCCCTCATAGCCAATATAAGCGGGTTTTCGCCGGAGGAGTACGAGTATTGCGCCCGGGCCATGGATAAGGAAGAGCAGGTGGGAATCATAGAGGTAAACGTCAGCTGTCCCAACGTCCACAACGGCGGCATGGCTTACGGAGTTCTGCCCGAAAGCGCGGCTGAAATCACTAGAGTCGTTAAAGCGGCGACGAAAAAGCCCGTATACATAAAGCTGAGCCCTAACGTGACCGACATAGTTTCAATCGCCTGCGCCTGCGAGGAGGCCGGCGCCGACGGACTGAGCCTCATAAACACCATGCTGGGAATGAGAATTGATATACGGACGAGAAAGCCGGTAATCGCAAACCGCATGGGCGGATTTTCAGGCCCTGCCATATTTCCGGTGGCCGTGCGCATGGTGAATCAGGTGTATCACGCTGTAAATATTCCGGTCATAGGAATGGGCGGTGTGTCAAAGGCGGAGGACGTAATAGAGATGATGATGGCAGGAGCTTCAGCCGTTCAGGTGGGAGCCGCCAATCTGGTCAACCCTTACGCCTGCAAAGAGATAATAGAAAAGCTCCCGGCTCTCATGGACAGGCTGGGAATAGAAAAACTTACGGATATTGTGGGAATAGTTTAAGGAGGTAACGAAACATGGGTAAAGACGTAATAGTAGCGCTGGATTTTCCGACCGGCGCCGATACTCTCGCATTTCTGGATAAATTCACAGGCAGGAAGCCGTATGTCAAGGTTGGCATGGAGCTGTTTTATGCTGAAGGGCCTGAGATCGTGAGGGAAATCAAGAACCGCGGACACAGGATTTTCTTGGATTTAAAGCTCCACGACATTCCGAACACTGTGGAAAAGGCGATGAAGTCTTTGTCGAAGCTTTCAATAGACATGGTGAACGTTCATGCGGCGGGAACTGTGGAGATGATGGAGGCGGCAAAGCGCGGACTTAAAGGCGAAAATGGTGAAGGTCCCCTTCTCATAGCCGTAACCCAGCTCACTTCAACTAGCCAGGAGAGGATGAACGAAGAGCTTCTCATAGATGGAAAGCTGGAAGACGTGGTCATAAAGTACGCTCAGAATGCGAAGAAAGCGGGCCTTGACGGCGTTGTCTGCTCACCGCTGGAGTCGGGAATGATTCACAAAGCGTGCGGAGACGATTTTGTGACGGTGACTCCGGGAGTAAGATTTGCCGATTCCGCAAAGGACGATCAGGTGAGAATCACGACCCCTGAAGGCGCGAAGAAGCTGGGCTCCGATTACATAGTGGTGGGACGCCCTATAACAAAAGCCGAAGACCCTGTAGGGGCATACGAAAGATGCCTTGCTGAATTTGCCGGAGAGGAGAAATAAGATGAAGAGAGAAATTGCCGAAGGGCTTCTTTCCATAGAAGCGGTATTTTTAAGGCCGGACGAGCCGTTTACGTGGGCAAGCGGAATCAAAAGCCCCATATACTGTGACAACAGGCTCACGCTGACTGCACCTGCCGTCAGAACCATGATAGAGGAAGGGCTTGCAGAGGTCGTAAGGACGGAATATCCGGAGTGCCAGGTTCTCATGGGAACCAGCACGGCGGGAATCGCTCACGCGGCGATCACAGGACACATTCTGAATATGCCTATGGGCTACGTGAGAGGCTCCGCAAAGGATCACGGCAGGACCAACCGCATAGAAGGAAGACTTGAAAAGGGACAGAAGGTAGTGGTAATAGAGGATCTCATATCCACCGCAGGCTCAGCTGTAGACACGGTAGAAGCCCTTCGCGAGGCGGGAGCGGAGGTTCTGGGAATAGCCAGCATATTCACATACGGAATGAAAAAAGGCCTTGAAAGACTTTCGGAGCACAACGTGAAGAACGTCAGCCTCTGCAACCTGGATACGCTGGTGGAAGTTGCCGCCGAAACGGGGAGAATCGCGGAAGCCGACATCGAGAGAATCCTGAAATTCAGGGATAACCCGTCAGACGAGAGCTGGATGAAGGAAGTAAAGTGATGGACAAAATAAGAAACCTCATCAACATAACCGATTTAACCGTAGAGGAAATAAATCTGCTCATAGAGACGGCAGACGATATAGAGGCAAACCCCGAAAAGTACAGGGACGTTTGCGCTCACAAAAAGCTGGCGACCCTGTTTTTTGAGCCCAGCACCAGGACCAGGTTAAGCTTTGAAGCGGCCATGCTGGAGCTGGGGGGAAGCGTTCTGGGATTTTCCGACGCGGGCTCCAGTTCTTCCACAAAGGGTGAAAGCGTAAGGGATACGATAAGAATCGTGGGCAATTACGCCGACATAATAGCGATGCGCCACCCCAGGGAGGGCGCGCCTATAGCCGCTGCGCAGAAAACCGTTGTTCCCATAATCAATGCGGGAGACGGCGGTCATTTTCACCCTACACAGACTTTGACCGATCTTCTCACCATAAGCCGGAAGAAAGGCAGGCTGGACGATCTGACAGTGGGACTCTGCGGCGACCTGAAATTCGGCAGAACCGTTCACTCGCTGGTGGACGCCATGCTCAGATATGAAAACGTGCGGTTCGTCCTGATTTCCCCGGACGAGCTCAAGATGCCGGAATACGTAAAGGATAAGATGAACGCCGCCGGCGCAAAATGGACCGAGGTCGAGGGGCTCGAGGAAGCCATACCGGATCTTGATATTCTCTATATGACCCGCATACAGAAGGAGCGTTTTGACAGCGCAGAGGAATATGAAAGGCTTAAGGACAGCTACGTTCTCGATACGGAAAAGCTGAAGCCGGCAAAATCCGATATGATAGTGCTTCACCCTCTTCCGAGGGTCAATGAGATTTCCGTAGAGGTGGACGACGATCCGAGAGCCTGCTACTTCTATCAGGCCCTCTGCGGCAAGCATATCAGAATGGCCCTGATCCTGTATCTCCTCAATCTGATACCGAAAGCAGGCGCGGGAAGCGCTTCAGGAGGCGGCAGTCCGGAAACAAATGCGGCAGTACTCAGAGACGATATATGCTGCGCCAACCCTAAGTGCATAACTTCCACAGAGCAGGAGCTCAAGCACCTTTTCCGCCTTACAGACGAAAAGCGCGGCATTTACAGGTGCGTTTACTGCGACGGAGAGCATGTGGAGGAAAAGTAAAACAGAACAAAAACGAAAAAACCGCAGCGTGCTGCGGTTTTTCGGCAGCTTAGGCTTACAAGAGGAGGGTTATAGGACAAAAAGTGTTGATAATGAACTGTTGCAAGGCGATACTATCAGGCAACAGGTTCAACCATTCTGTCAGGATTTCCTGTTTTGGTTTAACGATATTCTACCTTTCACCGGGCTTCA
>CALXBQ010000011.1 GCA_944386595.1 uncultured Clostridia bacterium
AAACAACGACTAAAGTCCGCTATTTTGTCATGTTTAAAACTCTTTCACTCTTTGTACAACCTGTTGCTTATTTCATTTAGTGTAACACTTATTTCCACTTAATGAAACCTAAAAGTGGCAATTCACACATTTTTGTAAGAGTAATTGCCACTTTTTTCTCGACGGTTTTCGAAGTGGAATTTAACTTTTCACTTCAGCGCGCTTTTTTATGGCGCAAAGGCGGCAAAATTCAATTCGGGTATTCAGCTTTTGGCGAAATCGTGATACAATGCACGTGTATGTTTTTTTAACAAAACCTGCAATATTGTACAGAGGCATTTATATGAAAGGATTTTTAAAAGTCATATCAGTGATTATGATCATACTGGGAATCCTGATAGTGGGACTCATGATTTTCAACATCTCGATAATCAGAACTGCAGGAGACGGCGTAATAGCTGACGTTCTCACCGGGGCGATGATAGTGGTGCTGGGAATCAGCGGCGTCATGGACCTGCTGGGAGGTTTTCTCGGTCTGCGGGCGGCAAAAGACCCGGGAAAAACGACTGCTGCTCTGGTATTCGGAATTCTCGCCGTAATCCCGGGCGCAATATCCCTCATCATGGAGACGAGCACCGAAAACATCTGCGGACTTATAATACCGGTTCTCTACCTTGTCTGCGTTATCGCGATAAGAGGCAGCCGGGAAAATTAGAGGCTGTTACGTACGGCTCGACAATCTGTCGCGCCCGGAAAATCAGTTGAAATTAAGGCGTTTCGAACTTTCTTTTCGGAGGTTTGGAACGCTTTTTCGTTGTAAAAAATGTAATTACAGTACGTTTTTCGTTGTAAAAAGTGTGGTGATAGCGCATTTCTTCGTTGCAGTTTTTGTAAAAAGGTATTATACTTACACTAAACGACAGGTCAGGAGGTGAAGAAATGTATAGAACAGCCATTGAAAAACTATACGACTGGAAAGAAAGCAGATATCGCAAGCCGCTCATTATTGAAGGAGCCAGACAGGTTGGAAAAACGTGGCTTATGAAGGAATTCGGAGCCAATGCGTATAAAGATACGGTATATATAAACTTCGACTCCAACGATACGATGAGAGCACTCTTTGAACCTGACCTCGACACGTCCAGACTCATTGAGGGTATGGAGATTTACAGCGGAAAGAAAATAATCCCGGGCGGAACACTCCTTATCCTTGATGAAGTTCAGGAGGTACCGAAGGCGCTGACATCTTTAAAATATTTCTGCGAAAATATGCCGCAGATTCACATAATGTGCGCAGGCTCTCTTCTTGGAATAGCTCTTCACGAGGGAACATCTTTTCCGGTCGGGAAGGTGGATTTTCTCAGGCTGCAGCCTTTGTCCTTCAGAGAATTCCTTATGGCGACCGAAGGGGAGCGGTTCGCGGAGCTTATCGAAAGAAAAGACTTTAACATGATGAAGCCGTTTAGAGGAAAATATACTGACGCGCTTAAAAGGTATTATTTCGTGGGCGGTATGCCTGAGGCCGTGCAAAGCTTCAGCGAAAACAGAGATTATGCGGAAGTTCGGGAAATCCAAAAGAGAATTCTAAACGCCTATGAGCAGGATTTTTTAAAACATGCGCCGTTAGAAATTGTTCCGAAAATACGAATGGTATGGAACAGTATTCCGTCTCAGCTTGCGAAGGAAAACAGAAAGTTTATATACGGACTTGTAAGGGAAGGCGGCAGAGCGAAGGATTTTGAGACGGCGATAATGTGGCTTTCCGACTGCGGTCTGATTCATAAAATCAGCCGAATAAACGCTCCGAAGCTGCCGCTTAAGGCATATGAGGACTTAAGAGCTTTTAAAATGTATATGCTGGATGTGGGCCTTCTGGGATGCATGGCAGGGCTCGGACAAAGGGTGTTGATTGACGGAAGTGATGTATTTACAGAGTTCAAAGGTGCTTTGACGGAGCAGTATGTGTGCCAGCAGCTGAAGACTTTGTCCGGAATAGATATATATTACTACACCAACAATCGCGGAGCCTGTGAAATTGATTTTGTCATATCTGACGGAAGCAGGGCCATACCCGTTGAAGTCAAGGCCGAAATCAATCTTCGAGCAAAGAGCCTTAAGACATACATGGAAAAGTTCAGCCCGGAGATTTCCATTCGCATATCGATGGCCGATTTCAAGGAATCGGACGGTTTGACCGATGTGCCGCTGTATGCGGTGGAGTGCGTAAGGGAAATAATGGAGGAGTGAGGGAATGGGAAAGTTCGCAGGACATAATATAACGTAATGGATAATGCTGAACGTGGAGCACTTGCCGAATATCTGGTGGCATGTGCATTGGATGTTTCTGATAATGTTAGAATTAACTGGGACAGCTATGATTTGCTTTCGCGCGACGGTGTCAGAATAGAGGTGAAATCATCAGGGTATTTGCAGAGCTGGGGCCAGAATAAGCTATCAAGGTTAACGTTTGGAATACAGCCGACGTTCGGATGGGAGAACAGCACTAATACATATTCGGATGAAAAGAAAAGGCAGTCAGATATTTATGTATTCTGCGTTCATAAGCATACAGATTTTGATACCGTAAATCCGTTAGATACTTCGCAATGGGAATTTTACTTGCTGCTTACGGCGGATCTCGATGAAAAAGTCGGAATGCAGAAGCGCATTACACTTTCATCGCTGATTAACATCGGAGCCGTAAAGTGTCGATATGGAGAAATAAAAGAGAAGGTAGATGAACTAATCAAACGTGCAGAGTAGACAGACATCCTCGAAAAAACACTTTGACAAACCACCCTGCCGCATATATAATTATACGGTAGCCGTTTTTATAGGAACGATTACGCGCCATTAGCTCAATTGGATAGAGTGCCTGACTACGAATCAGTAGGTTGGGGGTTCGAGTCCCTCATGGCGCACCACGAAACATGAGATGCCGGGGAGGCATCTCTTTTTCGTTATGGCAGGTGAGTTTAAAGATAAAAGGCGAACATAATGAGAAAAGACATTATTGCGGGTAAATCAATAACTCTCTACACGACTTCGCGCCTTGACCGACCGCTTGTCGTGCTGAATGCTCATTCCGGCGACGGCAGCGGTGTCTGGGAAGAACTTTTAAAAATGGCGGATACGGCCGGCTTCTGCGACTCCGGAACAAACCTTCTCGTCGTGAGCGGTCTTGACTGGAATCGCGATATGACTCCGTGGCCGTGTCCGCCACTTTACAAGAACGGTGAGTCTTTTGCGGGAGGAGCGGACGAATATCTTGAAGTGCTGGTTTTGGAGATTATTCCTTCCGCAAAGGCGTATATATGCGGCGAGCCGTCAAAGACCTGCATTGCGGGCTATTCACTCGCCGGACTCTTTGCGCTTTATGCCGCGTACAGATGCGATGCTTTTGACCGGGCGGCAAGTATGTCCGGTTCCCTGTGGTTCCCGGGCTTTATAGACTTTGCGAAAGAACACGATATGAAAAAAGTACCTGACAAAATATATCTTTCTCTCGGCGACAAAGAGGCAAAGACGAGAAATCCTCTCATGCAAAAGGTGCAGGAAAACACCGAGGCCCTGGCGGAATACTACAGGCGACTGGGAATCGACGTGGATTTTGAGATGAACCCGGGGAATCACTTTCGGGATGTGGAGCTGAGATGCGCAAAAGGAATTGCTGCCATATCGGACTGACAGACGAAACATAAAGAATCCAAAGAGTAAACAGAGTTCCACAGATTATCCGGAGATTATGAAATCCCCTTGCCGTTAACCTTTTTGAACCCAATATCGAAAAAAAGGATAATAAAATTCACCCTATATTGGCCAAAATATAAAAACAGGTATAACTCAACCTTGGAAATTGAAGGTTTTGTTATACCTGTTTTTGCAAAACCCTATTAAAAGGATTAAATTCATTATCCTGAAACGGAATTTCGGCTCAAAAAGGATAACGGCCGTGCCGGAAGTTCCGCTATGAAAGCCACAGCCCAGCCAGCCGCAGGCTCGCCAGCCACGCAAGCCCGGCAAACCCGCGATCCCCCCTGCTAATCCAGTTCCAGGGCTCCCGTGTAGAGCTGATAGTAAGTTCCCTTAAGCTTTATGAGGTCCTCGTGGGTGCCGCGCTCGATGATGCGTCCGTGATCCATTACCATTATGGCGTTGGAGTTCTGGACGGTGGAGAGGCGGTGAGCTATGACGAACACCGTTCTTCCTTCCATGAGCGCATCCATACCCCGCTGAACGATTGCCTCGGTTCTGGTGTCTATGGAGCTTGTAGCCTCGTCCAGAATCATTACCGGAGGATCTGCAACGGCGGCGCGGGCGATGGCAAGGAGCTGCCGCTGTCCCTGGGACAGGTTTGCGCCGTTGCTGGTGAGCATGGTGTTATATCCTTCAGGGAGACGGCGGATAAAGTCGTCGGCTCCGGCAAGTTTTGCGGCTTCTATGCAGTCCTCGTCGGTGGCGCCCAGGCTGCCGTAGCGGATGTTGTCCATAACCGTGCCGGTGAACAGGTTGGTGTCCTGAAGCACGATGCCAAGACTTCGGCGAAGGTCGTCCTTCTTTATGTCGCAGACGTCTATGCCGTCGTAGGTTATCTTACCCTCGGTTACATCGTAGAACCGGTTTATAAGGTTTGTGATGGTGGTCTTTCCTGCGCCGGTGGAGCCGACAAAGGCTATCTTCTGTCCCGGCTTTGCGTATAGGGAAATGTCGTGAAGGACCGTCTTGCCCTCGGTGTAGCCGAAGTTTACGTCAAAGAATCTCACGTCGCCGCGAAGTCTGGTATACGTCACGGTTCCGTCGTCAGCGATATTTTTCCACGCCCAGATGTGGGTGCGCTCCTCGCACTCCGTAAGATTTCCGCTTGCGTCTTCCTTTGCGTTGACAAGGGTGGCCTTTCCTTCGTCGCTTTCAGGCTTCTCGTCCAGGAGGGCGAAGATCCTGTGGGCTCCGGCAAGTCCCATGATTACCATGTTTATCTGGTTGGAGACCTGGCCCACGGAGCCTGCGAACTGCTTAGTCATGTTGAGGAACGGCACGACTATGCTTATGGTAAATCCCATACCGCAAAGGCTGATGTTCGGGATATCGGTGAGCATGAGAGCGCCGCCGACAATGGCTACGACTACGTACATGACGTTGCCTATGTTTCCAAGAAGCGGCATGAGGATATTGGCAAAGCGGTTTCCGTTTCTGGCGTTGAAGAATATCTCTCCGTTTACCTTATCAAAATCTTCCTTTGCCTTTTCTTCGTGGCAGAAAACCTTGATGACCTTCTGACCGGTAATCATCTCCTCCATGAAAGCCTCGGCTCCCGCTATGGTCACCTGCTGACGGAGGAAGAATTTTGACGAGCGGTTGGTGATGGCTCTTGCGGCAAATGCCATTCCGATAACGCCTGCCACTATGAGAAGGGCAAGGATTACGCTGTAGTATATCATGATGCAGAATACCACGGACAGGGTGATAGCCGAGATGGTAATCTGCGGAAGGCTCTGGCTTATGAGCTGACGAAGGGTATCAACGTCGTTGGTGTAGTAGCTCATTATATCGCCGTGGCCGTTGGTGTCAAAATACTTTATCGGCAGATCCTGCATGTGGTCGAACATCTTCTCACGAAGCTTCTTCAGAGAACCCTGAGTGATTATGGCCATCATCTGGGTGTAGAGAGCTCCGGCTATGAGGCTGACCGCGTACATGATAAGAAGTATGAACACGTATCCGAGAATTTGGCCGGCAACGGACGACCAGTCCCCGCTCTTATACGAGGCGTCGACCACTGCGATAACCTTTTGAAGGAATACGGCAGGGGCTGCGGAGACTATTGCGTTTATCACGATGCAGAGCATGGTGAGAGGAAGGAGCACCGGATAGAACTCGAACAAAGTGCGAATGAGCCTTCTGAGAACTCCCTTTGGCGCGCGCTGGCCTCTTGCCGTCGTGGCGCGCTTCTTTTCGTTCGTATCCGCAGTCTTATTCTTCGCCATCTTCATCACCTGCCTTTGTCTGGGAAGTATATACTTCTCTGTAGATGTCGCTCGTTTCAAGGAGCTCCTCATGGGTTCCCACGGCGTTTATGCGGCCGCCATCCATAACGATGATGCGGTCTGCATCCTGCACCGAGGCCACACGCTGAGCTATGATAATCTTCGTCGTTTCAGGAATGAACTCCCTGAAGCCCTGACGTATGAGAGCGTCGGTTCTGGTGTCCACGGCGCTGGTGGAGTCGTCCAGAATGAGTATCTTAGGATTCTTCAGAAGGGCGCGGGCTATGCAGAGTCTCTGCTTCTGACCGCCGGAGACGTTGGCGCCTCCCTGTTCTATCCAGGTATCGTATTTGTCCGGGAAGGTCTGAATGAACTCGTCCGCCTGGGCCAGCCTGCATGCCTGAATCATCTCTTCGTCGGTGGCGTCCGGGTTTCCCCAGCGGAGATTGTCCTTGATGGTGCCGCTGAAGAGGACGTTTTTCTGTAAGACCATTGCCACGTTGTTTCTGAGGACTTCAAGGTCGTAGTCCCTCACGTCGACGCCGCCCACTTTGACGGATCCCTCCGTGGTGTCGTAAAGACGCGGTATCAGCTGCACAAGAGTGGACTTCGACGATCCGGTGCCGCCTAAAATTCCGATGACTTCGCCGGATTTAATGTGAAGGTTTACGCCCTCCAGGGCCATCCTTTCAGCCTTTGTCGAGTATTTAAAACTTACGTTGTCAAAATCTATGGAGCCGTCCTTAACGCATGTTACGGCATTTTCAGGGCTTGAGAGAGTGCTTTCCTCGCCGAGAACCTCGACGATTCTTTCGGCGGACTCCAGGGACATGGTTATCATTACGAAAACCATTGAAAGCATCATAAGGCTCATGAGAATCTGGAAGCTGTAAGTGAGGATTGCAGACATCTGGCCTACGGCAACCTCGACGCCCTGACTGGTTATTACGGCGTAGGAGCCGAAGGAAAGAACGAAAACCATGGCCGCATAGACGCAGAACTGCATCATCGGGTTGTTTATAGCCATGATTCTTTCAGCCTTTGTGAAATCCCGGCACACATCTTCAGCAGCTCCGGCAAACTTTTTCTTTTCGTATTCCTCTCTTACGTAGCTCTTAACTACCCGCATTGCCTGGACGTTTTCCTGAACCGAGTCGTTTAAAGCGTCGTACTTCCTGAACACCCTGCGGAATATGGGAGTGGCCTTTCTGATGACCAGAAAAAGACCGAAGCCTAAGAGGGGGATAGTCACGAGGAATATCATGGCCAGCCTTCCGCCCATGGCAAAGCCCATTATAAAGGAAAATATCAGCATCAGCGGACAGCGGATTGCGATTCGTATTATCATCATGAAGGCCATCTGCACGTTGATGACGTCGGTAGTCATACGGGTCACAAGGCTTGATACAGAGAATTTGTCGATGTTTTCAAAGGAGTAGTCCTGGATTTTGTAGAACATGTCCTTTCTCAGGTTCTTCGCAAAGCCTGTAGAAGCCGTGGCACAGGTATTTCCGGCAGCCACGCCGAAGACCAGGGACAGAATCGCCATTATCACCAGCTCGATGCCGTAATGAACTATGGTTGAAAAGTCGCATCCGGCCTGCATGTCGTTAACAAGATCGGCGATGATAAAAGGAATGATACACTCGAGAACCACCTCTACCGACACGAGAAGGGGCGTCAGAAGGGCGGGCTTTTTGTACTCGCGAACGCTGCGAGCAAGGGTTTTGACCAAAATAACACCTCCAAAATCAGACGTATTTTACTTTTCCGGACAAAATTCCGCCCGGACGTTATGCAAGAAAAAAACGCAATCTCGTCAAAGATTGCTTGTTACAGGTAAATTCTAACGCCGTCCGGGAAGAATGTCAATTGACGAAATTTGTGGAATCTGTGAAGACCTAATTTCGGGGTGCAAAGGCGAAAGTTTAGTTGTATAATATACATCGTGGGATTTTTCCCCGAGGAGGAATGGAAAATGGAAATACCTGTTTATCTGTTTACCGGATTTCTGGAGAGCGGAAAGACGACTTTCATACAGGACATAATGGAAGATCCGGAGTTTAACGCCGGAGAGCGCACGCTGCTCCTTTTGTGCGAGGAGGGCGAGGAGGAATACCACCGCTCGAAATTCTTCGGAACCCAGGTTTACATAGAGACGGTGGAGGACGAGGAAGACCTTACGCCGGAGTTCCTGGAGGGACTGCGTGAAAAGCACAAGGCGGAGAGAGTAGTGGTGGAGTATAACGGTATGTGGATGCTGGACTCATTTTATCAGAACATGCCGCCGGAATGGCTGGCGTATCAGGAAATGTTTTTCGCAGATGCCTCCACGTTCCTGACATATAACCAGAACATGCGTCAGCTGGTGTACGATAAATTAAAGAGTGCGGAGATCGTCGTATTCAACAGGTGCACCCACGGCTTTGATAAGATGCCTTACCACAAGATAGTCCGCGGCGCCAACAGAAAGAGCCAGATTCTTTACGAGTACGGCCCCGACGACGTGGAGCCTGACAATATCCCCGACCCGCTGCCTTACGATATAAACGCGGACAGCTTCACCGTAAACGACGTGGATTACGCCGAGTGGTACAGGGATATAAATGAAGAGGGAAAGAAGTACGACGGTAAAGTCATAACCATCAAAGGCCGCAGCGTCCTGGGTGGAGGACTCCCCGACGACAAATTCGTCTTCGGCCGTCACGTTATGACATGCTGCGTGGAGGACATACAGTTTGCCGGTCTCGTATGCGTCTGGAAGGACGCGGCCCAAAAGCTGACCCACGGCGGCTGGGTTACGATTACGGCTCAAGTTAAGTGGCAGTACGACGAGATGTACGGCGAAGCGGGGCCGGTACTTTACTGCAGCAGTGTAGAAGAAGCCGAGGAAGCTGATCCGGAGGTGGCGCAGTTCTAATGTTTTATTCGGAAAAATATACGGTAACGTCTCACAATGTGGACGTAAACGACAATCTCAGACCTACCATGATGGCTCAGTTCATGCAGGAAACGGCCAACCACCACATGCGTGACAGAAAGCCTTCCTACTATGACCTCTTTGCGGTGGGAAAGTCCTTCATAGTCACAAGAATGGCCATAGAGATATACGAGCAGATTCACCAGTATGACAATATAGAAGTAAAGACGTGGCGCTGCCCTGAAAAGGCCGCTACATTCATAAGATGCTTCCTCGTTGAAAGAGACGGCAAAGTGTGCGCCCGGGCATATACCGAATGGGCCGTCGCCAACCGCAATACCGGTAAACTCTGCCGCGCGGGAGAGGTTGACATCTCCAACTACGAAACAGGGGAACCTCTTGAAATGTCAATACCAGTCCGCTTCCGCTTCCCTAAGGACACGACCTGGGAGCGCGTGGGAACAAAGCGCGTAATGTACAGCGACGTGGACATGAACATGCACATGAACAACACCAGATACCTTGACATGCTCTGGAACTACATACCGGAGATAACGGGCAGAAAGGTGACGTCCATGAGCATCCGCTACATGGCCGAGGCACCTATAAACGAGGACATCGAAATCTACATGGCGCCGGGCGATGCAGCCGGCCGGTGGTACTTCAAAACCGAAGTGGACGGCAGAACCAACATCGAAGCCATATTTACCACGGAAGAGAAATAACAGAAACTGCATGAATTCTGATTGAAAGTAAAGTGATAAAGACAGCCGGACGGAATTAACCGCGTGGCTGTTTTTAAATGCAGCAGTCTGCCGCGATTCATCTGTTCACCTGCCTGGTGTGGTTTAGAAAAAGAAATTCATTGGGCAGCGGTAGAAAACCACATTTACATGAACCGTGCAGGACGCGCAGACTTTGCGGGAGCGGAGCCATTTGGTCGAATCCGGTATCAGAGGGTAAAAAACCAAAAATCTTTGGTTTTTTAACTGATACAAGGGATAAAAACCAAAATGGAAAAGGAGAATCGGCGCAGTTTAGTCGTAATTATCGCCAATACAGTAAGTATACACCAATAAATGTAAATATCAGGAAATTAAGGTTGGTTTTTAAAGCCCGTGAGAGCGATTTGACCAAAGAAATTTGGTTTTTCCAGCTGTAAATGAGAATTAAACCAAACACGATTTGGTTTTCAGCCCGCAACTCACACATTTGGCCAAACAGAATTACTCAGCCCTCGCTACCCCGCGCCATAAAAAATAATTTTCCAATTGTGATTGACTTATACCGTACAAGGGTATACTATAAATGCGTAGGTAAATGTAAATCTATAATAAAAATCTATAGGCAAAATCATAGTCAATTTCACAGGTAAATCTGCAGGAAAACGCAGGCAGCTAACCGCAGGCGTGTATAGCGGATAGGCTGAGAATCGCGACGGATTTGATTTTGATGTAAGACGGAAAAGGAGAAGAAAGATGGCAGAGAATAGAGCCCATGTCTGTTCTGACAGAGTGAAGCACAGAACGGAAAAGGAATACAAGGATCTTATGAATCGCCTTTCGAGAATCGAGGGGCAGGTTCGGGGAGTTGCGAAGATGGTGGAGGAGGACAGATACTGCATCGACATCCTCATTCAGGTGGGAGCCATCAATTCGGCCCTCAACGCCTTCAGCAAGGAACTTCTCACCGAGCACATCAAGACCTGCGTAGTGGATGACATCAAAGAGGGAGACGGCTCCAAGGTTGACGAGCTTTGCGATACCATAAAGCGGCTGATGAAGTAGCGGCAGGGCCATCGGCAAAGCCGGCTTCGGTTCACGAAGCCGCCGACCGGCCCGAGCGCCTTATTCAGCGGCGGGATGCGGCTTCCGGAAAAGGGGAAAGTTTTGAAGAAGGAAAAGTTTAAGGTTACGGGCATGAGCTGCTCTGCCTGCTCTTCAAGGGTTGAGAAGGTTGTAGGAAAGCTCGACGGGGTCAAAAGCGTCAGCGTGAACCTTCTCACAGGCACCATGCAGGTCGAGTTTGACGAGGCCGTAACAGACGAAGAAAAGATAATAGAGGCGGTGGACGGCGCAGGATACGGAGCTTATCCCGACGAAGCACGCGGCGGACGCGCAGGGCAGCCAGTAGGCGGCTATGCAGGGCCGGCAGGAGGATCCTGCCGGGACGGGGCGTGCGGCGTTTCGGTAAGCCTGGCAGGCGGCGCGGCAGCGGGAAACAATCCGGGCGGAGCAGGCGCGACAGCTAACGGTGCAGCGGCCCGAGGCGCGGCAGCGGGAAACAATCCGGGCGGAGCAGGAGGCTCGGCGTCAAAAGGCGCTCTCGACGAGACGGCGCAGATGAAGAAAAGACTAATCTGGTCGGTGGTGTTGCTCATTCCGCTGATGACGGTGTCCATGGGGCCTATGCTCCTGGGAAACCACCACAACACGGAAAATCCGCTGACAATGATTATGATTCAGGTGCTGTTTCTGATTCCTATCGTGTTCCTGAACAGGAAGTTTTTCGTGAAGGGACTTCCTGCCCTTGTAAGAGGCGGCGCCAACATGGACAGCCTCATTGCGGTGGGCTCGGGGGCAGCCATAGTTTACGGCGTTTTCGCTCTGTTCAGAATAGCTCACGGTTACGAAACCGGCGACATGGCGTTGGTTCACAAATACAGCGCCGACATATATTTTGAATCTGCGGCCATGATTCTCACTTTGATCACGGTGGGAAAATATATGGAAGCCCGCTCCAAGGGCAAAACCAGCCAGGCCATAGAGAAGCTGATGAACCTGGCGCCAAAGACGGCAACCGTGGAAAGAGACGGTCAGGAAATCGAAATTGAGACGTGGCAGCTTGTGCCGGGAGACATTCTCGTGATACGCCCCGGCGAAAGTATCGCGGCGGACGGAGAAATCGTCTCGGGAACCACGGCGGTGGACGAATCGGCTATAACAGGCGAGAGCATACCCGTAGAAAAAGGCGAGGGCGACAAAGTCATATCCGCCACCATCAACAAAACCGGTTTCATAAAGGTAAGGTGCGACCGCGTGGGCGAAGATACAACCATAAGTCAGATAGTGCGCCTCGTGGAGGAAGCGAGCGCTTCCAAGGCTCCGATCGCCCGCCTTGCCGACAAGATAGCCGGGGTTTTCGTTCCGGCGGTCATGGGAATAGCTCTCGTTACGACCATAGTCTGGCTCTTTGCAGGCTACGGCTTTGAACACGCTCTTTCCATGGGAATATCGGTGCTGGTGATTTCCTGTCCGTGCGCCCTTGGTCTTGCGACCCCGGTTGCCATAATGGTGGGAACGGGCAAAGGCGCCGAGAACGGCATTCTCATAAAGTCGGGGGAAGCCTTTGAGACGGCGTGTCACGTCGATACCGTCGTAATGGACAAAACCGGCACCATTACTGAGGGCAAGCCGGTGGTTACGGATATAATCCCTGCCGGCGGCGTATCCGAAGAAGAGCTTTTGTCAAAAGCCGCATCTATAGAGGCGGGAAGCGAGCACCCTTTGGCGGAGGCGGTTATGGCCGAGGCTGAAAAGCGAGGCGTCATCTATGAGGCCGCCGGGAACTTCAGGGCTCTGTTCGGAAAAGGTGCAAAGGCTGAAATCGGAGGAGTTTCATATTTTGCGGGAAATGAAAGCCTCATGAGCGATGAAGGAATAGACACGTCCGGCATGGCGGAAACCCTCAGGAGGCTGGGAGACGAAGGAAAGACTCCGCTGATATTCGGGGCGGAAGGAAAGATACTTGGAATAATCGCCGCAGCCGATGTGGAAAAACCGACGAGCCGCGAAGCCATAGGCGAGTTCAAAAAAATGGGCATCGACGTGGTAATGCTGACGGGCGACAATCCGCGAACCGCCGAGGCCATAAGAAAGCGCATGGATATTCCTGAGGTAATCGCGGGAGTTCTGCCGGCTGACAAAGAAAAGCACGTTGCAAGGCTTCAGGCGGAGGGAAGAAAGGTTGCCATGATAGGAGACGGCATCAACGACGCTCCGGCATTGACGAGAGCCGACGTGGGAATTGCCATAGGCGCGGGAACCGACGTGGCCATTGAAAGCGCCGACGCCGTGCTCATGCGAAGCGACCTTCTGGATGCGGTGACGGCAGTTAAGCTGTCAAAGGCCGTAATCAGAAACATAAAGGAAAATCTGTTCTGGGCCTTTTTCTACAACGTCATAGGAATTCCGGTGGCGGCGGGGGTTCTGTTCATCCCGCTTGGCATAAAGCTTTCACCGATGATTGGAGCGGCGGCCATGAGTCTTTCAAGCGTATGCGTTGTCACCAACGCCTTAAGACTCAGGTTTTTTAAGACCGACAGAGCGCGGGCTGAACACTTTGAGACAGAGGAAAATAAAAAGGAGGAAAAGAAGATGAAGTACGAGTTTAAAGTAGAGGGAATGATGTGCATGCACTGCCAGAAGCACGTAAACGACGCTCTTGCCGCCATGGACGGCGTCACAAAAGTCGACGTGGATCTGGAGGGCAAAAAAGCCGCAGTGGAGGCTGACAGAGAGATTCCCATGGACGAATTCAAAAAGGTTATCTCCGAAGCGGGATATGAGGTAGTAGAGTAAATTACAGATGACTTTGACGGGCCGGTGTGATACAATGCACTTAAGCGTGCGGTACATACCGGCTCTTTGTTATTCGAAAGGGAGAAAGATTCAACTTGGACAGAAAGACAGTAAAAACACTAATTGGAATTATATTTGCGGGAATACTTTTTTACATCGTCCTGCAGAATTTTGACCAGGTGCTGAAAGTGGTGGGCGCTCTCGTGAGCGTGATCATGCCGTTTATTTTGGGTGCGTGTATCGCTTTTATCATCAACGTTCCCATGCGCGGGGTGGAAAGCCTTCTGTTCGGAAAAACAGCCCGCTTCAAAAAGAGCAGGCGGCCGATTTCATTCGTCATAACTCTTGCTCTGGTAGTCGGGGTTCTGGCTGTTGCCATGAACATAATCATACCTCAGCTGGGGGCGACCCTTTACACCATAGGAAAAGAGATTCCGGACGCCATGAACAGCCTTCAGACGTGGATAAACGACAGGATGAGCGTATGGCAGAGCCTTGCGGATCTTGCCGGTCAGTTCTCCGTAAACTGGACTGAAATCGGAATGAAGCTTTCCGGCTTTCTGCAGACGGCGGCGGCAGGTATTCTTGACAGCGGTATCGGCGCCGTGACGAACATCATCGGCATGGTGGTGAACTTCTTCATCGGCCTCATCTTCTCCATATACATTCTCATGTCGAAGGAGAAGCTGGCGACGGAGGCGAAGCAGACGGTGCTGGCGGTTTTCCCGGAAAGGGCTGCGGACAGGATTTTATACATTGCGGCTCTGGCGCAGAGGACCTTCTCAAGGTTTATTTCAGGTCAGTGCCTGGAGGCCTGCATACTGGGAACCCTGTTCTTCATAGCCATGACCGTTGCTGGAATGCCGTATGCTCTTCTCATAGCGGTTACGATTGCCTTTACAGCGCTGATTCCGCTGGTGGGAGCTTTCATCGGATGCGTCGTCGGGGCACTTCTCATTCTCATGGAGAGTCCGCTGCAGGCCGTGATATTTATAATAATGTTCCTGGTGATTCAGCAGATAGAGGGAAATCTCATATACCCTCACGTCGTGGGAAATTCCGTCGGACTTCCGCCGATATGGATGCTTATCGCCATCACAATAGGCGGCAACGCGATGGGTATTTTCGGAATGATTCTGTTCATTCCGCTCTGCTCGGTTCTCTATTCGGTTGCCCGGGTTATGATTTACGATACCCTGAGCATTAAGGGAATTCCGCCTGAGCGTTGGAAGAACCCTATCACTCTTACGGAGGACGTGCTTAAACGAAAGAAAAAGAAATGATTCTGCGCGAAATAAGCGGCCCGGACCTGTTGTCCGGGCTTTTCTGTTCGGAAAAATCCGCAGTTTTCTTTTTCGGCAAAATCCGTAGTTTTTTCTTCAAAAACCAAAATTTTCCGGGAGCCGGGCATATGTGTTAGAACACCGCGCCCCGCCTACTCGATGCTCTTCAGCGACTCGGTCATGCTGATGCGCTGAAGCTTGAAGTACATGACGAACATGACGATGACGGCAAAGAGGAAGGTCAGCGCCACCGAGTAAACGTAGCTCGGCCAGACGAGTCTCGGCTCGAAGTATATCATATCCACTCGGATAAGGTTTATGACGAATGTGTGGAGTATTTTGCCAAGGCCCAGTCCCACCACCGCGCTGATTCCCGTCAGGAAGAAAATCTCGCGGAAAACGTAGGACGATGTCTCCCGGGCGTAGAAGCCCAGTACCTTGATGGTGGCAATCTCCCTTATGCGCTCTGTGATGTTGATATTGGTCAGGTTGTAGAGCACGATGAAAGCGAGGGCGCCTGCCGATATGACTATGAGAACTATTATGGCGTTAAGGCTTTCCATCATGGTGTTGACCCTGTCGCGGAACTCCGCGTTTATGCTGACCGCGGTCACTCCGGAGAGACTTCCCGTTTCCGAAGCGGCGGTGTACACGTTTTCGGAGTCGTGAACCTTGACGAAGGCCGTCTCGTATTCGGCGGTGATGCCCCATGCGTCCTTATACGTTTCCGGTGTCATGTAGACGTAGCCCATTACGTAGTTGTCGCAAATGCCGCTTACCGTGAACTCGGCGCTGTGCATATCCATATCACGTAAGGTTACGGTGTCCCCGGGTTCAATCTTATATTCCTCGGCGTACTTCTTGCAGATTATCACCTGGCCGTCCTCAGGATAGGAAAGCTCTTCCCCGCCCCGGTGAAGGTCGATGAAGCCGTCAAGGGAGCCGCCTTCCGTCACTATGAGAGTCATATTTTTTGCGGCGCTTCCCATAACCAGGTCGGCTGATTCCTGATGGACAAAGGCTGCAGGTTCGGCGTAGGAGGATATCTCCTCGTCAAACTCCTCCTGCTCCTCTTCCGAGCGGCCGTCTGAGAAGGTGACGGAATAGTCGTATGTGGAAATTTCATCGTACTGATAGTTAACTATATCCCTTACGGAATCGTTGAGACCGAAGCCCGTAAGGAGAAGGGCCGTACAGCCGCTTACGCCGAGAACCATCATGAAGAAACGCTTTTTATAGCGGAAGATATTTCTGAAGGAAACCTTGTACAGGAAGCTCAAGTGATTCCAAATGAAGTGAATCCTCTCGAGGAGTATGCGCTTGCCGCTCTTCGGAGCTTTCGGTCTTATGAGCTCCGCCGGAACGATTCTGAAGTCGCCCAGGCAGGAGAACAGGGTCGCTCCCATGGAGCAAACAAGAGAAACGACTACGCACAGAACGGCAAGAGGACCGTTGAACACGTAGTTTATGGAATCGGAGAAGTCGTACATCATGCCGTAGGCGCTCCAGATTACCGTAGGGAATATTACCGTACCTCCCGCAAAGCCTGCGACGGAGCCGATGAGAGCGGCGCTGCCCGAGTAGAACAGATACTTTCCGAGAATCCGTCCGCTGCCGTAGCCCAAAGCCTTGAACACGCCGATCTGTGTTCTCTGCTCGTCCACCATTCTCGTCATTGTGGTCATGCATACGAGAGCAGCGACGAGGAAGAAGAATATAGGGAATATGGCGGCGATGCTGTCTACTATCTGAGAATCGCTGTCAAAGCAAAGATAGCCTACGTTGCTCTCGCGGTTGAGGACGTACACTTCAGGGTTCTCGATGTCCTCTATATCCCTTTCCGCTTTTTCAAGTTCCTTTGCGGCATCGTCAAGCTCCGCCTTTGCCTCAGCGAATTCCCTGTCGGCCTCGGCCTTTGAGCTGTTATATTCGGCGCGGCCTGCGGCAAGATCCGCCTCTGCGGAATCAAGCTGAGCAAGTCCCGATTCTATCTGCTGAAGTCCCGACTGAACCTGAGCCTTGGAGGAATCGAGCCGGCTGCGGGCTGCGTCTATCTGAGCCTGAGCCGCGGCGGCTTCCTCCGGACTCATGAAGTCCTTTGAAGCGTCAAGCTGGGCCTGCTGCTGGTCTATGCCCGCATACCCGGCGTTTATCTCCTCAAGAGATGCCTGAAGCTCGGTTCTCTGATTCTTAAGGGAAGCTCTGTTATTTTCTATCTCCTGCTCGCCGGACACTATGTCTGCAAGAGCGGACTGAAGCCGTGCTTCGGCGTCGGCTTTTTCGGCGTTGTACTCTGCGAGGCCTTCCTCGTATTCGGCTCTGCCTTCCTCAAGCTCTTTTCTCGCATCGTCGACGATTTTTTCCCTTCTCAAATCTGCCGCTTCCTCTGCCGCCTTTGTCACGTCGTCCTCAAGGGCGTCGACTCCGTCGTTATATTCATCGGAATAGATAAGGCCCGGGATATCGGCGTCGATGTAGATTCCCGTAAAGTAGTCTGTGTCGAATCCTTCCGGGAGAATGTAAAAGAACGCGGAAACTGAACCGTCCCCTATGGAAGCGGTTCCGCGCTCGTAGTTCATATATAAAGGAGAGGCTGCAACGCCGACAACCTTGTATTCGTCGTATTTGAAGGCGTTCGTCGTATCCTCGCTGTTTTCTTTCGATATGGTGACAACGGAGCCTATGGCGCCGTCAACCGAACCGTCTCCCGTGTCAACGGCCTGCTTGTCTATGAGACACTCGTCCGCAGACTGAGGCATACGGCCCGCAAGGAGCTCAGGCCTGTTTATGTTTTCCGATATGGAAAGAGCCTTGTAGACGAGATCCGAGTCTCCCGAGGTTACGAGAACGTCGTAGGAGTTGTAGCCTTCGACTGTGGCATCGGGCAGAGCCTTCGCCACGTAGTCCACGGAATCCTCGTCGTAGCCCAGGGTTGACATGAGCTGGTAGTCGAAGAAGCGGCTCTCGTTCAGGTAGTCGTCGGCGGTGCTTACCATCTCGTCTCTGCACACTTTGAGGCCGGCAAAAAAGCCGACGCCCAGGGCTATGATGGCGAGAATGGCGATATATCTCCCGAGGGAGTTTTTAATTTCCCGAAGAGTTGATCTGAATAACATGCCGATACACCTACCACTCGATATCCTCTACAGGAATAATGTTCGTATTTTTTTCAACGGAATACACGACCCCGCTCTTTACCTTTATGATGCGGTCCGCCATGGCGGTGAGAGCCTGGTTGTGGGTTATGATAATTACGGTCATGCCGGTCTGCCTGCTGGTGTCCTGAAGAAGCTTGAGGACGGCCTTTCCGGTGTTGTAGTCCAGGGCGCCCGTAGGCTCGTCGCAGAGGAGAAGCTTTGGATTCTTGGCAAGGGCTCTTGCTATGGCGACTCTCTGCTGCTCTCCGCCTGAAAGCTGGGCCGGGAAATTGTTCTTTCTGTCCGAAAGCCCAACCATATCGAGAACCTCCGAAGGCTTCAGAGGGTTTTTACAGATCTGGGTGGCCAGAGAAACGTTCTCCAGGGCCGTCAGGTTCTGGATGAGATTGTAGAACTGGAACACGAAGCCGATGTCGTACCTTCTGTAGGACGTAAGCTCTTTGCTGCTGAGGCCCGATATTTCACGGCCGTCGAGAAGGACTCTGCCTTCGGTGAGGGTATCCATTCCCCCGAGAATATTCAAAAGGGTGGTTTTGCCTGCGCCGGACGCGCCGACGATTACGCATATCTCGCCTTTTTCTATCTCAAAATCCGCATCCCGGAGGGCCTCGATGGAAACCTCCCCGACGTGATAAACTTTCTTTACATGCTCAAATTTAACGTAGCTCATATGATTCCTCCGGCAGGCCTTGAGGGTCTGTCTTTTCTGTTAATGATATTATACTATCCTGCATTGCCATAATCAAAGGGATATTTTGTGAAGAAAGGGACTTCCGCAGGGGACAAAGGGTGCATAGTTGTCCTTTCTCGCGAACACCACAATATATTGTGGTAAAGATGACAATTCGCCAAAAGAAGCATGCCGGTGGGGGGATTTTTCGAAAAAAACGGCCTTAAAATCCATATTATACCCATATTTACGTTGAAAAGTGGTGAGAAGTGGTGTAAAATTTTTTTACGAAACTCGGAGTACTGTCTGAAATAATCGGAGGATGAGCAGATGTTTATGGGCACATACAACAACTCAATAGATGCCAAGAACAGGCTCATCGTGCCGTCCAAGCACAGAGAGCAGCTGGGTGGACGCTGCGTTATCACCAAGGGAATCGACAGATGCCTTTACATCTATCCCATGAGCGAATGGGACAGGCAGATGGAGAAGCTTTCGGCTCTTCCGGAGTCGGACCCCAAGGTAAGAGCATTTATACGCCACATGTGCGGAGACGCCGCCGAATGTGAATTCGACAAGCAGGGCCGCATCATCGTTCCGGGCGAGCTCAAGGAATACGCAGGACTTGACAAGAATCTCGTCACCATCGGAGCCATGCGCCGCATAGAGGTATGGGGAAAGGAAACGTGGGAATCTCCTGAAAACGACGAGAATAAGATGGACAGAAAAGAGATCGCCGAGACCCTTGCCGAATACGGCTTTTAAGGGGGTGGGCGCCATGGAATTCAGACATGTCCCGGTTCTCCTTGACGAATGCCTTGAAGGCCTTTCCATAAAGCCTGACGGAATCTACGTTGACGGAACCTTGGGAGGCGGCGGCCACGCGTCCGCCGTGTGCGAAAGACTTTCCGGTAGCGGAACGCTAATAGGAATAGACCGGGATAGGGACGCCATAGACGCTGCGGGGAAGAGACTTGAAAACTATCCCTGCAGGAAGATATTCGTAAACAGAAACTACTCTGACATAAAGGAAATATTAGAGGATAACGGTATAGACTCCATAGACGGAGCGCTTCTCGACCTGGGGGTGTCGTCCTTTCAGCTGGATAACGCCGAAAGAGGATTTTCCTACATGAACGACGCGCCTCTTGATATGAGAATGAACAGAGATGATTCTCTTACTGCAAAGGATGTAGTCAACGGTTATTCCAGAGCGGATCTCACCCGCATCATCTCCGTCTACGGAGAGGAAAGGTGGGCTTCCAGGATAGCCTCTTTCATAGAGGAGGCCAGAAAGGAAAAGCCCATAGAGACGACGGGGGAGCTGACCGAGATAATAAAGGCGGCAATTCCCGCTTCCGCAAGGAGAACGGGGCCCCATCCCGCCAAGAGAACATTTCAGGCCATAAGAATAGAAGTAAACGAAGAGCTTACCCGGCTGGAAAAGGCCCTTGAGGATTTCTGCGACGTCTTATCCCCCGGCGGCAGGCTTTGCGTAATATCCTTTCATTCCCTTGAGGACAGAATAGTTAAAGACGTGATGGCAAGGCGCGCGGATCCGTGCACCTGTCCTCCGGACATTCCGGTATGCGTGTGCGGCAAGGTGGCCGACATAAAAAAGATAACCAGAAAGCCGGTAGTTCCCTCCGGGGAGGAGCAGGAGGATAATCCGAGAGCCAGAAGCGCCAAGCTGAGAATTTGTGAGAAGATTTGAGGAGTCGGTAATGCAGATGCAGGCTAAGAAGAAAATGTTAATAATGATAGCTGCCATAGGCGTGATTCTGATCGCCCTGGTAGTGCTCACCGCCTACGCTGCAGAGCTTAAGTGCACCAACAACGAGCTGGCAGGCAGAAGCGAAGCTCTTCAGGGAGAGATAGATACGCTTAACGTAAAGCTGAAGGCCACCAACAGCGTGGCATACATAGAAAATATGGCGACTGAGAAGCTCGGTATGGTATATCCGGACGAGACCCAGTGCGTATATCTTTCTGAGGACGAAGTCCCTAAAGGGGATCTGGCTATGATTATCAAGGAAAACGCCTACAGTTAGGCGAGAGTAAATGGGCATATGAAACCGGGCAACTGAATAAAAACAGCATGTCCGGTTTTTTAAGTAAACGGGGAAATGAATGGCAAAGGTTAAGGAAAAGAACAAAAACAGAATGCTTTTCGCCTTCGGAGCCATGGCGCTTCTCATGGCTCTGCTCATAGTGAGAGTTGCCTGGATACAGATAGTAAACGGCGAAGAGTATACGGATATAGCCATAGATCAGCAGACCAGCGACATACCCATTGAGGCAAAGCGCGGTTCCATATTTGACCGCAACGGCGAGGAGCTTGCAAGCAGCGCCACCTGCTATACCCTCTGGGTGAGGCCGGCTCAGTTTACGAGCCAGTATAAGGGCGGAAAGGCTGCGGAGGAGGCTCAGAAGCTTGCCGTCATTCTGGATACGGACGCGGCAGAGCTGGAAGAAAAGATGACCGACACGGAAAACGTGCTGGTAAGGCTCGTGGACGGACTGGAAAAAGAAACGGCGGACAAGATCAAGGAGCTTGAGATAACCGGTACCGAAATTTCTGAGGGTACCGAAAGATTCTATCCCAACGATAACTTCGCATCGGTGCTTCTGGGAAGCGTAAATGCGGAAGGAACCGGAAGAAGCGGCATAGAGCAGCAGTACGACGAGTACTTAAGCGGCGTTGCCGGAAGATGGGTAAAGAATACCGATATAAACGGAAATACCCTTTCCTACGGAGAAAAGGCATACTACCAGGCCGAAAACGGTCTCAACGTTGTGCTTACCGTGGACGAGGTGCTCCAGCACTACATGGAGGACGCTCTGAGAAACGGTATGGAAGAGACGGGAGCAAAGGGAGCATGGGGAATGGCTATGGATCCGGAAACGGGAGAGATCCTTGCCATGAGCGTGCTTCCGGGCTTTGATCCCAACGATGCAACCACACCTCTTTTAGACGACAAGGAAATGGAGGAGTTCAAGAAGCTTTCCGGCGAAGAGCAGAGCGCGTATCTGTCACAGATGTGGAGAAATCCTCTCGTAAGCGACGTGTACGAGCCCGGCTCCACTTTAAAGCTTGTCACCGCTTCGGCGATGCTTGAGGAGAGGCTTGCGACTCCCAATACCACGTACAGCTGCGCAGGTTCATACGTCGTGAGCGGCGTGAGACTTAACTGCTGGGGAGCGGCCCACGGAACGCAGACTTTGACCGAGGCCGTAGGAAATTCCTGCAACCCCGCTCACATGCAGATGGCCCTCCAGATGGGAAAGGATACATATTACGAGTATCTGGACCTGTTCGGCCTTACCACGACCACGGGCATCGACCTTCCTGCGGAGAGCGGGTCCATAGTTCAGGCCAAGGATGCCATAGGTCCCGTTGAACTTGCCACCATGGGATTTGGTCACGGCGTGGCGATTACTCCGGTTCAGCTGATTTCGGCCATAAGCGCCATAGGAAATGACGGAATGCTCGTAAGGCCTCACGTTGTGAAGGAACTTACGGACTCCGAAGGAAACGTGGTCAAGTCATTCGGAACCGAGACCATAAAGCAGGTTATTTCCGAGACTACGGCGTCCGAGATGTGCAGGATAATGGAACTTGAGGTTTCAAAATACGGCGGTTCGGCCGCGAAGATAGACGGGTACAGCATAGGCGGAAAGACGGGTACGGCGTACAAGGCGACGGGAGGAGAGTACAGCAATGAGACCTATTCATCATTCGTATGTATGTCTCCTATGGACGACGCCAAGATAGCCGTGCTCGTAGTAATGGATACGCCTACGAAATCCATATACGGAAGTGCTACGGCGGCGCCTGTTGCCAGAAACTTTCTGGAAAAGGCCCTGCCTTACATGGGAATAAATCCTCAGTACGAGGACGGTAAGAGCGGCTCCGCGGGAGGCGGATACTCCTACGTTCCCGACGTTACGGGAATGACATTTGCAAAGGCCGAGACGGCTCTTGCGGAAGCGGGAATCGACTACGAGATAGTTCCGGCGGCCGACAAGGACGAAAAGGAAGAGCTGAAGGATCAGAAGGTGGTCGACCAGTACCCTAAGGGCGGAAAGAAGATAAACAAGGACAGCAAAGTATACCTTTACAGAGAGTAGAGGAGAAGGATATATGAGGAAGCTTACATCGGAAGAGATAGCCCGTGCCGCGGGAGGCAGGCTCATAAGAGGAGGCGGAATGGAAACGGCGACGGAGGTCGTAATAGATTCCAGGGAAGCCGGAAGCGGCAAAGTGTTCTTTGCTATAAAGGGACAGGTTCACGACGCTCACAAATTCATACCGGACGTTGTAAATTCGGGCTGCCGGATAGTTGTGGTTTCCGATGAATCAAAGGCTCCCGAAGGATGCGACGTGATTCTCGCAGACGATACGCTGAAGGCTCTTCAGAACCTGGCGGCGTATTACATGAGAACTCTCGACATTAAAACCGTGGCCGTCACGGGAAGCGTGGGAAAGACGAGCACCAGAGACCTGATATACGCTGGACTTTCCTCAAAATACAGGACGGCGCGCAGCAGAAAAAACTTCAACAACCAGTTCGGAGTTCCCCTGACGGTTCTCGCCCTTGACGGAACGGAAGAAGCTGCCGTCATAGAGATGGGCATGGAGCATAAGGGGGAAATACACCGGCTTGCGGACATAGTCCGCCCCCATATAGGAGTCATCACCAATATCGGAATATCCCATATGGAAAACCTGGGAAGCAGAGAGGGTATAAGGGACGCCAAGCTGGAGATTACGGATTTCTTCACGACGGAAAACACTCTCGTAATCGACGGCGCCGACGATATGCTTAAGGACCTTAAATCGGATTCATACGGAATAGTCAGGGTGGGAAGCTGCCCGGACGCCGCAGTATCCGTGGACGGGATTACGGATAAAGGCGCCCTGGGCGTCGACGTAAAGCTTACGGCCTTCGGAAAAAAGACCGACGTTCACCTGAAGATTCCGGGAGCTCACAACGGAATCAATCTTGCCCTGGCCGTGGCCGCGTGCAGTCTTATGGGTGTTGATCCTTCAGACGCCGCAAAGGCTATGGAAAAGGCGGAGCTTACGGGAAACAGGCTGAAGGTTTCCGATGCAGGAGGAATTACGGTAATAGACGATTCATATAACGCTGCTCCGGCGTCGATGAAGTCCGCTGTAAAGACACTTATGGCAACGGCCGGAAAGCGGCGGATTGCAGTATTTGCGGGAATGGCGGAGCTGGGAGAAAACTCCCGGGCACTTCACGAGGAAGTCGGCGAGTTCGCGGCGGAAGAAGGGGTGGACCTGCTGATAACCATAGGGGAAAATGCCGAAGGAATAAAGGCGGGAGCCGAGAGAAAGAATATTAAATCGGCAGTCCACTTTGAGAAGAGAGACGACATTTACCCGGAAATAGAAAAGATTTTTGCGCCGGGAGACGTTATCCTCATCAAGGGCTCCAGGGTAATGGAGCTGGAGAAGCTTACGGAAAAGATTCACGAAATGATGAAATAAATTTTAAGAAAGAAAAGGTTTGGTCAAATGAATATGCTTATGATTGCAATGTTTGCGCTGGCAGGCTTTATAGCTTCCGCTCTCTTCACGGGAATAGAGATCCCCATGCTGAAGAAGCATCAGTTCAGACAGTTCATCAGAGAAGAGGGACCCCAGTCCCACCTGAAAAAGGAAGGAACACCTACCATGGGCGGAATAGCCATAGTAGCTGCCCTCATCGTGGTGACCTTTGCGGCGGCGGTCATGACAAAGGCGTGGTCGGAATATCTGGTCATGCTGGCGGTAACGGTGCTGTTTGCGGCAATAGGCTTTCTGGACGACTATATAAAGGTTGCGAAGAAGCATAATCTGGGACTCAGGGCATGGCAGAAGCTGGTGCTGCAGATACTTTTTGCGGCAGGCCTCGCTCTGTATATGGCAAACTTCTCCGGAGAGGGAACGGGCGTGTGGATACCTTTCCTTGACAGAATCGTCGATTTCGGCTGGCTGTACGTTCCGTTCATAGCCTTCGTGGTAGTCGCAATGGCAAACAGCGTGAACCTGACCGACGGGCTGGACGGACTTTCCTCCGGCGTAACCTTCATAGTCGCAATGTTTTTTGCCATAGCGGGACAGCAGGCGAGCCAGGGAGAGCCGGCAATATTCAGCGCAATACTGGCCGGAGCGTGCCTGGGATTTCTCATGTACAACCGCTTCCCGGCAAAGCTGTTTATGGGAGATACGGGCTCCATGGCTTTAGGCGGCGCCCTTGCGTCGGCCGCCATAATGATGAAGCTGGAATTCCTCCTGGTGATTGCAGGCTTTGTATACGTGGCGGAAGCCCTTTCGGTAATCATTCAGGTTACGTCCTTTAAGCTTACGGGAAAGAGAGTATTCAGAATGTCTCCCCTTCATCACCACTTTGAAATGGGAGGAATGAAGGAGACTCAGGTGGTGCTCATGTTCTGGGGAGCCTCACTGGTTCTCTGTCTCATAGCATACGCCGTCTTCAGAATATAAGAGGTAACGGAAATGAACGCTAATCTTGACAACATAAAGAATAAGAAGGTCCTCATAGTGGGTCTGGGACGCTCCGGCATAGCCGCGGCGCAGGCCATGATACGCCTTGGAGCCGACGTGAGTATTCAGGATTCCAAGAAGGAGGAGACCGTGGACAGATCTCTCGTTTCCTTCTTTAAGACAAAGGGCGCAGTCTGCTACTTTGACGACGTTCCCAAGGATATGGGCGCCTTTGACATGGTAATACTGAGCCCGGGGGTAAATCCGGAGCTTCCTTTCATACAGGAGGCCATGGCGAAGGGCGCAGAGGTTACGGGAGAGCTGGAGATTGCCTACAGAATAGGAAGGGGCAACTTCGTCGCCATAACGGGTACCAACGGAAAGACCACGACCACTACCCTGACCGGTGAGATTTTTGCGGCAGCGGGAAGAAAGACCCACGTGGTGGGAAACATAGGAACGGCTGTCATCTCAGAGTCTCTGGATGCAGGAGAGGACGACTGGCTCGTTACGGAAACCAGCAGCTTTCAGCTTGAAACCACCAGATACTTCAAGCCGAGAATTTCGGCCATACTGAATATCACCCCGGACCATCTCAACAGGCATCACACCATGAAGGCGTACGCCGAGGCAAAGGGAAAGATATTCGCCAACCAGAGCGCCGACGGCTTTCTCATAGTAAACAGGGAGGACAGGCTCTGCATGGAGCTTGCAAAGTCGGCAAAGGCGAGGGTGGTTCCTTTCAGCTCGGAAAGAGAGCTTCCTTTCGGCGCATTTGTAAAGGACGGAGAAATAATTATAAGAGACGACGTGTGCGATCACCCTATATGCCGCACGGACGAGCTTAAGATAATAGGAAAGCATAACGTGGAGAACGCGCTGGCCGCAGCCGCCGTATCGTTTTTTGCAGGGATACCTGAGGAGATCATCGGGGAAACCGTAAGAGGCTTCGGCGGAGTGGCCCACAGGCTGGAGTTCTGCGCCGAGGTTGACGGAGTGAAATACTATAACGACTCCAAGGGAACAAATACAGACGCCACCCTCATAGCCTTAAACGCCATAGGAAAAGATATAATCCTCATAGCCGGAGGCGACGCCAAGGGACAGAGCTTTGACGGCCTGGCGGAAGAATTTGACGGCAGGGTAAAGGCCCTCGTCCTTCTCGGAAGAGACGCATATATGATAAAAGACGCAGCCGAAAAGGCCGGGTTTACCGCCGTGCACGGCTGCAGAAATATGGATGAATGCGTGCTTAAGGCTCACGAGATAGCGGAGCCGGGAGATACGGTTCTCCTTTCGCCGGCGTGCGCCAGCTGGGATATGTACGATAACTTCGAGCAGCGCGGCGACCACTTCAAGGACTGCGTGAGAAGACTGGAAGAGTAATGATAAAAGGTATTAGAGGTATTTTAAAAAAAGGAGCGGGAGCGGGACACTGCGACTTTCCACTTACGGTTATGGTCACCGTACTGGTGATTTTCGGGGTGGTTATGATATTCAGCGCCAGCTACTACTACTCCATAAATATGTTCGGGACGCCGTACCAGTACCTTAAGGATCAGATTTTCAATGCCGGTCTCGGGTTCGTTCTCATGTGGATCGCATCGAAGATAGACTACAGGATCTTCAGGCGGCTGGCTTTTCCCATACTGATACTGTCTATCGTTTTACTGCTTCTCATTTTCACTCCTCTCGGAGAGACGAGAAACGGAGCGACCAGATGGCTCAACTTCGGTATCAGCGTAATGCCGGGAGAGCTGGCAAAGCCTGCGATCATCGTGTTCGCATCGGCGTATTTTGCTACCAACATGAAGCGGGCGGCCACTTTAAGAGGAATGCTTCCCATAATAGGCGTTGCAGGACTTATGTTCGTTCTCATATACCTGCAGCCGAATCTTTCCACGGCGCTGACCGTGGTGATAATTGCAGCGGGAATAATATTCCTTTCGGGCATGCCGTGGAAGGTGGTAATCGGAGCCGTTATCCTGGGAGTTGCGGGAGTTCTGGTCATAATCATAGGAGGAGGAAGCTATCAGCTTCAGCGTCTTACCAGCTTTCTCGATCCATTCAGCGAGGCTCAGGGAGACGGCTTTCAGGTGGTTCAGTCCCTCCTTGCCCTGGGAACGGGCGGATTTACGGGACTGGGTCTTGGAAAGAGTGTTCAGAAGAACCTGTACCTTCCGGAGGCTCAGACTGACTTCATTCTTTCGGTCATAGGTGAGGAACTGGGATTTCTGGGGATTCTGTTCCTGCTGGTGCTGTTCGTCCTTCTCATATGGAGAACCATGTACATAGGAATGAACGCAGCCGACAGGTTCGGCACCTTGGTGTGCGGCGGAGTGGCGGTAATGACGGGAATTCAGGTCATATTCAACGTTGCCGTAGTGACATCGTCAATGCCTCCTACGGGAGTCGCCATGCCGTTTATAAGCTACGGCGGAAACGCGCTGTGGATATTCATGGGACTTTACGGTATAGTCCTTAACATATCGAGGACGGCGGATATTTCACCTGCCGGTGAGAAGCTGTCCGAAGAGGGTAAAGGGGTAGGCAGAAGGAAGAGAAAGACATCCGGAGGTCAGATTTAAATGAGAGCCATACTTACTGGCGGAGGAACCGGAGGACACGTATACCCGGCTCTTGCCATAGCCGATAAGATAAAAGAAATGGAGCCGGACTCGGAGATTCTCTACATAGGAAACGAAATGGGGATCGAAAAGGAAATAGTTCCGGCGGCGGGATACGACTTTAAGACGGTTCCCGCAAGATGGCTGGAACGCAGGAAGAACAGGCTGGACTATTTCTGTCAGCTGGGTCTTACCGGCGCCGTAACCTGTAAGGGCACGGCAAAGGCTCTTGCCATGATGAAAAGGTTTAAACCGGACGCGGTGATAGGAACTGGCGGCTTTGTCTGCGTACCCGTCGTTCTTGCCGGAAAGCTCTACGGAGCAAAGACCTTTATTCACGAGCAGAATGCCTTTCCGGGCGCCGCAAACAGGCTTCTGTCAAAGTATGCCGACAGAGTTTTTCTGGGCTTTGAGGCGGCGAAAGGCTACTTCGGGTGTCCCGACAAAACCGTAAACACCGGAAATCCCGTTAGAAAGGATTTCCTGGAAATAACAAAGGAAGAAGCGAGAGATGCTCTCGGAATTTCAGGAGACAGCTTCACCGTATTTTCATTCGGAGGAAGCATGGGCTCAGAGACGATAAACGAAATAGCCGTAAACCTCATAAAGAAGGTCAACGGCGCGGACGGCTACAGCGTCATAGCGGGAACCGGCGCGGCTCATTACGATGAGATCGTGAAGGAGCTTAAGGACGCCGGAATCGAACCGGCATCCAACGTGGACGTGAGAGCCTATATAAAGGATATGCATGTATGTATGAATGCCGCCGATGTGGTTATAAGCAGGGCGGGAGCCCTTTCCGTCGCGGAAACTGCCGTATGCGGAAAGGCGGCAGTCTTTGTCCCTTACCCGGAAGCCACAGGCAATCATCAGTACTTTAACGCAAAAGCCGTTGCCGACGCAGGAGGAGCCGTGCTGGCCGAGGAAAAAGACCTTGACACGGAAAGAACGGCTGAAAGAATAATCGCATTAAAGGACGACAGGGAAAAGCTTGAGGCTATGAGCAGGGCGAGCCTTTCCTGCAGTCCTGCGGGAGCGACGGACAAAATATACGCTTCCATAAGGGAAACGCTATCGGAATAAGAAAACGTAAGGAAACGGGCAGACCATGGAAAGAGGTTATGAGGACATAGAATTCAAGGATGTGGCCAGAGTCAGGAAGAAGAGAAAGAAAAAGCACTACTTTCTCAGATTCCTCGTCTTTCTCGCTGTCTGCGCCGGAATATATCTCTTTCTTACGTCAGGCTACTTCGACGTGAAGAACGTGACCGTAAAAGGCAGCACTTACTACACGGCGGAGGAAGTGGTTTCCATGTCCGGCTGGAAGGAGGGCGGAAACATCTTCTTCAGCGCCGGAATCGGAGAGATGGAGGCCAATCTTTCGGAGGATCCCTACTTCAGGGAGGTGGACATAAGCCGCAGGCTTCCCGACACCCTTGAAATCGAGATAACCGAGAGAACACAGACCGCAGCCTTTGTCTACGGCGACAGATACGTCGTCATAGACGATGAGGGCATAGTTTTGAGAAAGAGCGAAGTTATGCCGGAGCTTCCCCTTCTCACGGGACTTACCATAAGCAAAATGGACCCGGGGGAGGCAGTGGAGGCCGAGGAGGCGGAAAATCTTAAGACAACCCTTGAAATGCTGAAGGCCATGGAGGACGGGGACATTTTCTTTAAGCAGATAGACGTCTCGAAGGTCACCATAAAGGCCCACATATACGATTATCTCATAGTCAGCGGGACGCCGCGTGAGATTATGAAATCCCTTGAAAGCGGAAACCTGCAGAAGGTGGTGTCAAAGCTCTTTGACGAAGGGATAACCCGGGGCACCATAAGCGCCGGAGGCGAAGGCTACATGTCCTTCTCCCCGGAAATAGAATAACTTAGAATGACGACAAATTTCAGATATATTTATGTTGCTGTTATGTTTAAAAGAGGACCCGAAGGAGGTCCTCTTTTACGTTGGCGGGAAATGAGCCCCTGTATCGTAAAAATACTTGACAGCGCCGTCGGGATGTGGTATCCTATGACGGTATCAAGGAGTTTCACCTTACACGGAAAGCAGGTGGAGAAATGGCTGAAATACTGAAAACGGGCCTCGATGCCAGCGCCAGGGTGAGCCTGCTTTACGACTTCTACGGGCAGCTTTTGACGGAGAAGAAGAGACAGGTCATAGAGCTCTATCACGAGGAGGATATGTCCCTGTCGGAGATTGCGTCGGAGCTCGGAATCACCAGGGCGGCCGTTCACGACTCGCTGAAGTCGGCGGAGAGGGCTCTTGAGAACTACGAGGAAAAGCTGAGCCTGGTGGAGAGATTTTTGAAAACGGAAGAGGCTTTCGGAGAGATTACACAGAAGCTGGACGGACTTAAGAGAAGGTACGCCGGCGACGGTGAGCTTGCCGAAGCCATAGAAGAGATAGAGACTATCGCCCGCCGGATCGAGTACGGCGAATAAGGCGAATACGAGGTAGTAAATGGCATTTGAGAGCTTATCGGATAAACTGCAGAATGCGTTTAAGAAGCTGAGAGGAAAAGGCGTCCTCACCGAGGCCGATATAAACGAGGCCATGAGGGAGGTAAAGCTGGCGCTTCTGGAGGCCGACGTAAACTTCAAAGTCGTAAAGGGGTTTATCGCTTCGGTCAAGGAAAAATGCATGGGCGCAGAGGTCATGGAAAGCCTGACTCCGGCGCAGCAGATTATTAAAATAGTAAACGCCGAGCTTACGGAGCTCATGGGAGGGTCCGGCACCAAGCTGACATTCTCGCCGTTGGGATTTACCACCATAATGATGACGGGACTTCAGGGTACCGGTAAGACCACCACCTGCGGAAAGCTGGCCGCATACCTTAAGCAGAGCGGAAAGAAGCCGTACCTGGCGGCCTGCGACATATACAGACCGGCTGCCATAGATCAGCTGGAAATCGTGGGAAAGGCCGTGAACACTCCGGTATTCACCATGAGGGACTGCAGGGACGCCGCGAAGATTGCAGTCGAAGCCAAGAAGGAAGCAGAGAAGAAGGGCTACGACGTCCTCATAATAGATACTGCGGGACGACTTCAGATAGACGAAGCTCTCATGGACGAGCTTGAGGACATAAAGAAGGCGGTAAAGCCTCACGAAATACTTCTGGTGGTGGACGCCCTTACGGGTCAGGACGCCGTGAACGTGGCTGCAGGCTTTGATGAGAAGCTTGGAATCGACGGCATAATCATGACGAAGATGGACGGCGACTCCAGAGGCGGTGCGGCCCTGTCTGCGAGAAAGGTCACGGGAAAGCCTATCAAGTTCATAGGTACGGGAGAGAAATCCGACGCCCTTGAGCCTTTCCACCCCGAGAGAATGGCAGGCCGTATCCTGGGAATGGGCGATATGCTCAGCCTCATAGAAAAAGCCGAAGCAGCCTTTGATAAGGAGCAGGCCGAGAAATTAGAAAAGAAGATAAAGAAAAACCAGTTCACCCTTGAGGACTTCCTCGACCAGATGGGTCAGGTGAAGAACATGGGAGGATTGGGAAAGATAATGGAGATGCTTCCGGGAATGAACAGCGCTCAGATGAAGAACGTGGATCTGGAAGCCGGCGAGAGAGAATTTCGTCAGATGGAAGCCATTATCCAGTCGATGACCATTGAGGAGAGGCGGGACCCGTCACTTCTTAATGCGAGCCGGAGAAAGAGAATTTCCGCAGGCTGCGGACTTCCGGTGAGCAAGATAAATAATCTCATAAAGAAATATGAGGAAGCCAAAAAGATGATGAAGCGGCTTTCAAACCCCGGCGCATTGAAGAGGGGAAAATTCCGCGGACTTTTCTAAAAGATAATCAACACGTAACCATAAGGAGGAAAAGAAAATGGTAAAGATCAGACTTAAGAGAATGGGAGCTCACAAGAGACCTTTTTACAGAGTAGTAGTTGCTGACTCCAGAAGAGCAAGAGACGGAAAGTTCATCGAGGAGCTTGGATACTACAATCCGCTCACCGAGCCGCCTGTAATCAAAATCGACGGAGAGAAGGCTAAGAAGTGGCTGGACAACGGCGCGCAGGCTACTGATGTTGTGAAGGGGCTTCTTAAGAAATCCGGCATCATTGAATAAGAAAGCGGTGATAGGGAAATGACCAAGTTAGTTGAACTCATCGCGAAATCGCTGGTGGATAATCCGGAAAAGGTGGAGGTCACCGAGGAAAAAGCCGGATCCGAAAGCGTTGTGCAGCTTCGTGTCGCATCAGACGACATGGGCAAGGTCATCGGAAAGCAGGGCCGCATAGCAAAGGCGCTGCGTACCGTGGTAAAGGCTGCGGCCACCAGGGAGAACAGGAAGGTCTCCGTGGAGATCGTTTCCGAAAACGAATAGATAAGGAAATCGTATTAGGCACATGGCATTTTCCATGTGCCTAACGTGGTATTCGGAGAAGACATGGAAAAGATTAAGATAGGGAAAATTGTAAACGCCGTAGCCCTTAAGGGCGAGGTAAAGGTGTATAACTACTCGGACGGCGCGGAAAGATACGGTGAGGTCGGCCGCATAATAGCCGGAGGAAAGGAATATCCGGTTGAGAGCGTGAGAACCCAGGGAAGCATGGTGATTTTAAAGCTCAGAGGCGTGGACGACAGGAACGCCGCCGAGGCTATGAAAAATCTGGACGTGTACATAACCGAGGACGATCTCGGGGAGCTTCCCGAGGACACCTTCTACATCCGCGACCTCATAGGTCTTAAGGTGATAAATGCCGAGACCGGAAAAGAGGCGGGAGAGATAATCGACGTCATTCAGGGAGCGGCTCAGGACGTATACCGCATACGCCTCTCTGACAAAGAGTGCGGCCCGGAGGAGTCCGGCGGCAAAGGAAGCCGGGAGACCATGGTTCCCGCCGTTTCGGAGTTTGTAAAAGATGTAAACTTAGAAGAAAAAAGAGTTTACATAAAGTTTATAGAGGGGATGTTGTAAGGATATGAAGGTAAACGTACTCACCCTCTTTCCGGAGATGTTTCCGGCCGTGACCAGCAGCATTTTAGGAAAGGCTGCGGAGAAGGACCTGCTGGATTTCAGCTTCATAAACATAAGGGACTTCAGCCTTGACAAGCACAAGAAGGCCGACGACTACCCCTTCGGAGGCGGTCAGGGCATGGTCATGATGGCCCAGCCCATATGCGACGCCCTGGATTCCGTAAACGCAAAGGAGCACAGGATAATCTACATGTCTCCGAGGGGAAAAATCATAGACAGGGATCTCATAGAAAACCTGGCAAAGGAAGAGGAGTTCACCGTTCTCTGTGGCCACTACGAAGGGGTGGATCAGAGAGTTATCGACATGTACGACATGGAGGAGCTTTCCATAGGGGACTACATCCTTACGGGAGGGGAGCTTGCGGCCATGGTGTTAATGGATTCGGTGGCCAGAATGGTTCCGGGAGTTCTGGCAAGCCGGGAGGCGGCCCTGGAGGAGTCCGTGTACTCCGGACTTCTGGAATATCCCCAGTATACCCGGCCCAGGGAGTTCAGGGGCATGGAGGTTCCGGAGGTTCTCACGGGAGGAAATCACAGACTCGTGTATCTTTGGCAGCTGGAGAAGTCTCTTGCGGTCACCAGAGAGCGGAGGCCGGAGATGTTTGAAGAATATGTGAAGAATCACGGGGATTTGGCAAAAGATGAGAGAGAGGTATTGGAAAAATTCCTGAAATGAAGTAAAATATTACTATGGGAAATATGAAGAAGAGAGTAGGACTGCTGTTTCTGCTTGCGGTGGCGGTCCTGTATATAATAATATACGTCGTGCCTCAGGTGACGGGCTTTTTTACGGCCACGTATACGGCGGAATACGGCGAGCTTCAGACTTACGACGACACCGATATGTACATCGTGAGAAACGAAACCGTCTATACGTCGGAGGTGTCGGGAACGGCCAACCGCCTGATAGAAGAAGGCAGACTCATCAGGGGAAATACCACGGTCATGGAGGTGACGGGAGGCTCAGGCGGAGCGAACGGGGAAAAGTACGCCTCTATACTTGAAAGGCTGGGAAAGGCCGCCGTGCCGACGTCCGGGTTCATATCGGAGGACGGAGGAGTCGTATCGTATTTTGTCGACGGCCGCGAGGCGGAGCTGACGCCGGAGACCATGGGAGATAAGAACCGTGAATACTATACGGAGCTGTCCCAGGACGACGTAAAGGAGCTTTCGGGCGGCGCCGTGGCTGCGGGAGATCCCGTATATAAAATCATAGACAAGAGTAAGTGGTACGGGGTGGCTTACGTTCCTGCGGCGAGCGGGGACAGGTACGCCGAAGATCAGAAGGTAGACGTGGAGATAGGCGATACGGTCATATCCATGACGGTTACCGGAATTTCCGACGAGGGCGAATTCTGCCGCCTTCTCTTTGAAACCACCAGATATTACGAGAATTACGGAGGCATCAGGGTGGCTGCGGTCCGCATAGTGACATCGGATGCCGCAGGCCTTATAATAGATAACGGAAGCATCGTCGAAAAAGACGGGGTTAAGGGCGTTTACGTCAAGAACAAGAAGGACAGGTACGATTTCGTGCCGGTTAATATCCTGCTTGTCGGCGAAACCACATCGGTGGTGTCCGATTCCTTTTACTACGATTCGGGGGGCGAGCGGACGGTGACGGTAAATCCCCACGACGACGTGCTTAAAGACCCTGAAAACAAAGATTAAGGAGATGATTTTAAATGTCTATTGCAGCCAACATTGAAGAGATTCAGAGACGAAAAGGCGAGGCAGCCGTTAAATCGGGAAGAAATCCGGACGACGTTCTTCTTGTGGCGGTTACTAAACTTCATTCTCCTGAAGAGATAAACGAGGCCATAGACGCCGGAATCACGGATATCGGCGAGAACAAGGTCCAGGAAATAATGGATAAATACGAGAAGGTAAAGCCGGTGAGATGGCATCTTATCGGGCACCTTCAGACGAATAAGGTAAAATACATAATCGACAAAGTCTGCATGATTCACTCTGTGGATTCCCTGAAGCTGGCTCACGAAATCGATAAGCGCGCGGCCCAGCACAATCTGACCATGGACATTCTCGTTCAGGTCAATACGGCGAACGAGGAATCCAAGTTCGGAAGCAGCTCCGAGGAGGCCGACGGCCTGATTTCAGCCATCGCAGAGGAGTGCCCGAACGTAAGAATCAGAGGAATAATGTGCATAGCGCCTTTTGAGCTTGAGCCGGAGGACGCAGCGCCTTTCTTCAGGGAGGCCAGGGAAATCTACGACAGATACCTTGACGACCCGAGAGAGAGGATAGACTTTAAATATCTATCTATGGGAATGACACACGATTTTGAGGTGGCCGTGGAAGAAGGATCCAACCTTATCAGAGTTGGAACGGCCATATTCGGGAACAGAGATTACAGAAGTGAAGAAAAATAAACGTACTACCGGGAGGAGATATTAAAGATGGGATTCACTGATTCACTTAAGAAAGTTATTGGAATTGAGGACATTGAAGAGGATGAGGTGGTAACCGAGGAGGAACTGTCCGCCGCCAAGGAGAAGATTGCCAGAGAGAACAGATTCTCTCAGCCGCAGCAGACGTCTGCGCCGTCGGCGTCTTCGTTTTCCGGCGATTTTGCATCTTCATCGGAGAGAAAGCCTATAATCTCAAAGTCATCAGAAAAGAGGTATTCCGTGGCTAACACCAATTCACTGAAGCTGGTGCTCATCGAGCCTAAGGGATTCGAGGAGTGCCCTAAGCTTGTAGACAGCCTTAAGTCCAGAAAGCCTGTCATCATCAATCTCGAGAAGCTGGAAACCGAAACCGCGAAGAAGATATTCGACTTCCTCAGCGGAGCCACCTACGCTCTCAACGGCAACGTGCAGAAGATAACCAATAACATCTTCATCTTCGCCCCTGAGAACGTATCCATTGCGGCTTCCCAGGACAGACAGACCATGGCGGAGGCGCCGGCTGCAGAAAACAGCAGCCCGTGGAGGTAGAAAAGCTTGGCAGTCGTACTGATATACGCGATACAGATATTCTGCCGGCTTCTGACTTTCGCGCTTCTGGCGGAGGCGTTTTTCAGCTGGTTTGCGGGAAATCCCTATTCCGGCCCGGGAAAGGCCTACTGGATGATCCGCCGGTTTACAGAGCCTATAGTCACGCCGTGCAGAAAGATCCTTGCAAGGTTCAACACCGGAATGTTCGATTTTTCGGTGCTCCTTGCCATGATTTTTGTACAGATCGCAGAGCGCATACTTATTTACGCGGTCCTGCTGATTGCACGTTAAGCCGCCGCCTGCATCAGGAGGCGAGATTTCACTACGAGGTGATGAAAAATGATTACACCTGCAGAAATTGAAACCAAGGAATTTTCCAGAGCCGTAAGAGGCTACAAGATGGAAGAGGTAGACGAGTTTCTCGACGAGATAATTCTCGATATGGAAAAGCTTCTCGAGGAGAATAAGATCCTCACGGAGACGGTGGAAGAGCTGAGAGAGGAAATCGTTCAGCACAAGAAATCCGAAACCTCCGTTATGAGCACCCTTGAATCCGCGAAAAAGCTTATGAAGGACATTTCGGAAAGCGCCGAAAAGCGCGCCGAGATAATCATAAAGAACGCCCGGATGGAGGCCGACGTTATCGTAAAGGACGCCAGGGATTCCATAGACAGGCTCACCGAAGAGAACAGCCAGCTTCTTGAACGGGTGAAGACCTTTAAGAACAGATATCGCCAGATGCTGGAGGACGAGCTTGAAAGGGTGAAGGGCGGTTCCAGCGAGGAGCTGTTCAGGGACCTTGAGAGAGAGCTTGCGTCAGATTTCGGCGAGTTCGGGACAAAGACCGATACAGTCGCCGGGGGAGTGGCTGAGAAGACGGACACAATGGCCGCCGAGCTCAGCTACGACGAGCAGCTGGCAGAGCTTACGGAGGGAATATCCGCTCCGGATTCCGAGCCGGGCTACGTAAAGACCGCTCATGCCCCTAAGGATACGGTGGTAATCGATTCCAGGGCTCTTGACAATCTCATCGGAAAGTAAAACGGCTTCGCCGGCGGAGGTTCCGCCGCGGGGCATATTATAGACGAAAGGTGACAGGGGCAGCCTACTGCCCCTAAGTTTATATATGGCTTACATAATTCTCATGGTCGCGGCTTTAATCGCCGATCAGCTTACAAAATATCTGGTGAGGAGCAATATGGCCGTGGGGGAAAGCATCAGCGTCATAGGAGACTTCTTCAGGCTGACGCACTACGAGAATGACGGAGCGGCTTTCAGTTCACTGAGCGGACAGAGGGCAATTCTTATAATAATCCCTGTAATTGCAATTATTGCAGGGCTTGTTTACATGTTCACACACAGAAGGGCTCACAGGCTTCTTCAGACGGCTCTGGCTCTCGTAATATCGGGAGGCGCCGGGAATCTGATAGACAGAATAGCTGCGGGCAAGGTGACGGACATGTTCGACTTCAGCATTTTCCCGCCGATTTTCAATGTGGCGGACATCTGCGTTGTAGTGGGCTGCGGCCTGCTCATTGTCTACATATTCTTATACGACAGACTGGAAAAGAAAGATGAGCGAGACTGAAACAAGCGTTTTTTTTACCGCAAAAAGTGAAGATACGGGAAAGCGGCTCGACGGATTTATAGGCGAAAGCTCCGGGGAAATTTCCAGAAGCTTTGCGGCAAAGCTGATAGAATCGGGAGCCGTGACGGTAAACGGACTGGCCGAAACGTCCAAGAAGTATAAGGTTGCGGAGGGCGACGAAATCGAAGTATGCGTTCCGGAACCGGAAAGCATCGATGCGAAGCCGGAGGACATACCCCTTGACATAGTGTACGAGGACGACGATCTGCTGGTGGTTAACAAGCCCCGCGGAATGGTCGTTCACCCGGCTCCCGGAAATTACACGGGGACTCTGGTGAACGCCCTTATGTATCACTGCGGTGAGAATCTGTCCGCCATAAACGGCTGCTTAAGGCCGGGAATAGTGCACCGAATAGACAAGGACACCAGCGGACTTCTCGTCGTGGCGAAGAGCGACAGGGCTCACGAGAGCCTCTCGGCTCAGCTTGCGCAGCACAGCGTTACGAGAAGATACACGGCCCTTGTATATAATAACCTGAAGGAAGATGAGGGGACGGTAGACGCTCCCATCGGAAGAGATCCCGGTGACAGGTTCAGGAGAGCCGTGACGGACAGAAACGGAAAGAGGGCGGTGACCCACTGGAGAGTTCTCGAAAGGTTCGGCAGGTTCACTCTCATAGAGGCCAGGCTGGAAACGGGACGGACCCATCAGATAAGGGTCCACATGAGCTATATCAGGCACCCTTTGGCGGGAGACCCGCTGTACGGTCCGAAGAAGCAGCCCTTTTCGTTTTCGGGACAGCTGCTTCACGCAGGCATTCTCGGATTCAATCATCCTGCCGACGGAAGATACATGGAATTTAAGGCGGAGCTTCCCGAAGAGTTCCGCAAGGTTTTGGAAGAGTTGAGAAAAAGGTATGGAGAAGGTAACTCTTAAAGGCTCCGCCATGATGGCGCCCCTTCCTGCGGCAATGGTATCCTGCGGAAACGGGGAAGAGAGCAATATAATAACCGTCGCATGGACGGGAATAATAAATTCACAGCCGCCAATGACATACGTTTCGGTGAGAAAGTCAAGGCACTCTCACCACATAAACGAAGAGACGGGGGAGTTTGTCATAAACCTTACCACGGAGGACCTTGCCGGCGTTACGGACTGGTGCGGAGTCAAATCGGGAAGGGATCTTGATAAATTTGCCGAAACCGGTCTTACACCGGGAAAATGCGATGAGGTGAAGTGTCCTCTCGTAAAAGAGGCTCCCGTGAATCTGGAATGCAGGGTCACCGAGGTTAAGGAGTTTCCGTCTCACGACATGTTCATAGCGGAAATAATCAAAATTCACGTTGACGAAGGGCTTTTCGACGAGGACGGGCGTATCCGGCTTGACAGGGCAGGAATGCTCGCCTACTGCCACGGAGAGTATTTCGGACTGAAAAAAAGTTCCATCGGAAGATTCGGGTTTTCAGTGATGAAGCCCAAGACGAAGAAACGCATCGCAAAGCAGCAGAGAGAAAAGGCAAAGCGAAACAGGCGGGGAGAGGGAAAAGCAGGCCCTGCCCTCGATAAATCAAAGAAAAAGCCGAAGAGGGGAAAGCATTAAGGCTGCAGGATTCCAAGCCGGAGTACAGCCCCGGGTAAATCCGTCTTCGAAGCAAAATCGCCGCCACAGAACAGATTTTTACGTTTCCTGATTTATTGCCGCCTGAGTCCCTGCATTAACAATTGACTTCAGATACAGATGATACGGGGAAGTCTCTTTCGGTGAGATAGACGAACTCGGTTTCCTTTATATACCTGAGACAGTCCTCACATATGAAGCCTCCCCGAAAAGTGGTGTTGTGATATATGTTCCCGCAAATGGAGCAGTTCTTTTTCATTACGGCACCTCCCAAGCTGTAAGCGGCGATTTATCCTCTCTGTAACGAGAGGAGATGCTTGAGGAGATATTACTTCATCTGCGCGGGTTTAGCAACAGAAAACGGGTCCCTATGTCGGATTTAAGTCATTTTATGTTATAATTCAGTCATATTTTGTAAAACGGGAGATATAACATGTTTACATATTTCGAACTTCCCGGCCGCGATGTAAAGCTCACGGGCTACAGCTGGGAATGTGAAAATCCCGCCTACGTGCTGTGCATAATTCACGGCATAGGCGAGCACGACGGAAGATACGACCGCCTCGCAGGAGAGATGACGAAGAACGGAATCGCCGTGCTGGGCATGGATTTAAGAGGCCACGGAAGGTCAGGAGGAAAGCGGGGAGACACGGCTCCGCGAAAGGCGGTGCTTGAGGATATAGACGCCCTCCTCGCATACGGGGAAGAAAAGTATCCCGGACTTCCCATAACCCTTTACGGTCACAGCATGGGAGGAAATCTCGTAATAGACTACAGAAACCGGGGAAACAGAAACGACCTTCCCGCCAAATACATCATATCGGCGCCGTGGATAAAGCTGGTAAGATCGGTGCCACGGCCCCTTTACGTTCTCGTGAAGGGACTGGCGCATTTGATGCCTGAGTTTGCCATGTCGTCGGGCTGCCCGAAGGAATACCTGGGAAATCCGGGGAACAGGGACGTTGACGGCTACGACAGGGACGAACTCGTTCACGGAAGGATAACCTTAAGGTGCGCCGTGGACGGTTACGACACGGGCAATGGGTTCTTTGACGGAACCTTCGAAACCAACGGAAGAGCAGACGGTACCCCGACCCTTCTCATGCACGGAGACGCCGACAAAATATGCTCGGTGGACGGTTCGAGGGCTCTGGCGGAACAGAACCGCCATAACGAAGCCTTCACATATATAGAGTGGAAAGGTTACTATCACGAAATCCACAACGGAGGACCCGAAGCTTCGGGAGACAAGGTAATAGAGACCATAAGAGATTATATAATCGATTGACAGAGGAGAATTCAGGAGGAGAGAAATGCCGGGAAGAGATGAAATAGCAAAGGAACTGCTGGACGAGATGCTGCCGGAAAATCCGGAAGACGCGGTCAGGTTTTTGGAGGATCTTAACATCCTGCTCATGAGGTACGATTCGGCCATAAGAGAGGTGCGGACAAAGCTTGAAATCCTAAACGACGAGCTTTCCATGACAAGCCCTCAGAGCCCTATCGCATCAATTGCGTCCAGGAGAAAGAAGGCTTCAAGCATATTTGAGAAGCTTAAGAGGCAGGGCGACGAGCTGTCCCTTAAGTCCATCGAGGACAATCTCAACGACGTCGCCGGCGTCAGGGTAATATGCTCCTTCGTGGACGACATATACAAGGTGGCCAAGATGCTGGTGCAGCAGGACGACATATCCCTGATACAGATTAAGGACTACATTCAGAATCCGAAGCCTAACGGCTACAGAAGCTATCACATGATAATCGAAGTGCCTGTGTTCTTTTCCAGCGAAAAGCGCCCTATGAGATGCGAGGTTCAGATAAGAACCACGGCCATGGATTTCTGGGCAAGTCTGGAGCATCAGATGAAGTACAAGCAGGATGTGGAAAACGCCGACGAGATAATAGGCGAGCTTAAGCAGTGCGCCGACACCATAGCCGCCACCGATATGAAGATGCTGGAGATAAGAAAGAAGATAGAGAAAAACAGAGCCGCAAGAGAGGCCAGGGAGCTCATAGAGGCCCAGCTTCAGCAGGTGACAAAATAGAAAAGTCGAAGAAAAAAGAGACCCCCGTTGGTCTCTTTTCCGTTATCTTCAGTTTACCTGCCTTCGGGAAGCTTCGGGTTTACCCATACGGTCCGGTTTCCCGTAAAAATGACCATGCCGGGCTTCGCCCCCGACGGCTTTTTCACGTTTTTGACGTTTACGTAGTCTACGGGCACGTTCTCCGACGAACGTCCCTTGCTGTAGTAGGCGGCGATTGAGGCCGTTTCGTAGATGTCTCCCGGGGAAGGCTCTCCTCCGCCGGTTTTCAGTATGACGTGGGAGCCGGGAATGTCCTTCGTATGGAACCATATGTCGTTCTTTGCGGCGGTTTTAAGGGTTAGAACGTCGTTTTCCCTGTTGTTTCTGCCGACGAGAACTTCAAGACCGGAAGACGTTTCGTACCTCATGGGGGCAGCCTTGAATTTCTTCTCCCTGAATCCCGTTTTTCGCCTTCTGACGTAGCCGGTCTCTGCCAGCTCGTTTCGTATTCCCTCTATTTCCTCCGTCGTCTGCGCGTTCTCAAGGTATGTAAGGGCGGATTCAAGATATGCGATTTCGGCTTCCGTCTCCTCAAGCTGAATCTGCTTTTCCTTCACTGCCGTCTTGGATTTTCCGTACCGCTTGAAGTAAAGCTGGGCATTTTTTGCGGCGGAATATCTGGGGTCGAGAGGAATTTTCACCTCGCATCCGTCATAGTAGTTTAAGACGGTGACGGAGTCTGCGCCCGGACTGACCGTGTGCAGATTCGCGTTGAGAAGCTCTCCGAACACCCTGAGCCTGTCGGAGTTTTCGGCCTTGAGAAGTTCCTCGGAAAGGCGCTGCTTTTTCAGCTTAAGCTTATCGAGATGGGACGTGACGGTTTTTATGGAGGATCTGGCACGCTGCTTCGCTCTGTTGGAGGAGTCTCTCCTGTCAAAGAATACGCCTATGCAGGCGCTTATGCTGTCAAAATCCTCTCTTACGCAGCAGTCCTCAAAATCGGCAAGATCGCAGACGTGAAAATCTCCGGGCTTGCCGTCTGCGTCCGAATAAATTCTCGGAACCGCCTTACCGCCGTCTATGTCGGAGATCAGACCGTCAAGCCAGCCCCGTCTGTCGTGCGGCGGAATCTCGGAAAGCTGGGTTGCAACCGCGGGAGAAATGCCGCCAACCTTTGAGAGGATTGCCTTTCTGTCGGGAGGCAGCGCGGCAAAGTCATCTGCCGATATTTCATCGTAGGGGATTTTGTCCTGAACGGGAGGATACTGATAGAGCTTTCCGGGGAGAACCTGTCTCACCCGGCTCGTGTCTATGGAAATTCTCTTTATGCTGTCGACAATCTTTCCCGTGGTCATATCGACGAGAATCACGTTGCTGTGCTTTCCCATTATCTCGAATATGAGCTTTTTCGATACGGTAAAGCCCAGCTCGTTTAAAGTCTCAAGGGATATCTCGATGATTCTTTCGGCACCCTTTTGCTCTACGGAAACTATGCGGCCCCCCTGAAGGTGCTTTCTCAGGAGCATGCAGAAAGGGAGAGGACTGGGCGGATTGTCGGGCTTAATATCCGTAAGGCATACTCTCGGATTCTGACTGCTTACGGAGGAAAAGAGCCTGAGGTTGCCGTCCTTTGTGTGTATGTTGAATATCAGCTCGTCGCTTTCCGGCTGGTAGACTTTTTCTATTTTCCCGAGGAGCAGCCTTTGTCTCAGCTCGACGGTCACCGCCCTCGTTACTATTGCATCAAATGCCATAACAATTCACCTCATTTGTATAAATTCAGCAAAACAATGATATTGTAATTGCAAATCTATATATTTGTCAACGATTGGCGTATGTGATAAAATAATAGGCAGGTTATTTCCGTCTCAGGAAAGGAGACTTACGATGATAAGAAGTATGACCGGATTCGGCAGAGCCGAAGCAGACGACGGCAAGAGGAACATAACCGTCGAGATAAGAGGAGTCAATCACCGCTACTGTGACATATCGGTCAGAATGCCGAGAAGATATTCCTTCGCCGAGGATAAGATAAAGAATGCGGTAAAGGAAAGAATAAAGCGGGGAAAGATAGAAGTCTCCGTAATGGTTGAGAATATAACGGAAAGCGACGCCACCGTAAAGCTTAACACCATGGTGGCCAGGCAGTACTACGACAACCTCATGCTTCTTCAGAAGGAGTTCAACGTAAGCGGGGATATTTCTCTTGAGTATCTTGCGTCACTGCCAGACGTTCTTAAGGCCGTTCCCGACGTGGAGGACGAGGAGGAGATAACGAAGGCCGTTCTGGTTCCGGTGTGCGAGGCCGCGGACAACATGGTTCGCATGAGGGAAACCGAAGGCGCAAAGCTTGCGGAGGATCTTCTCTCCAGGGGCAGGACGGTGAGAGACCTGACGGAAAAGATAGAGGAAAGAGCGGACAAGGTTCCGGCCCTCTATACGGAGAAGCTGAAGGAGAGAATTGCTGAGCTCATCGGAGGCAGCGTGGAGATTCCGGAGGAGAGAATTCTTACGGAGGCTGCAATCTTTGCGGATAAATGCAGCATAGCCGAGGAGCTTACACGCCTTAAGAGCCATCTGGACCAGATGGCGGCTATAATCGCTTCTGCGGAAGGACCTGAGGGAAAGAAGCTGGATTTCCTCGTTCAGGAGATGAACAGGGAGGCCAATACCATAGGCTCCAAGGCCAACGACATTGAGGTTACCAACCTGATGCTCAAGGTGAAGGCCGAGGTGGAAAAGATAAGAGAACAGGTTCAGAACATAGAGTAGCTTGAAAAATCAACGAACAAGTGATATAATTAAGTTTCAGCGAATATGCCAGTCAGGAGTTTTTTATGGAAAAGAAATACGACGCCAATCCCAATCATCCGGGGAAGCTTTTTGTCATATCGGGACCTTCCGGAGCAGGCAAGGGAACCATATGCAGGAGACTTTTAGAGGAAACGGACATAGAGCTTTCCGTGTCCATGACGACAAGAGCCCCGAGAAACGGAGAGGTTGAAGGAATAAGCTACTTCTTTACCGACAGGGATACATTCATTGAAAGAGTCAATGCGGGCGGTTTTCTGGAGTACGCCGAGGTCTACGGCAACTACTACGGCACCCCTAAGCAGCTGGTAATAGATAAGCTGAAGGAGGGGATCGACGTGGTCCTCGAAATAGACATTCAGGGAGCCATGAAGGTGAAGGAGAATTACCCCGACGGGATTTTCATCTTCATACTTCCACCTTCCATGTCAGAGCTGAGAAAGCGCATAACGGGAAGGGGAACCGAGACGGAGGATGCCATAAACCTGAGGCTTTCGAAGACGCTGTCCGAAATATCATACATAGACAAGTACGACTACTGCGTGGTGAACGGCCTTTTAGAGGAGGCCGTGTCCAGGGTTAAATCCATAATAGTTGCTGAGCATTCCAGGGTTGCGGAGGACGTACGCACGCTGATAGAAAGATACGAGGAGGAAATATAATGCTTTACCCATCTATAAACGAGATAAGGAAAAAGGCTGACAGCAGATACACCATCGTGATCATGGCGGCAAAGCGGGCAAGGGACATAATCGAAGGCAAGCCTGTCCTTGCGGAGGACTACAAGGTTAACAAGCCGGTATCCATTGCGGCTGTGGAGATTGCGGAGGATCTCATCACTTATAAGAGAGAAAGCTAAGGCAAAATCTGCCGTAATTGCCGTTATCATACGCAAAATAAGTTCTGCGCCGTCGAAAAATATTAAAAGCCGGTGCGAATTCAGACAAAATGTCGAAATAACCGTCTTTTGCCGAAATTCCGGCCGTGTTATATTGGCTGCAATCGTACAAAAAATATAACAATTCCGAAAATGGCTGAAAGCTCAGTCCATAGAGGGAGGCAGTGAAGGAAAGGAAAGTATAACGGTGAAGGATAACTACATCACTGTAGCCGTCCACGGCTGCGTGAGAAAGGTAACGTTGGATGAAATCGTGTATCTGGCAAGGGACGGGAGAAAACTGAGGCTCATGACGGATATGGGAGAGATAGAATTCTACGAGAAGCTTGAAAACGTGCTTCACGTGCTGGACGAACGCTTCTATCCATGCCTGAAGGGCTGTTACGTCAATCTGGAGAAGATTTCCTGCATGGACGAGCAGCAGATGTTCTTTGAGAACGGAGCGTCCTATGCGCTTGGGAGAGAGAATTTTGTGAGAACGAAGCAGAAGTACTATCATTTTCTCAAGGCCAACGAGCGGCGGGAAAAGAAATCTGCGGATTTAAGGAGGTTTTGGATATGAGTATTAAAATAGCCATTAACGGTTTTGGAAGAATAGGAAGAATGACATTCAGAAGGGTTTTCACGGATCCTGACATAGAGGTTGTGGCCGTCAACGATCTGGCAAAGCCCGAAATGCTTGCACACCTTCTGAAATACGACAGCGTACAGGGAAGGTTCGACCACGAGGTCAAGGCGGGCGAAAGCTCCATAACGGTGGACGGAAGAGAAGTAAAGGTTTTCGCCGAACCTGACCCCGAGAAGCTGCCATGGGGCGATCTGGGCGTGGACATCGTTTTAGAGTGCACCGGCAGATTCGCAGGAAAGGACAAGGCTTCCGTTCATCTTAAGGCGGGAGCAAAGAAGGTGCTCATTTCCGCTCCTGCGGGAAACGACCTTCCGACTATAGTATACGGGGTAAACCATGAAACACTGAAGAAGGATGATAACGTGGTTTCCGCAGCCAGCTGCACCACCAACTGCCTGGCTCCCATGGCGAAAGCCCTCAACGACTACAGAGAGCTGAGGACGGGCTTTATGACCACCATTCACGCATATACGGGAGACCAGATGATTCTGGACGGCCCTCACAGAAAGAACGACTTCAGAAGGGCGAGAGCGGGCGCTATAAACATCGTGCCTAACAGCACAGGCGCCGCCAAGGCTATCGGTCTCGTAATACCGGAGCTTGACGGAAAGCTCATAGGTTCGGCTCAGAGAGTTCCCGTTCCCAGCGGTTCCATAACCATACTGGATGCGACCCTTAAGGACGACACAGAGACCGTATCGGTGGAGGGAATAAATGCGGCTATGAAAAAGGCCGCAAGCGAGTCCTTCGGCTATACCGAAGAGGAGCTGGTTTCAAGCGACATAATAGGAATGAGCTACGGTTCACTCTTTGACGCCACCCAGACTCTGGCCCAGAGGTGCGGTACGAAGATATATGAGGTAAGGGTAGTTGCGTGGTACGACAACGAAATGAGTTACACCTGCCAGATGATAAGAACTCTGAAATACATGGGCGCCCTTCTTTAAGGGAGCCCATATTTTGCGTTTTGGATAAAAAGCCGGAGGAAATATGAAAAAGACTGCTTTGATTACGGGAGGCTCCAGGGGGATAGGGGCCGCCTGCGTTGAAAAATTTGCCGGGGAAGGCTTCGACGTCGCTTTTTTTTATGAGAAAAATGATGACGCCGCGGCGATGATTTCCGGGAAGACGGGAGCTCTTCCGCTGAAGTGCGACGTGTCCGATTACGACGCTCTGACAAAGGCTGCAAAGGGCGCCAGGACCTATTTTGGCGCCACTGCCTTTGACGTACTGGTATGCGCGGCGGGAATAACGGGAGACGGACTCATTACGGACGTTTCAGAGGAGGATATAAGGCGGGTCATGGATGTGAATTTTCACGGCACCGTAAACGCCGTAAGAGCCGTCATACCGGAAATGATAAGAGCGGAAGCCGGTTCGGTCATCACCGTTTCGTCGGTGTGGGGACAGACGGGAGCCGCGGCCGAGTCGATATACGCGGCATCAAAGGGCGCCGTCATCGCCCTGACAAAGAGCCTTGCAAAGGAGCTTGGCCCGACGGGAATCCGGGTAAACTGCGTGTCGCCGGGGGTAATAGATACGGACATGAACGGGGGTCACTCGGAGGAGACCATGAGACGGCTCGCGGATGAGACGCCTCTTTGCAGAATCGGAAAACCGGAAGAGGTGGCGGAAGCCGTGTATTACCTGTCGACGGAGGCTGCCGCCTTTGTTACGGGACAGGTGATTCCCGTAAACGGAGGATTTTACATATAGCCTTTTCTGTGTTAGAATAGCAGTATAAAAGGGGCAGGCCCAGGTTTTGGGGAAACGGACTGACTTAGGAGGCAGAATGGCTACTTTACAGGGGATATGGGAAAGCATACAGGGATTTTTTCAGGACATATCCAGTGGCATATCCGCTGTCGGTGAGATGGAAAACAGCGGCGGTTTGCTGTACACTGCGGTAGCGAGATGGATTTTTATCATTCTCGCCCTCTTTATATTGGTAAAATCAATAGCGTCTTTACTTCTGTCGAGAAATCCTTCGGAGGTATGGGCGTATTTTAACGTGGACGGAATCGTGAGCCATCCCATAACTCACTGGGAAAACGTGATCGGACGGTCCAAAAGCTGCGACATAGTGATAGATGACGCAGGCGTATCCCGAAACCACGGGACCCTCATCAGAGACGCGGACGGAAACTGGCTGTACAGCGACCTGGGTTCCAGCAACGGAACTCTCATAAACGGAGAACCCATAAGGAGAAGGAAGAGCATCGCCGTAAGCCCGGGAGATGAAATATCCATAGGAGGCTCGGTATGCACCATATTTCCTATCAGCCTTGAGGAGAAGAGAAACAACACGCAGATAAGAAAGAGAGAGACCATACTTCTTTCGCCGTGGACGTCTCTCATAGCCATAACCATATTTCAGTTTATGACCGTGGGGCAGCTTAAGATTGCTCTTGGCGAAAAGTACGTTTCGGGAATCACCATAGGCTTTGCGGGGCTCTGCGCCATAATGTGGATTTACGTTTTTGCCATGAGAGCTCTGAGAAGAAAAGGCTTTGAGATGGAGACCATAGCGTTTTTCCTCTCTACTTTAAGCCTTGCAATAACGGCAAGCGTGTACCCGGGGTCCGTAATGAAGCAGTTCGTGGCCGCAGCCCTCGGAATAGGGCTCTTCGTGGCCATATGTACGGTTCTGAGAAACATACAGACGGCGAAAAAGCTGAGAGTATACATGTATGCGGGAGCGGCGTTCCTTCTCGCCGTAAACCTGATATTCGGAACGACCAAGTTCGGAGCCGCCAACTGGATTATGATAGGCGGAGTGTCGTTTCAGCCGTCCGAAATAGTGAAGCTGGCGTTCATATGGGTGGGCGCGGCATCATTAGATGAACTCTTTGAGAAGAAGAATTCCCTCATATTCATGATTTTTGCCGGATTCTGCTTCTGCTGCCTCGCCCTTATGGGAGACTTCGGAACGGCAATAATATTTTTCGTAACATTCCTGGTGATATCATTCCTGAGGACGGGGGATTTCACCAAGCTCATAGTCATAGTGGGAGTAGCGTTCGTGGGAGGACTTCTGGTGCTGAAGTTTAAGTCCTACGTGGCCGACAGATTTGCAGCCTGGGGACACGTATGGGAGTTCGCCGAAACCAGCGGATATCAGCAGACGAGAACCATGTCGGCAGCGGCAAGCGGAGGACTTGTGGGAGTAGGCGCAGGAGAAGGCTGGCTTAAGGGAATACCTGCAGCCTCCACCGACCTGGTGTTCGGATTCCTCACGGAGGAATGGGGCCTCATAATAGCTCTTATGGCCGTGATATCAATAATAACCCTTTCACTTTTTGCAATAAAATCAATCTGGGCAGGCAGATCCACCTTCTACACCATAGGAGCGTGCTCGGCCATGTCCATGTTCCTGTTTCAGACCATCTTAAACGTGTTCGGCTCCGTGGACCTGTTTCCTCTTACGGGAGTGACCTTTCCGTTCGTATCCAACGGAGGAACGAGTATGATTGCATCTTGGGGCATGCTTGCATTTCTAAAGGCTGCCGACACCAGGCAGAACGCCAGCATAGCGGTCAGCCTGAAGGACAGGACGAAAGGGGGCATACGGGAGTGAAAAAGCTTGAAAAACGCGCGATAATATGTCTTGCCATGGCGGCGGTTCTTATCCTCGGACTTCTGGTGTTCACGTACAGGTTCGTAAGGTACGGCGACGACTGGGCCACGTTCTACGCCAATCAGAGCGTGTACAAGGACGGACGTCTTGCCATAGGAAGTGTATACGACGTAAACGGAGTGCTACTTGCGGAAAACGGGGGAGGCACGGTAAAGTATAACAGCGACGAGGGAATCCGCAGAGGAACCCTTCACGCCGTGGGAGATATGGACGGAAACATTTCCACATCGGCCTTAAGCGCATTTAAGGACGATATAGTGGGCTACAGCCTTCTCACGGGAACATACAGCATGACGGGGCGCGGAAACGACATACGCCTTACCATAGACGCCGACGTATCAAAGGCAGCATATGAGGCGCTGGGAGGAAGAAGCGGATGCGTGGGAGTGTACAACTACGAGACGGGGGACATTCTGTGCATGGTAAGCTCTCCGGGCTTTGACCCTGCCAATCCGCCTGAGATCTCGGCCGACGACACGTCGGGAATGTACATTAACAGATTCCTCTCTTCGACATACGCGCCGGGATCCATATTCAAGCTGGTAACATCGGCAGCAGCCATAGAGAACCTTTCCGGCCTCGACAGCTGGACGTATAACTGCACGGGAGAAACGGAGATAAACGGAGAAAAGATAAGGTGCGCCAACGGAACGGCCCACGGAGTGCAGGATTTTGAGGACGCCCTGGCCAATTCCTGTAACTGCGCCTTTGCGGACCTCACCCAGAGAGTGGGGGCAAATACCATGACCGAGTACGCGGTGAAGTGCGGCCTTACCGATTCCTACGACATAGACGGCATATTCAACGTAAAGGGCTCCTTCGAGTTTCCGGAGACACCTTTCAATCTGGCATGGGCCGGAATCGGACAGTACAACGATCAGCTCAACCCTTGCTCCATGATGGTATACATGGGCGCCATAGCCGAAGGAGGAAGGGGCGCCGTGCCGAATATCCTCTACTCCGCTCTTTCCGTTACGGAAAGGACGGACAGAATGATAGAGGAAAGCACCGCCATGCAGCTTCGCAGCATGATGAAGAACAACGTCGTGAAGACGTACGGTGAAGGCAATTTCCCGGGCCTTGACATATACGCAAAATCGGGAACCGCCGAGGTTGCGGGAAAGAGTCCTACGGCGTGGTTCGCAGGATTCATAGAAAACGAGGACGCGCCGTACGCTTTCATAGTATGCGTGGAAAACGGCGGCTTCGGAAGCCAGGTTGCAGCGCCGGTTGCAGGCAGGGTGCTTCAGGCGGCGGTAGAGGCAAATAGATAGCGTAACCCGGTCGAGCGAGGCTAAATCAGCCATGCCGGAACGTACCAGTTCTTCCTGTCAATGGGGATCAGGTCCGAAGGCATACATATAACGGCTCCCGTACCCACCCTGACCTTAAGATTTGAGACTTCGGAAAAGGCATCTGCTTCGCCGGAGTCTTTTTCTATGGGCTTAAGGACGGAAAAGTTTCTTACGGCATCCTTAGGGTGGGAGCTTTTCTTTATTTCGATAGGAGTTACGGTACCGTCCTGATAGATTATCACATCGATCTCCTTTTTATTGCTGTCGCGATAAAAATACAGCGGCGGTCTTTTCCCTGCATTGAGATAGCTTTTATATATTTCGGATACGACCCACATTTCAAAGAACTCTCCGCTCATAGCGCCTGCCTCCAGAGTCTCCGCACTGCTCCATCTGGTAAGGTGGGCACAGAGACCCGTGTCAAGAAAATACATACGGGGAGCCTTGATTACCCGTTTCAGCGCATTGTTGGAATAAGGCTGAACAAGAGCCACGATACCTGAAGATACCAGAACCGATAACCAGTGCTTTGCCGTCGGCGCGGAAATACCCACTTCGCCGGCAAGGGCCTCATAATTTACGTTGGTGGCAGTTCTTGCGGCTACCGCACCCATAAAGTTAAGGAACGACATTTCGTCCGCGACCTGGGATAAATCCTTAATATCGCGGCTGATGTAGGTTTCCAGGTAGGATTCATAATATTGCTCCCTGTCCACATCGGGATTTTCGTAAAGCCGGGGCATGGAACCCTTAAATATTCTGCCATAGATATCCGTTAAAGTCATGGGAGCGGTCTGCGCCAACCTTTCTGTAAGCTCGGTGATGTCTACGGTAAAAGGCGGGAAACTGATTCCGCGAATCTCGTCATTGCTCAAACCCTGCATTTGGACGATACCGGCCCGGCCGGCAAGGGATTCGGTTACGTGCTTCATCATTCGAAAGGTCTGGGAACAGGTAAGCCAGAAGTCTCCGCAGCGTTTCTCCCTATCCACATATATCTTGATGTAGTCGAACAGTTCCGGCGCATACTGAATCTCGTCAATCATAACCGGGGGAGCATAGCGCTGAATGAACAGATCGGGTTCCGTCTTTGCAAAGGCACGTAGTGTAGGGTTATCGAGGGAAACTATCTTTCTTCCCTCCTCCGCCATTTTAGTCAGCAAAGTGGTCTTACCTACCTGACGCGGGCCCGTTACAATCAACACCGGAAATGTATCGTTTATTTTTCTTATGGCAGTTTCAATAATTCTCGAATAGTACATAAAGCACCTCCTGATTTATTGCGGTCAATCGGGCAAATTATGCAAATACAAAGTGTAACTTTATTATTGCATATTTATGGAAATCAGTCAAGGGTGACGGTTTTCTTTCCGCGACGGATATGTTATAGTATCGTAAGAAAATCTTAAGAATTTTAGTAGCCGGATTGTAATTTTTACCGGCTAATATATAGATGTGACAAGGAGGACCCGGCATGAACATACTGGTATGCGACGACGACAGGGAAATAGCGGGAGCAATAGAGATATACCTGAGAAACGAAGGGTATACGGTGTTTAAAGCCTTTGACGGAGTGCAGGCTCTCGACATATGCAGAAAAGAGAACATACACCTCATAATCATGGACGTGATGATGCCGAAGATGGACGGCATTCAGGCTACCATGAGACTGCGTGAGGAGAAGAACATTCCCATCATAATGCTCAGCGCAAAATCCGAGGATTACGACAAGATAACGGGTCTCAACGTTGGAGCCGACGACTATATGACGAAGCCCTTTAATCCTCTCGAACTCATAGCCCGGGTAAAGTCACAGCTTCGAAGATACACGAGCCTGGGGGCAATGGAGGGAAAATCGGACAGCGTGTTTACCACGGGGGGCCTTGTAGTCGACGATGAGAGAAAGACCGTAACCGTAGACGGCGAGGAAGTCGTTCTGACGCCGACGGAGTACGGCATACTGAAGATGCTGGTAAGGGAACCGGGGAAAGTATTTTCCATAGAGCAGATATACGAAGAAGTCTGGAACGAACCTTCGTATAACTCGGAAAACACCGTCGCCGTTCACATAAGAAGGATAAGGGAAAAAATAGAGATCAACCCGAAAAATCCGAGATACTTAAAGGTGGTGTGGGGAATTGGATACAAAATCGAAAAAATATAGACTGAGACTGGGCGTGAACATAGTTTCGTCCGTCGGGTTCATCGTATCGGTTCTGGCCTTTATGGCTTTTATGGGGGCCATGTACACGATGATGGACATAAGCTACAACCTGGTCAGCTCCGCAGATGCGGCATGGGCCGTGGCAGACAGCTACTACTCGTCCGCCTGGGTGGGAATAGCAATTTCCGCGGGAGCGGCCCTGCTGTTTCTCGTTCTGATGACCGTAACATGCGGAAGGAAGGACGAGAGCGGAAAGGTGGTCTTAAACAGGTTCGACAGGCTGCCTACGGACATTCAGGTGGCGGCCTTCGCATGCCTTATTGTGTTTGCCATATGGAGCATAGGCCTTATTATGTCGGCGGTGACCACGTCCGGGTGGCTTGATAATGTTATAAACAACATAGTGGCCGTGGACCCGGAAGGCGAGTGGCTTCACTACTACTGGGACGGAATTTATCCTCTCAGCGGATTCGAGCCTTCCTGGGTAAAGGATCTTGGAATTACCGCAGTCGAGGCCGCAATAGTGACGGGAGGCGTCATATTCTATCAGTGCCTCGTCAAGAAACTGAAGACGGGAACCTTCTTCCGTCATACCATAATAGGCAAGCTGGTGGTATACGTATACGACGCCGCAAAGGCAAGCCGTGATGTGTTCTGGAAGGTCATGGGCGTTTGCCTGGGGGCATGTATACTCTCAGCTACGTGGTTTGGAATAATTCCGGTGCTGGTATGCGTGTTCATATTCGTGCCGAAGTGGGTGAATAAGTACATAGCCCTCAGAAAAGGTATAGAGGAAATCGCAGAGGGAAACATCGACTACAAGATAGAAGTAACCGACGACGGAGAGCTGGACAGGCTTTCCGAGAAGGTGAACGAGATTTCGGAAGCGGTGTCCCTTGCCGTTGACGAGGAGCTTAAGAGCAGGCAGATGAAGGTGGACCTCATATCCAACGTGTCCCACGATCTCAGAACGCCGCTGACGTCCATGATAACGTACATCGACCTTCTGAAGAGCGAAGGCCTGGGCAGCGAAAACGCTCCGGAGTACCTGAGGATAATAGACGAAAAGACGGTGCGTTTGAAAAAGCTGACTGACGATCTCTTTGAGGCGGCAAAGGCTTCCAGTGGGGCCATACCTGTAAATCTTGAGAAAATCGAAATGATCTCCATAGTAAATCAGGCTCTTGCCGAGGTGGGAGAAAAGCTTGACGCCACCGGGCTGCAGATTTTGTTTGACAGGAAGCCCGAAAAAGCTGAGGTCATGGCCGACGGCCAGCTTCTGTGGAGGGTCATAGAAAACCTCCTGACAAATGCCGCAAAGTACGCAATGCCGTCTAGCCGCGTGTACATCGACATATTTGAAGAGGAGGAGGGCCGTGTGCGCCTTGAGATAAAGAACGTCTCGAGGGAGCCTCTCAACATCAGCGCAGACGAGCTCACCGAAAGATTCACCCGGGGCGACCGGTCGAGAAACACCGAGGGAAGCGGCCTGGGGCTTTCCATCGCCAAGGACCTGACGGGCCTTATGGGAGGAGAGTTTAAAATCTACATCGACGGAGACCTGTTCAAGGCCGCGGTGATTCTCGAAAGAGCATAAGGCCGCAAAAGGCTAAAAAAGTCTATGAAAAATCATCCTGCTTATGTATAATTATATGAGCAGGATTTTTTTAGGATTGAGACCGTAGAGGAGAGACAGATGAAAGAAAATTACATAGAAGAACTTAAGGCGGGAATGGAGATAACCGATTTCTTCATGGTGAAGTCGGTTGCCGTAAGGCTGGGCTCCAATAAGAAGCAGTATCTGGATCTCACCCTTGCCGATAAGACCGGCGAGATTTCAGCGAAGAAGTGGGATATTACGGAGCAGGAGATTCAGACTTTGTCGGAGATAAAGGACGGAGACCTGATAAAGGTCAAGGCCCAGGTGACCCAGTGGCAGGGCGTGAACCAGCTGAGGATAAACCGTATCAGGAAGTCAGCCGTTTCGGACGGCCTTCTGATGGAGGACTACATAAAGGCAGCGCCGGAGCGTCCGGAGGCCATGTATAAGTACATATATTCCGTAGCCGAGACCATGGCAGACGAGGATTTAAAGAAGCTGTGCACCAGGGTGCTCACGGACAATAAAGAAAAGCTCATGTACTACCCTGCGGCGTCAAAGAACCATCATGCCGAGTTTGCGGGACTTTTGTACCACATAAAGAGAATGCTCATGGCAGGCTTAAGGCTTTGCGAGGTCTACACCATACTGGACAAGGATCTGGTGGCTGCCGGAGTGATTCTTCACGACATGGAAAAGCTGAGGGAGATAGAGTCCAACGAGTACGGCATGTCGCCGGGATATTCCACGGAGGGACAGCTTCTGGGACACATCGTTCAGGGAGTGAGAGGGCTTGAGATGATTACGGCGGAGCTGGATTTTCCGAGGGAGAAGGCCCTCATGCTGGAGCATATGATTTTATCCCATCACTACGAGCCGGAGTTCGGAAGCCCGAAGCGGCCGATGTTTCCGGAGGCCGAAATACTTCACTATCTGGACATCTTAGACGCCAGAATGTTCGACATGGAGGAGGCTTTAAAGGGCGTGGAGCCGGGAGCGTTCTCCGAGAAGGTGTGGACCCTTGACGGCAGGAGAATATATAGATCTATGTATCAGGCAGAAGAGTAAATGGAAGAGAAAAAGGGTGTTTTAACGGAGATAATTTTTCATAACGAAGAGAACGGCTACACCGTGGGAGTCTTTGAGACGGAGGAGGAATACTTCACCTGCGTGGGCTGCATAGCCGAACCGAGAAAGGGCGCGACATACAGGCTCACAGGAGAGTTCAGGGTTCATCCGGGATACGGAGAGCAGTTTTCCTTTACGGCCTGCGAAGAGGTGATGCCCGAGGGAACCGATGAAATAAGGGCATTTCTGGCATCGGGAACCGTAAAGGGCATAGGCCCAAAGACGGCGGCTCTCATAGTCGAAAAATTCGGAGAGGACACCCTTAGGATAATGGAGGAGTCTCCTGAAAGGCTGACGGAGATTCCCGGAATCGGGGAGAAGAAGGCGAAGCAGATAGGGGAAAGCTATGCCGTCCGCAGGGAGTTTGCCGGAGTATCGCTTCACTTTCAGAAGTACGGGATTACTTCCGACCAGGCGTATAAGCTGTACAGGGCCTACGGCGCGGAGGCCGTGGCTCTCATCGAGGAAAATCCGTACAGGCTGGTGGACGAGGTGTACGGCTTCGGATTCAAAAGGGCCGACGCCATAGCGGAAAAGCTGGGCATAGAAAAGGAAAGTCCTTTCAGGATTTCCAGCGGAATAACGTACGCCCTGTGGTTTTACGCGGGAGAGGGAAGCGCATACGTGCCTTTGGACGAACTGTGCGAAAAGGTGTCGGAACTCCTCGACGTGGCCCCGGACAAAGTCCGAGACATGGTCGTGACCATGGCCTTTGAGGGCAAGGTTCAGCTTGACACCGTGGCAGGCGTCACGTCAGTCTATCTGTTTTTGTTCTACGAGGCGGAGCAGCGGGTGTGCCGGAACCTTCACCTCATCAAAAACGTCAGGATAAAACCCCTTAAAGCCGACCCGGACAGCATGATAGCCATGACCGAAAGGGAAAAGGGAATAACCCTTTCGGAGAGGCAGAAGGAGGCCGTGAAAAACTCCATAACAGGCGGTTTTTCCGTGATCACCGGAGGACCGGGAACGGGAAAGACGACTATAATAAATACCATAATAAACATATTCGAGTACAGCGGCCTTAAGACGGCCATAGCGGCTCCGACGGGAAGAGCCGCGAAGCGTATAACGGAGACAAGCGGAAGATACGCGTCTACCGTCCACAGGCTTTTGGAATACTACTATAACGACGCCACGGACGAGATGGTTTTCGGACGCAACGACGAGAACCGGCTGGAGTACGATGCGGTGATAGTGGACGAGGCGTCCATGATAGACATACTTCTGATGAAAGCCCTCACCGACGCCATAGCGCCTGGAACCAGGTTCATCATGGTGGGGGACGCGGACCAGCTTCCTTCCGTGGGAGCGGGCAACGTCCTTGCTGATATCATTGAGAGCGACTACGCCAACACGTCCCGGCTTACGGAGATATTCCGCCAGGCGGGGGAAAGCCTCATAGTGGTAAATGCCCACAGGATAAACAAAGGCGAGTACCCTTCATATAACGAGAAGGACAAAGACTTTTTCTTCATGGAGCGCCGCCGGGAGCAGGACGTTTCGGAGCTGATCAGGGACCTTGTGACGAGAAGACTTAAGACCTACTACGACGACCTCGATCCCGTTCGGGACATTCAGGTGCTGACTCCGGCAAAGAAAGGAGTTCTCGGAAGCGTGGCCTTAAACCGTATGCTTCAGGAGGCCCTTAATCCATCGGCGCCCGGTGTCCCGGAGAAGAAGTACGGAGAGAAGATTTTCCGCGCCGGCGACAAGGTGATGCAGATAAGAAACAACTACCAGATAGGCTGGAAAAGCCGCAGGGACTTTTCCGAGGGAGAGGGAATCTTCAACGGAGATGTGGGCTTCATACAGTCCATAGATAAGGAAAGCGGTATACTGTCCGTCATGTTCGACGAGGATAAGATAGCGGAGTACGACTTTTCCATGCTGGACGAGCTGGAGCTTGCCTACGCGGTCACCGTACACAAGAGTCAGGGCAGCGAATTTCCGGTGGTTGTAATGCCCGTCATGTGGTCTCCGCCGGTTCTCGCGACGAGGAATCTCCTGTATACGGCGGTCACCAGAGGGAAGCGGGCCGTGGTTCTCTGCGGAAGCGAGGAGAGAATCAGGGCTATGGTGGACAACAACCGTATAAGCTTGAGGTATTCGGGCCTTAAGAGCAGGCTTTCCGATATGCTCATGAGGGAGGAAAGGGATCAGGAATGAAGATAATCGACAGGGCTGCGGAGCTGGTTTTTCCACAGTACCTTTACTGCGGCTGCTGCGGGAACATAATAGACGAGACGAGACAGTACGGACTCTGCGACCACTGTCTGTCACACTTCGGCTGGAACACGGACGGCCTTGACGTGATAGACGGAATGGCAGCCGGGGCGTGTCTTGACTACGGCATTTACGAGAGAACCCTCATCTTCGGACTGAAGTACAAGGGGAGAAAGTACCTGGCCCGTGACATCGGAGCCATAATGGCGGACAAAGTGCGGGCTTTGGGTCTTGACAAAAGCTGCGACGTCGTAGTACCCGTGCCGCTTTACAGGGCCAAGGAGAGAAAGCGGGGCTTCAATCAGGCGGCTCTCATAGGAAAGCACCTTGCCCGGCTTACGGGCATGGAGTGCGCTGCCGACATGCTGTTACGCACGAGGGAGACGGCTCCAATGCGGAGTCTGGGCCCTGCGGAGAGAAGATGGAACATAGAAGGCAGCATAGCCTTTAACGAAAAATACGCCGGGCAGGTTTCGGGCCGCCGGGTGCTTCTCATAGACGACTTTTACACTACGGGAAGCACGGCCCTGGAATGCCGACGGGCTCTCGTTTCCGGCGGCGTTTCAGACGTTACGTTTTTGGCCTTCGCGGCAAGGCGAAGCAGGGATACGGGAGACGCGGCAAACGCCATGGGAAGATAAAAATTTAAAACGGTATGACAGATGTCTGTGTCTGTGGTTGAAAATCCAGGCCAGCTACGGGCGAAGGGATCCACGTAAGCTGATCCGCAGGGCGGCAGTGATCATGGCGTAGCTTAGAAGTAAGTCCTCGGGAAAATCCCGGTAAAGGCAAGTGTGGGGGCAAAGACCAGGTCAGGCAGACATCTGTCATGCCGTTTTTTAGAGCCGTTTTTACCATAAAAAACAGGTGCAAAACCTACTATGCTGTGATAAAATGTACTATATAATGTATAAAAACGAGGAGGCAAAACATGCTGCAGTTTGAAACGGGTCAGGATAATTCAGCTGTAATAAAGGTTGTAGGCGTCGGCGGAGGCGGATGCAACGCGGTAAACAGAATGATCGAGGCGGGACTGAAGGGCGTTCAGTTCATCGCCATGAATACAGATAAACAGGCGCTTGCCAAGTGCAATGCGGAGACTAAGATTCAGATAGGAGAAAAGCTCACCAGAGGACTTGGTGCAGGCGGAAATCCGGAGGTAGGACAGCGTTCTGCCGAGGAAACCATAGACGAGATTAAGGGAATACTGGACGGAGCCGACATGGTGTTCATCACCGCAGGCATGGGCGGCGGTACGGGAACGGGAGCGGCCCCTATAATCGCAAAGGCCTCCAAGGATATGGGCATACTCACCGTAGGCGTTGTCACCAAGCCGTTCTTCTTCGAGGGAAAGAAGAGAATGACCCAGGCTGAGCTGGGAATCAAGTTCCTGAAGAAGTACGTCGATTCACTTGTAATCGTGCCTAACGACAAGCTCCTTCAGAATTCGGAGAAAAACACCACCATGCTTCAGGCGTTTGCAATGGCTGACGACGTGCTGAGACAGGGTGTTCAGGGTATATCGGACCTCATCTGCGATTCCGCTATAATCAACGTGGACTTCGCGGACGTGAAATCCGTAATGACAAACAGAGGAATAGCTCACATGGGCGTGGGCAGAGGCTCCGGCGAAGACAGAGCCAAGGAAGCCGTAAAGACGGCCATCGAGAGCCCGCTTCTTGAGACTACCATCGATGGAGCCAAGGCTATACTCCTCTACGTTTCCGGCGGATACGACCTGGGAATGCTGGAGGTTCAGGAGGTTGCAAGCCTCGTTGAGGAAAAGGCCGACAAAGACTGCATACTCATATTCGGAGCCGCAGTAAACGAGGAGATGAAGGACGAGATTGCAATCACCGTAATCGCAACAGGCTTTGGCGGAGGTCTTGACGAGGGAATCGAAGGACTTGGATTCAACAGAGTAAAGACCAGTCCGGAACCTGAAGAAGTCGTTACCGAGGACGGACTTACGGGAAGAACCGTAACCTTAAGCGACATCTTCGGAGAAGCCGGAGAAGAGGAAGAAGGAGATTCCAGATTCGGAATTCCGCAGTTCCTTAATAAATAACCTTTGACGCTTTTGAAAAGCCGGTAAATTGCTGCCGGCTTTTTGGCGATTATAAGCGGTATGTGAAACCGCGGCATGTAACATCTATGGACAACGTCATAAGATCACAGGATAACCTGAGATACAGGGGCTGGCAGAAGCTGCTGAAAAAGAAATACAGGGACAGAGAGGGCCGGTGCCTTATAGAGGGAGATAACCTCATAGAGGAGGCGGACAGAAACGGAGTCAGGATTCACGGGATAATACTTAAGGAAAACGCTCCGGTCAGAGACAGAACCCGCGCTGTTGCCGAAAAGGGGGTGCCCGTTACGGCGCTTTCCGAAAAGCTTTTTGCATCTCTTTCCCAGACGGAGGCCAGTCAGGGAGCTCTTGCGGAAATAGAGATTCCACGTTTCGGCGAAGGGGATATAGAAAGGGGCAGAGGCGGCAGCGGAAACATCGTGGTTCTGGACAGGCTTCAGGACCCGGGAAATCTGGGAACCATAATCAGGACGGCGGACGCTGCAGGCTTTGACGGAATAATATGCCTTAAGGGCACGGCGGAGGTCTGGTCCCCCAAGGTTATGAGGAGCGCGGCAGGATCCGTATTCAGAGTGCCGACGATATACGCCGGCGGTCCCGAGGAGCTCTTTGAGCTTATGGGAAGAATGGGAAAGAAGCTGGCCGTTACAGCCTTTGACGAGGCGGTAAGCCTGTGGGAGGCGCCCGTGGAAAGAGACACTGCCATAGTGATAGGAAACGAGGCGGGCGGCGTAAGCGAAGAGCTCATGCGCGCCGCGGACCTTAAGATAAAAATCCCCATGTACGGGGAGATAGAATCCCTCAACGCCGCAGTGGCAGCGGGGATCATCATGTACGAATCAGTAAGAAAAAATACAGGAGAGGATCGAGAAAATGCAGGAAAGACTGAATGAAATGCTTGAAGAAGCGAAAGGGCTCATCGAAGGAGCCGGTTCGATTTCCGAAATCGAAGAGCTGAGAGTAAAGTACCTTGGAAAGAAAGGCCAGGTTACGGAGGTTCTCAAGTCCATGGGAAAGCTGCCGCCGGAAGAGAAGAAGGAGCTGGGAAAGAGCGCCAACATGGTAAAGGGTCAGATTGACAGCCTCATTACCGAAAAGACGGCAGAGCTGAGAGAGAAGGAAAAGAACGCCAGACTGGCAGCGGAGAAGATTGACGTTACGGAGCCGGGAAAGGAAGTAAAGTTCGGAGTCAAGCACCCTATAACCCAGATCATCGACGAGGTTGTGGGAATATTTAAGTCCATGGGATATTCCGTATACGAGGGCCCGGACGTTGATACAGTCTTTAATACATTTGATGGCCTTAACTCACCGCCGACCCATCCGTCCAGAGACATGACGGACACCTTCTACGTTACGAAGGACATAGTTCTCCGCCCTCACACCTCGTCGGCGGAAATCAGAGCGGAGCTGGAGCTTCCTACTCCGTATAAAATCGTTATTCCGGGAAGGACGTACAGGTGCGATACTCCTGACGCCACCCATTCCCATACGTTCCACCAGATAGAGATGATGGTTATCGGCGAGAACATCACCATGGCCGACCTTAAGGGCTCCCTTGACCACATGGCCAAGAAGCTCTTCGGACCTGAGACAAGAACCAAGTTCAGACCTCACCACTTCCCGTTCACAGAGCCGAGTGCAGAGATGGACGTATCCTGCTTCAAGTGCGGCGGCAAAGGCTGCAACGTTTGTAAGGGAAGCGGCTGGATTGAAATTTTAGGCTGCGGAATGACACACCCCCATGTGCACAGAGCAGGCGGCATCGATACGGAAAAGTATACGGGCTTTGCCGTTGGAATGGGCGTAGAGAGAATAGCCATGCTGAAGTACGGCATCGACGACATCAGACTTCTCTACGAGAACGACATGAGATTTATCGAGCAGTTTAAATAGAGGAATAAGGAGTAACACGCGAAATGATAGTTTCATATAAATGGTTAAAGGATTACGTTAACATAGACGCTCCCGTAAAGGAGTTCTGCGACAGAATGATAATGTCCGGCTCCAACCTTGAGACCTGCAAGGCCATAGGCGAGGGAATAGAAAACGTCAAAATCGGCAGAATCGAAAAGATTGAAAAGCACCCTGACGCCGACAAGCTGGTAGTGTGCAGAGTGGACATGGGAGGCGGCGAGAGCCTTCAGATAGTGACCAGCGCGCCTAACGTATTTGAGGGAGCCTTCGTTCCCGTGGCGGTGGACGGAGCCGTGGTTCCGGGACCACTTCACGGACAGCCTAAGGTAGAGGGCGGAGTGAAGATCTCCAAGGGCGAGATGAGAGGCGTCCTCTCGGAGGGCATGATGTGCGGACCTCAGGAGCTGGGACTTTCGGACAAAGTGGCCCCTATAAACTCCAAGGACGGAATCTGGCTTCTGGAGGGAGACTGGAGCGAGCACCTGGGCGAGGACGTGGACAAGGCCTTAGACCTTCACGACTACGCCGTTGACTTTGAGATAACACCTAACAGACCTGACTGCCTTTCCATGCTGGGAATGGCAAGGGAGGCGGCTGCAACCTTCGGAACGAAGATGATCTATCCCGATACGGAATGCGAAAAGGTTATCTCCGAAAAGGCTTCGGACTACATCAAGGTAGACGTAAATTCCGACCTCTGCAAGCGCTACACCGCCAGAGTCATCAAGAACGTGAAAATCGAACAGTCTCCGTGGTGGCTCCAGAAGAGACTTATGGCAGCAGGCATGAGGCCTATAAACAACATAGTAGACATAACCAACTTCGTAATGCTGGAGTACGGCCAGCCTCTCCACGCTTTTGACATCAGAAGCCTTGCCGGAGCTCACATCATCGTAGACACGGCAAAGGACGGAGACAGGTTCACAACCCTTGACGGCACCGAAAGAGAGCTTACCTCCGACATGCTCATGATAAACGACGCGGAAAAGCCTGTAGCCGTTGCCGGAGTAATGGGCGGACTGAACTCCGAGATTGAAAATGACACCACTACCGTAGTGATAGAGTCTGCAACCTTTGTCGCCGACAGCGTGAGAAAGACCTCCAAGAAGCTGGGACTTCGCACCGAGGCTTCGGGAAGATACGAAAAGGGAATAGACCCTAACCTCTGCGAAAAGGCTGCCGACAGAGTCTGCAAGCTGGTGGAAATGCTGGGCTGCGGCGAAGTTCTCACGGGTTCCGTCGACGTATATAAGAATCCTGAAACGGCGCCTACGGTAACCGCAAGGGTGAGCAGAATCAACAGAGTTTTGGGAATCGACCTGGGAAGAGGCGATATGGTGAAGATCTTAGAGGGCCTTGAGATGAAGGTGGAAGGAACCGGCGACGAGCTCATCGTTACTCCGCCTTCCGTAAGACAGGACCTTCTGGAGGAGGTAGACTACGTGGAGGAGATTGCCCGCATGTACGGCTACGACAACCTTCCTATGACCCTTCCTGACCTTCAGACAAAGGCTGAATTCTCGAAGAGCTGGCTTCTCCGCGACTTTGTGAGAGAAACCCTTTGCGCCATGGGAGCCAACGAGATTCAGACATTCTCCTTCATGAACAACAAGACCCTTGACGCTGCGGGAATAGCAAAGGATTCCTGGGAGAGAGCTATGGTCGAGCTCATAAATCCTATGGGTGAGGATACGGCTTCCATGAGAACCATACTCACTCCGGGAATGCTGGAGGTTCTGGGAAGAAACTATTCCAGAAACGTAGAGGCCGTAAGGGCATATGAAATCGGAACAGTGTTCATGAAGAACATGATAGACGAAAATCAGCTTCCTCACGAGTCCCTGGATCTTACCATAGGACTTTACGGCGAGGGAGAGGACTTCTTTACACTTAAGGGAATGGTAGAGGCCCTTCTTGACCGCATAGGAATCGAAGGCGTTATCTACACTCCTGAAAGCGAGTACGGAGTATATCATCCGGGCAGATGCGCAAGGATTTCCGTAAAGACGGAGGCAGGCGAGGAGATAGAGCTTGGAATCATGGGCGAAGTTCACCCTGACGTTGCCGAAAACTTCGCCATAGGAACCCGCGCCTACTGCGCGGAGCTGTTCTTTAACGTTCTCGTAGAGCTTTCGGGCCGTGAGATTCAGTACCATCAGCCGCCTAAGTATCCGTCCATCACCAGAGACATCGCTCTCGTAGTGGACGAGGACGTTACTGTGGGACAGATGGAAGACGTTATACATGAGGCTGCGGACGAGCTCTTAAGAGACGTAAAGCTCTTTGACATATACAGAGGAGCCCAGGTGGGAGAAGGAAAGAAGAGCGTAGCATTCAGCCTTACCTACAGACACGACGACAGAACCCTTACCGACGAGGAGGCCGACAGGGAGCATGCTCTCATAGCGGACGCCTTAAGGGACAAGGTCGGCGCGAAGATAAGAGATAACTAAACTTTTCGTCAGGAGAAAGCTATGAGTAAAGTAACGGTAAAGATTTACGGACAGGAGTACACTATATCGGGAGAGAGAAGCGAGGAGGAAATCAGAGAGATAGCCTCCCACGTCGACAGCGAGATGCGGGCCATCGGAAGGCTTCTCAGCGACCCTTCGTCGGGAAGTCTTGCCGTGCTCACGGCGGTGAACATCGCCGAGGAATGTCACGGAATCCGAGAGGAAATGGCCGGGCTTAAGGCCGAAAACGACAAGCTGACGGAAACGGTAAAGTACTACGTGAACATGTGGGAGGAGGCGAAGAAGACCTCCAAGCAGAACCGTGACAGCATAAACGATATGAAGACGAAGAGGAAGGAGTACGAGGAGCAGATAAAGGAGCTTAAGGCTAAATGCGACGAGTACGAGAGCACGTTCTTCGAGCTTCAGATGGAGAACATTCAGCTTAAGAGCGAGCTGGAAAAGTATAAGAGAAAAGTCGAGTAGGGGCGGGCGTTTTGCGCTCCCCTGCCGCAGGCTTTTGCAAAGAAGAAGTGAGGATTATGAATAAGAAAGCCCTGAGGGTTTTAGAATACGACAAAATACTGGAGCTTTTGAAGGCGGAGGCAGGCTCAGAGATGACGCGGGAGCTCATATCGAAGCTTACTCCCTATGACGATATCCGCACTATAAGAGAAGAATTAAGGTCAACTACAGAGGCGGTTGACCTTATTGTGCGTAAAGGACCTCTGCCTACGGGAGGCCTCCACGACATAGTAAAAGAGGTGCAGTATGCGAAAAAGGGCGGGGTTTTAAACCTGAAGCAGCTTCTAACCGTCGCCTACGACATCGGAATCGCATCGCGGGTGGTGACGTTCATGAAGGGAAGCGAAGTACCCGAGGTTCCTCTGATTTCCGCTATGACGGACGTTATAGTGACCATGCCCAATCTGGAATCGGAGATAGAAAGGTGCATACTGAACGAGGACGAGCTCAGGGATAACGCATCTCCCGAGCTTTCAAGGATAAGAAGATCCATAAACAGGCAGAACGAGGCAATAAGAGCGAAGCTGGACAGACTGGTAAACGATTCGTCAAACAGGACTTATCTGCAGGATTCCATCGTTACCGTAAGAGACGGCCGCTTCGTGATTCCCGTAAAGCAGGAGCACAGGGCTCACTTTCCGGGGATAGTTCACGACCAGTCAAAGGCGGGAGCCACTCTTTTCATAGAGCCTCAGGCCGTGGTGGAGCTGAACAACGGGCTCAGGGAGCTGGAACTTGCAGAAGAAGCGGAAATAGCAAGGATTCTCGCGGAACTTTCCTCGAGGGTGGCAGAACACAGCGATCACATCAGAAATAATCAGGAGCTGCTGCTGCGGCTTGACTTCATAATGGCAAAGGGAAAGCTTTCGAGGAAGATGGATGGAGAAGAGCCTGCCGTAAGCGAGGATATGTCGCTGGTTATAAGGAAGGGAAGACATCCTCTCATAGACGAAAAGAAAGTGGTTCCTATAGACATAAGGATAGGAAGCGACTTCAGAACTCTGGTGGTAACAGGACCTAATACGGGAGGTAAGACCGTAAGCCTTAAGACCACGGGACTTTTATCCCTCATGGCCATGAGCGGACTTCACATTCCCGCGAGGGAAGGCAGCACTATACCGGTTTACGGGGAAATTTACGCTGACATTGGAGATGAGCAGAGCATAGAACAGAGCCTTTCGACATTTTCGTCTCACATGAGAAACATAGTGGAAATAGTGGACGGAGCGGCCTTTGACACCCTGGTGCTGGTGGACGAGCTGGGAGCGGGAACGGACCCTACCGAGGGAGCGGCCCTTGCCATAGCGATCCTCTCAAAGCTTTACAGAAACGGAGCATGCACCATAGCAACCACCCACTACAACGAGCTTAAGAAGTACGCCCTCTCCACGGAGGGAGTTCAGAACGCCTCCATGGAATTCGACGTTGAGACCTTAAGCCCTACGTATAAGCTTCTCATAGGAGTCGCCGGAAGGTCCAACGCCTTTGAGATTTCAAGAAAGCTGGGGCTTCCGTCTGACATAATAGACGAGGCGGGAAGGCTCATAGAGCGGGGAGACATGGAGTTTGAGGACGTGCTTTCCGCCATAGAAGAGGACAGAAAGCAGGCCGAGCGCGACAGAGACGAGGCAGCCGCAATAATTGAGGCGGCAAGGCGGGAAAAGGCGGACATAGACGCCAAAGCCGCCACCCTCAAGGAAAAGCGGGAAAAGATTATCGAGGACGCCAGAGCCGAAGCAAGAGACCTGATAAGAGAGGCCAGGGAGACGGCTTCCGACGTGGCTAAGACACTTAAGGAGCTGGAACACGTTCCCGATAAGTATGAGAGAAGAAAGAAGCTTTCGGAAAGCCGCGCAAGGCTTCGGGAGGAGGAAGACAAGTACGCCTCCGGCATAGTGAGGAGAATCAACGCCGAACCTGTTACGGCCGATAAGATTAAAACCGGAGACAGGGTGAAGATACTCACCCTGAACCAGAACGGCGAGGTTCTGACTCTTCCCGATTCGAAGGGAGATCTTACGGTCAGCATCGGAATGATGAAGCTTGCCGTAAACCTTAAGGACATCGCCCTCATAAACGACGGAACCCAGAAAAAGCAGCAGGAGAAGAAGACGAAGTACGGAGGGCTGTATAAGTCCAAGGCCATGAGCGTATCGGCGTCCATAAACGTTCAGGGAAAGAACCTTGAGGACGCTCTCATGGACGTTGAAAAGTATATCGACGACGTATACATGGCAGGCCTTGAGAAGGTGACCATAATTCACGGAAGAGGCGAAGGAATCCTTAAGAACGGAATAAGGGATATGCTCCGCCACAATAAATCGGTGAAATCCTGTAGGGCCGGAACGTATAACGAAGGCGGCGAAGGGGTGACCATCGTCACCATGAGGAGGAGTTAATATGTATCTTGTGAGCAGGTGCCTTACGGGCGTGAACTGCAAATACGACGGCGGAAACAACCGGAACGAACGGGTTCTGGAGTTCTGCAGAACGCATAAGGTCTGCACCGTTTGTCCCGAGGGAGAATCGGGACTGGGATGCCCGCGGGCCCCGGCAGAGTACGAGCCGGGAGGAACGGGCAGGATAATAGACAAAGACGGAAGAGACGTTACAAAGGAGTTTATCCGCGGCGCAGGCATAGCCCTTGAGAAAGCCCTTAAGGCGGCAAAGGAAGCGGGAGAGGACATAGAAGGCGCCGTTTTAAAGGCGAAAAGCCCTTCCTGCGGCAGCGGGCTTATCTACGATGGAACCTTTACGGGAGTTCTCACGGACGGAGACGGCTGCTTCACGAAGATGCTTAAAGAAATGGGTATAGATGTAATATCGGAAAAGGAGTTACAGGAAAATGATAAATTTTAAAGAAGAAATAGCCGGGATAATAGCAGGTCAGGTTGAATCCCTTACGGAGGCCGAAATAGCCGACATCATAGAAATCCCTCAGGACAGCAAAATGGGAGACTACGCATTTCCGTGCTTCCGCCTTGCAAAGGTTCTCAGAAAGGCTCCTCCTCTCATCGCAAAGGACATAGCCTCCGCCATAGAGGAAAGCGACCTCTTTGATAAGGTTGAGCCGGTAAACGCCTACGTAAATATGTTCATCGCAAAGGAAAAGCTCATAGAGAGCACCGTAAGCGAGGTTCTCTCAAAGGGCGACGACTTCGGAAAGAGCGACGAAGGCCAGGGAAAGAAGGTCATAGTGGAGTTTTCGTCTCCTAACATCGCAAAGCCTTTCCACATAGGCCACATCAGAAGCACCGTAATAGGAAATTCCCTATATAAGATTTTTGACGCCATGGGCTACGACGTGTTCAGAATCAACCATCTGGGAGATTACGGAACCCAGTTCGGAAAGATGATCTGCGCCTACAGGCACTGGGGCAACGCGGAGGACGTAAAGAGAGAGCCTATAAAGACGCTTCTTTCCTATTACACAAAGTTCCACGTTGAGGTAGAGACCCATCCGGAGCTCGACGACGAGGCCCGGGAGATATTTGCAAAGCTTGAAAAGGGCGAAAAGGAAGAAGTGGAGCTGTGGCAGTGGTTTAGAGAGGAAAGCCTCAAGGAATTTACAAGAGTATACGACATGCTGGATATATCCTTCGATTCATATAACGGCGAAAGCTTCTACTCGGACAAGATGCCGAGATTTGTAAAGGAGCTCAAGGACAAGGGACTTCTCAAGGAGTCTCAGGGAGCTCAGGTAGTGGATCTGGAAAAATACGGCCTGGGTACTGCCCTTATAACAAAGTCTGACGGTTCCACCCTCTACATCACCCGTGACATTGCGGCAGCTGTGTACAGAAAGGAAACCTACAATTTCTATAAAAATATCTACGTCGTGGCTTCCCAGCAGAATCTCCACTTCCAGCAGTGGTTCAAGATTCTGGAGCTCATGGGCTACGACTGGGCGAAGGACTGCGTCCACGTGCCTTTCGGCCTGGTAAGCCTTGAGGAAGGAACCATGTCCACGAGACACGGAAGAGTGGTGTTCCTGGAGGACGTTTTAAACAAGGCTGTTGAAAAGACGAGAGAGATCATCGCCGAAAAGAACCAGAACACTGACCTCGACATCGACCAGGTTGCGAAGGAAGTGGGAATCGGCGCCGTAATATTCCAGGAGCTTTCCAACAACCGCATCAAGGACTACACCTTCAAATGGGATAAGGTACTCAACTTTGACGGCGAAACGGGCCCTTACGTTCAGTACACCCATGCAAGGTGCGCCAGCGTAATCAAAAAGGCGGGAGAGGATACGGTTAAGAGGGCGGAGAACACCGCCGGTCTCGACTACGGCTACCTTACGTCCGAAAGCGCCTACGAGCTCACCAAGCTTCTCTACAGGTTCCCTGACGTGATCAGGGACGCCTGCGAGAAGTACGAGCCTTCCATCGTGACGAGGCACATAGTGGACATGGCTCAGGGCCTGAATAAATTCTATCACGACGAGCACATTCTCACCGATAACGACGAGGAAAAGGCTGCCAAGGTTGCCCTGGTAATGGCGACAAAGACTGCGATAAAGAACGGTCTTGCCCTCCTGGGCATGAAGGCCCCAGAGAGAATGTAGGAGAAAGGGATACAGGATATGAGATATATAGGAGACATCTACAGACCGCCCAGCGAGGCGTACAGCCTGCTGGTTCAGGTCACCATAGGCTGTTCTCACAACAAATGCACATTTTGCGGCATGTTCAAGGCGAAGCAGTTCAGAGTGCGCCCGGTAAACGAGGTCATAGAGGATCTGGAGGACGCAAGGAAGACTTATGCCAGAGTGGGGAGAATATTCCTCTGCGACGGCGACGCTCTCTGCCTTTCCACGGACAAACTGCTGGTAATACTGGATAAGATAAGGGAGCTGTTTCCCGAGTGCGAGAGAGTGGGTATCTACGGCTCGGCAAAGGACGTTCTGAGAAAGACCCCCGAGGAACTTAAGACTCTTAAAGCTCACGGCCTTGGAATCATCTACATAGGAGCGGAATCGGGAAGCGGGAAGATACTTGAGATGATAAACAAAGGCGTCAGCCGTGATCAGCTCATAGAATCCGTAAGAAAGATAGAAGATGCGGGAATTCCCGCGTCGGTAACCTTCATCTCCGGCATGGGCGGAAAGGCTCTCTGGAAGGAGCACGCCGTCGAGACCGGAAAGATGATAACGGAAATGAACGCATCTTATGTGGGACTGCTCACTTTGATGCTTGAGCCGGACGTGCCTCTCGCGGAGGATATAAGGAGCGGAAAGTTTCAGGTTTTGACGGGAGAGGAAGTGGTTCAGGAGACATACCTCCTTCTTCAGAACGCAGAGCCGGAAGGCCCGTGCGTATTCAGGAGCAACCACGCCTCCAACTACGTGTCGCTTCGGGGAAACCTTCCGCAGGACAGAGACAGAATGCTCGCCCAGCTTGAGAGAGCCATGGACGACACGGAGCTTTTAAAGGACGAGCGCTTCAGAATGCTTTAACCAAAAGCGCTTCAGAAAGAGGGATTTCTTTTGAGGATTTTGCTTACAACCCTAAACGCCAAATACGTTCACTCGAATCTCGCCCTTAAGTACCTCTACAACGTGACGGTGGATTCGGGCCTGGACATTGAGCTCCGGGAATACACCATAAACCACGAGCTGGAGGCCGTTTACGTGGACATCTTAAGAGGACGCTACGACATCGTCTGCTTTTCATGCTACATATGGAACATAGAGCAGATAAAACCTTTGTGCAGGGACCTTAAAAAGGCGTGCCCAGACCTTAAGATTCTCCTTGGCGGCCCTGAGGTCACCTACGGAGCCGATGAGTTCCTTTCGGAAAATCCGTGGGCGGATTACATAATACGGGGAGAGGGCGAGTTTGCAATGTTTCAGTTCGTAAAGTCTCTTGTTCTGGGGGATAAGAAGTTCTCCCGGGTCGGCTCTCTTACGCACCGCCGGGGAGGGAAGGTCGTCAGCAGTCCGGACTGCCCTCAGGTTCCCATGGAGAAGCTGCCTTTTCCTTACGCAAGGCTTGACGTTGAACGGGACAAAGTGGTCTACTACGAATCCTCCAGGGGCTGCCCTTACTCCTGCGGCTACTGCATATCCTGCCTGGACAGGAGTATGAGGTTTCTGCCCATGGAGAGAGTGCGCAGGGAGCTTGACTACTTTCTCGCCATGGAAGTGAGGCAGGTCAAGTTCATAGACAGAACCTTCAACGCCGACAGAATGAGGGCCGTTTCAATCTGGAACCACCTCATCGATAACGACAACGGAAAGACCAACTTCCACTTCGAGATTTGCGCGGACCTCCTGGACGACGACGCAATAAAGACCATAAGCAGAGCGCGCCGGGGACTTTTCCGCTTCGAGGTGGGGATCCAGAGCACGAACCCTCTGGTTCTTTCGTCGGTGGGAAGAAGCGGCGACCTTTACAGGCTGATGGAAAACACGGAAAAGCTGCTTGCCTTGGGAAACTGCGAAGTCCACGCCGACCTTATCGCGGGACTTCCATACGAAAACTACGCATCATTTGCCAGAAGCTTCAACAAAGCCTACGCCTTAAGGCCCCACGAGCTTCAGCTGGGCTTTCTGAAAGTGCTGAAGGGAACGCCTGTCGCAGACGACGCGGAGGCAAACGGCATAATCTACAGAGACGAGGCGCCTTACGAGGTTATATCGACGGCGCACATTTCTGCGCCGGAGCTTGCGCGGCTGAAGATGATAGAAACCGTACTTGACCTTTATTACAACCGGGGAGGCTTCGATGAAACTCTGGAGTATCTGGACTGCGCAGTGGCTGAAAACAGCTTCGAGTTCTACGAAAAGCTGGCGGGATTCTACTACGACTGCGGCTACCACAGAAAGAACCATACCAAAGAAGATCTGTACCGGATTCTGCTGAAGTTCGCAGAAGGCTTTGGCGGAAAGACCGGCGAAATATACGCAAAGACCCAAAGACACCTGGCCGGGGATATGAAGAGGTTCTTAAACCCCGAGGCCATTAAGAGATTTATAAGAAAGGGCTGGGAAATTTAAATGACAGAAGCAAACCGCATACCTGACCGCATAGGCGAATACCTGATTCCTCACTTGAAGGAATACATCTTCGACGAGCTGTCGGAGGGATATTTAAAGAAGGCGGGGCTTGACGACATACTTACGGGAGTTCCCGTTCCCGTTCGCATAGGCGAGGTGGAGGGCCTTACCACCCTTAAGATTGCGCAGAACATGGCCTTTGTCATAGGCTGCGACGTAAACTTCAGACACCGGGACAGCTACATCGCCTACATAACCCGTCTCTTCACAAAGGATTTCGTAAAGCCTCTTATAAACGACGGCGTTGACGGAGCGGCAAAAAACGACTTCGATTACGCCTGCATCATGTTCCGGGCGGCCCTTCTAATCGACCCGGGCAACCCGGATGCTCTCTACTGCTATGGCAGGGCATGTAAAGACACCTATGAAAAAGGCGAGGGAGAGGACTTCGTAGGTAGGTTCAAAGCCGAATCCCTGGAAGCCTTCGAGAAGCTTACCTTAGCAAAGCCGGATTTCGACATGGGATATTACTTCCTCGGCTACGGGTACCTGAACCTTGGCCTCTACATGAAGGCAAAGCTGACATGGGAGGATTTCCTCAGGCTTTCTGATAACGAAGACATGAAAAAGGAAATCGCCGGATGGCTTGAAAAGCTTGCCGAGCCTGTAAAGATAGAAGAAGGCTATAACAAGATAATTTCCGGCCGCTTTCAGGAAGGCATCGACATCCTGTCGCCGTACAGAGAAGACCCCCGCTTCAACAACTGGTGGCCCCTCTGGTACTACCTGGGCCTGGCCTACGACGAGCTGGGCGACGACGAGACGGCAAAGGAGTGCCTCCTTAAGGTGCTGACTTTATCCCCGTCAAACACTGAAGTGATGGAAGCCCTTGCCGCCATCTACGAGGCCGAAGGGGACGATGAGAAGGCAGAAAAGTATCGCCAGAAGGTTAAGATAGTCAGGGAAAACCGTGAAGCGGAAAAGGCGGCGCGAAATCCGGGGATTTCGTAAATGTTTTGAAGTATAGTGACCGTGGGCGTTCGCATTGTTTTCGATTTTTTTGATATTTTCGATGCGGAGGCCCGCTTTTTACGTTAAGGTCGAACGCATTTTCGATGTCAAAGGGTGAAAACGTTGTTTGCATCGAACAAAACCTCCTCGAAGGGCAGCACGACGGAGAAATTTTTCGATGTAAAGGGTTATGCCCATATAATGGTGTAAAATCAAAAATAAAAAGAGCACATAGCTCCAACCTCAGGTATAATATTAATCACCACAAAAACATCAACTGGAGGTGGAGTTATGGCTCAAATAAATATTACAT
>CALXBQ010000012.1 GCA_944386595.1 uncultured Clostridia bacterium
GTGTTCGGCGCCGTTGCAACGCAGTGAGATTCCGGAAGGATTTCCGAAAGAGTGTCACAGTAGGTGTTGGTTGCAAGTGAAATGACCACCTTGCCTTTCAATGCTTCTTTTACGGGGGTCATTACATCCTTTACCATATATGGTTTTAGCCCGATAAATACGATATCGCAGGCCCGGCAGACCTCCTCGGCATTTTTGCAGGCGTGAATGCCCTGGGTTTCCGCTTTGACCCTGAGTTTATCAAAGTTTTTTGCGCAGGCGTAAATCTGCTCCGGTTTTACTGCGCCTGAGAGCATAAGGCCTCTTCCTGTGGCTCCTGCCATATTGCCGTAACCGATGAATCCAACCTTCATCGTACTGATGTCAAGCATTACAATTACCTTCCTTCTTTACTGCATCTCTGCAGTTGCTTCCTTAAGCCAGCTGCGCACTTCCCCGTCAACCATAGGGCCGATTTTGTCGTAGACCGTCTTATGGTACGAGTTCAGCCATTCAAGCTCTTCCTCCGTCAGCATGGACACGTCTATTCCGTCTCTGTCAAAAGGACAGTAGGTTATAGTTTCGAAAGCCAGCATGCCGTCCGGCTTCTTCACGCAGAGTATTTCGTTTTCGTGGCGTATACCGAACTCTCCCTCTATATATACGCCCGGTTCATCGGAGGTTATCATACCCGGTTCTATGACTGTCGTTCCGCGGGAGCTTATGCTGTTAGGACCTTCGTGGACGCTGAGGAGGTGTCCAACGCCGTGACCCGTTCCGTGGTTGAAGTCGAGTCCCACAGCTTTAAGAGGCTTTCTGCAGAGGGTATCCAGCGCCACGCCGTCGGTACCCGGCTTGAATTCGGCCATGGCAAGATCGATGTGGCTCCTTAGAACCAGAGTAAAGTACTTTTTCATCTTGTCCGTTATGGGGCCCATGACGAAGGTTCTGGTTATGTCAGTGGTGCCGTCCTCGTACTGGCCGCCCGAGTCAACCAGCAGAAAACCCTCCGGTTTAATCTCGGATTCACTTCCCGCCTTTGCCGAGTAGTGGCAGAGGGCGGCGTTAGGGCCGTAGCCGGAAATGGTCGTGAAACTGAGATCTTTGAAGCCCTTTCTCACTTTCCGGCAGCCCTCGAGGTAGTCTGAGGCGGTGATTTCGGTCTGAGGGCCTTCGTTTAAAGCCTTTGTTTTAAGCCAGTACATGAAGTTTACCATAGCCGCGCCGTCCTCGAGATGGGCGTGGAGGGTGCTTTCAATCTCGGCAGGGTTTTTCACGGCCTTGAGGGTTTCCGCAGGGGATTTTTCGTCTACGACCCTGACGCCGGAATCCAGGCTCTTTATGAGCGCGTAGGACGCATCATTACGGTTTGTGAGAAGGGATTTTCCTGCCGGGATATCCCTGACGTCCTCGTAGATTTCAAAATAGTCCTTTACCCGTACGCCGGCGGGAACCTGGGTATGCGCAATGGCGTCTTTGAAAACGTAAAGGTTTACGCCGTCCGGGGTCACCATGGTAAAGGAAAAGAACACAGGGGTGTTTGCAACGTCGTCCCCTCTCATATTGAAAAGCCACGCCGTTTCCTCGAGCTTTGTGATGAGGTAATAATCGGCGTTTTTCTCAGACAAAATCTGCCGTATCTCGCCGAGCTTTTCTTCAAAGGTCTTTCCCGTAACGGAAAGGGGAAGAGCGTATATGGCTGCGCCTTTAAGAGCGGGTCTTTCCTTCCAGACTTCGTCCGCAAGGTCCGTGTCGTAGACGATTTTGCCGCCTTTGTCCGCCATTATCTTTTCATATCCTGCGCCGAGGGTGTCGCTTACGACTCTTCCGTCAAAGGCAAGAGTCTGCCCCTCCGCCATGTTTTCTTTTAGAAATTCCTCGATGGTGGGAACTCCCGGCTCGTTCATCTTCATCAGTTCTACTCCCGAGCCGGCAAGCTCTTTTGCCGCCTGGATGAAATACCTTCCGTCTGTCCAGAGGTATGCGCCGTCTTCTGTAACGATAAGAGTTCCCGCGGAACCGGTGAATCCCGAAACATATCTGCGGAATTTGAAATAGTCGTTTACGTATTCCGAACCGTGAAAATCGGTGGTCGGAATGATGCAGGCGTCGATACCGCGATTTTTCATCGCCTTTCTGAGGTCTGTAAGTTCCTGTCGCATGGTTGAATAATCCTCCTTGAAAGCTATTTTGCGAACATATCTTTCGGTACCCGTTCGTTTACGACAGAGGCGATGATTCCTATGAGAATACCCGCCGCAATGCCGGAAAACATGAGCACCGGAAGATATACGAACATCTTCAGATTCGAGACAAGGGCTGAAGCCACCAGAAGCTGCCCCATGTTATGCGCCACGCCTCCCGCCATGGAGACTCCCGCCATGGAAAAGAGGCCGGTTTTCTTTAAGAGCCACATGACCGTAAGGCTGACGACGCCTCCCGCCAGAGAGTACAGCGCGCCGAAGAGGCCGTTAAACAGAAGTCCCGCCACGAGGATACGGATAACGTTAATTCCCATGGCGTACCGGAAGTTCATGTTGTAGAGTGCCAGGATAACCACCAGATTGGCGATTCCAAGCTTGACTCCCGGTATTCCCGTAGACAGGGGAAGTATGGCCTCGATGTAGGAGAAGATAAGAGCGAGAGCCGCAAACATGGCGCTTACGGCGATTCGCCCCGTTCTGCTATGCCACTGCATCGTATCCGCCCTCCCCTCCTTCAATTTCCACCATGACCCGGTTAGGCAGGCAGACTATGCTCTCGTTGGTTTTCGATATGGCTCCGGTCTCCACGCATACCTGGTTTTTACATGTCGAATATGTCATTTGCGCAGAGCCGTCTTTTATGGTAATCTTATTTGTGTGGCCGTCTCTCTCGACGGTGATTTCCTGATCGTCCGAAAGAGAGTATGCGCCGTAGATTTCGCCGTCAACGGTTACTACAGCCTTTGCGCCGCTGGAGGCGGAAAGGACGCTGACCGCAGACAGCGCGATTCCTATGAGAATGAGAACCGCCAGAAGGACGAAATCCGCTTTTTTAAATATTTTTTTCATCAGAACTCCTGAAAAAGAGGTATATATGAAGAGATTGATTTCTTTAATAAGTGTTTTCACACTGGTGACAGGTCTTATTATAGCACAGACCGGCTGCAGCGGAAAGACCGTATCGGCCGTGTCAAAGACGGGTTATTACTTCGACACTGTCTGCCAGATAGACATATATGACATGGAAAATATGAGCGAGGAAGCGGCAGGAGAGCTGATAGATGAAGCCTTTGACCTGTGCGACGAGTTCGACTCCCTTCTCAGCAGGACAAAACCGGGCTCCGACGTATACAGGGTGAACAATGCGGGCGGAGAGCCTGTGGAGTGCGACGGGCGCACCGTTGAAGTCATAAAAAAGGGTATAGAATACGGCGAGCTCTCTGACGGGAAATTCGACATAACCATGGGACGTTTAAGCGACCTCTGGCAGTTCGATTCGGTGGAGCCGGTGCTTCCTTCGGAAGGCGAGATTGAAGAAGCCGTTAAAACCGTGGATTATACCGGCGTTGAGGTGGACGGAAACACTGTGACTCTGAAAAATCCGGAGGCGCACCTGGATCTTGGCGGAATCGCCAAGGGCTACATAGCCGACAAAGTCAGTGAGTTTCTGCGTTCCGAAGGGGTAACGTCCGCCATAGTGAACCTTGGTGGAAACATAGAGGTCATAGGGTATAAGGGCGATGATGAAGAAACGCCGTTTAACATAGGAATAAAGAAGCCTTACGGGGACGAGGGCGAGATAGTGGGCTCGGTTAAGCTCCACGATGCCACCATAGTCACGTCTGGCATATATGAGAGATTTCACGAGATAGACGGGAAGAAGTACCACCACATTCTCGACAGGAATACGGGATACCCGGCAGAGACGGACGTTGACAGCGTGAGCATAGTGTCGGCTGCGGGAAGATCCGTGGATTGCGACGGCCTCTCCACCATCTGCCTGATTTTAGGGGTGGATAAAGGCCTTGAGTTCATAGAATCCATGGACGGCGTGGAGGCGGTTTTCGTCGATTCAAAGGGAGAAATCCATTTAAGTTCAGGACTTGAAGGCTTTGAAGAAGCCTAAAAAATAAAGGAGGATAATAAAATGCAGTCAGTAATCACCGGTGAAATGCTGCAGGGCTTTGAGGAAAAATTCGAGAAAGACCCTGTAAACAGAGTGGCTATGAACGCCGCAGTAAAGAACGGCATCAACGCGAGCGCCGACAATTTCCGGGCAAGAAGGGACACCAGACATGATTTTTCCGTGAAAGTGGAAACGGGGGAAATAACGGACCAGAAATCCTCCGGCAGGTGCTGGATGTTCGCAGCCCTTAACGTTATGCGCCTTGAGGTAATGAAGAAGCTGAACCTTAAGACATGCGAGCTGAGCCAGAGCTATTCCCTCTTCTGGGACAAGCTTGAAAAGACGAACTACTTTCTGGAGAGCATTATCGAGACGGCGGACGAGCCTCTTGACGGCAGACTGGTTCATCACCTTCTGACGGACCCTCTCTGCGACGGCGGTCAGTGGGACATGTTCGCCAATATAGTGGAAAAGTACGGCGTGGTGCCAAAAGATGCAATGCCTGAATCGGCAAGCTCGTCGGCTACGGCTGAGATGAATAAATACCTGACCTGCAAGCTGAGAGAGTTTGCATGCGCCCTGAGAGAGGCGGTAAAGGGCGGCGCTTCTGAGGACGACCTGGCTTCCATAAAGGAGGATATGCTTTCCACCGTATACAGAATGCTTTGCATATGCCTCGGAACCCCTCCGAAGAAATTCACATACGAGACGAGAGATAAGGACGATAAATTCGTACGGGTTGCCGATATCACTCCGCAGGATTTCTATAAGGAGTATGTGGGACTTGATATGGACGACTACGTGAGCGTAATCAACGCCCCTACAGCAGACAAGCCTTACGAAAGAATGTACACCGTATCGTACCTCGGCAACATCAAAGGCGGCAGAGACGTGGCATATCTGAATCTTCCTGCCGAAGAGCTGAAGAGAATGGCCATCGCCCAGATGAAGGACGGAAACGCAGTCTGGTTCGGAAGCGATGTGGGACAGTCAAGCTCTAAAGACGGAGGTCTAATGGATCTTGACGTTCACGACGTGGAGGATCTTTTCAGCACGGAGTTTACGATGGATAAGGCTCAGCGCCTCGATTACGGCGAAAGCCTCATGACCCACGCAATGGTGCTTACCGGAGTAAATCTGGACGAAGATGGAAAGCCGAACCGCTGGAGAGTTGAAAACAGCTGGGGCAAGGACGCCGGAAAAGACGGCTACTACGTAATGACGGACCGCTGGTTCGATGAATATACATATCAGGTTGTCGTAAACAAGAAATATCTTACCGATGACCAGAGAAAGCTTCTGGAAACGGAGCCTATAGCGCTTAAGCCGTGGGATCCGATGGGAAGCCTGGCAAGGTAGAGAGGAGACAGTAAAAGGTCGAGGTTAAATGAACCCCGACCTTGTTTTATATTTCCGGCTCTAAAAGCTCCTCCTTACGCCAAAGCTCCACCATAGCTTTTACCGACTCGTCTATCTCCCCGATGGGTATCTGGTTATAGTAAAATGCCATGAGCTTTTCTCCGCCGCCGGCAGGCAGGGACAAAGGCTGCACCCGCAGACCCAGGGACTCGGCTTTTGAGGCGAGTCCCGCGGCCTGAGCAGAGGTGCGTATCTTAAGTATAAGGTTGATCCCGGAAAGATTGTTAATTGGCGATATGAAATCGCTGCCGTAACGGGAAAGAGCGTCGAGAGCCGCTTTAAGCTTTTGCGCATAGAGGGCGCGCATTTTTTTTATTCCGGTGTAGTAGCACCCTTCCTCCATGAAGAGGGCGAGGGTCAGCTGTTCGGTTTTCGAGCAGGTCTGGCTGTAATCGTATTTAAACGACTGGAAGATTTCCGCCATATTCTCCGGAAGTATCATGTAGCTTATCTTTATTGCCGGAAAGAGGGTGGAGGAAAATGAACCGAGATAAACCACGGGTGAGCCGGAAACCAGTCCCTGAAGGGCGGGAAGAGGCTTTCCGAAATAGCGCAGCTCGCTGTCGTAGTCGTCCTCTATGATTACGCTTTTCGTTTCCTTTGCCCAGTCGAGGAGCTGGTAACGCCGTCCCACGGGCATGACGGAGCCGGTGGGGAACTGGTTGGACGGACTAACGTATACGGCAGATGAGCGGGGACGGGGCAGGTCTTCGATGACGAGCCCGTCTCCTTCGACGGGAATGTTTTCTATGTCAAAGCCGTGGTCTCTGAATATGTTGAAAACCGGAGTGTATCCCGGATCTTCGACGCAAACCGTTCCTATGCCCATGCGCCTCAGTATTCTGCAGAGGTATCCCGCAAGCTGCTGGGTTCCGGCGCCGATTACAATCTGGTCGGGACGGCAGGTTACCCCCCGGGATGTGTACACGTAGCGGGATATCTCGTATCTCAGCGCAATTTCTCCCTGCACGTCGCTTCCGAACAGGAGTAGGCGGGTATAGTCGCTGAAGACTTTGGACATGCACTTTTTCCACTTCTGAAAGTCGAAGCAGGACAAATCGTATTTAAACGATGATTCCTGAAAAGTATAGGACGAGAAGTCAAAATCCTCAGGAGCCGGAGCCGTGCCGCTTTCGGCGGAGCCCGGAAGGTCGGACACGAAGAACCCGGACTGGGGGCGGCTGTATATGTAGCCTTCAACGAGGAGCTGGTTGTACGCCTGTTCGCTGGTGGTGACGCTTATGCCGAGATCCTTTGCAAGCTTTCTCAGAGAAGGCAGCTTTTCACCGGCAGGCATATTTCCGCAGGTAATCTCGCCCTTTATGTAGCCGTAGAGCTGAAGGTAAAGGGGAGTTTTCGAGTCGTTTGGATTTAAGACGACAGGTTTCATGAAAATATCCTTTCTTTGCAGATTTTGTCGGAACTGTATTTATGAAAAAATCATATTCTGCATATTTCAAGATATGCACTTTGATGATATTATAGTACCCGGACGCCTAATAGCGCAACGGGGCGTAGAAAAATTTATTTGATTAGATATGGACGCCGTAATATAATATTTCAGTAAAGAAGAGGAGAAAATATATACCTTGCGGGAGGATTTAATGAATACGGAGCTTTTCTTCAAAAGTACCGACGATCTTGAGGGGCTTGGATTGGGGTTTTCTCTCTGGGGACCGGGGCATCTTATCTGGCTGGGATGTATTTTCCTTGCCGTATGGCTGATTTCTTCGGCGTATAAGAAGGCCGGGCGCAAAAGGCGCAGGCTCATGGCGGGGATTTTTGCGTTCTTCCTGCCGGTGAGCGAAATAATAAAGGACTGCTACACTGCGGCAATCGGACAGTTCAATATAGAGTACTTTCCGTTTCATCTCTGCGGAATATCCATATTCATAATACTCATAGACTATCTGATGCCTAACAGATTCACCTCCCAGCTGGTGATGTACGCGTGCATGCCGGGAGCGCTGGCGGCGCTTCTCTGCTGCAACTGGACGGCGGTACCGTTTTTCAACTTCTTCTGCATACACAGCTTCGTATTTCACGCCGTCATCGTGATTTACGCCATATGCAGATACAGAGGCAGGGAGATCCGCCCCGAGTATTCGGGAATATGGAAGAGCGTTGCCGTAGTATACGGGTGGGCGATTCCCATGATAGCGGTCAACGGTAAATTCGACACCAACTTCATGTTTTTAAATAAAGCCTCCGAGGGCTCGCCTCTTACGGTACTGGTGGACCTTTTCGGAGAGGATATGTACTACGTTTCATTTGCCGTATTTGTGCTCATCGTGTGGCACATCATGTATGGAGCGTACAGCCTCATAAACAGAGCGGTATTCAGAGGCGGAGCTTTTGAGCTGGGCGCTTAGGCGGAAAACAGGAAAACAGAGGAGATTTTACTTGAGCGAGATAATCAGAATCGAGAACATGAGCTTCGAATACGAACGGGACGAAGATCGCGAGCCGGTGAAAGCCATTCGGGATCTGTCTTTGTGTGTAGAAAAGGGAAGCTTTACGGCAATAATCGGAAAAAACGGCTCGGGAAAATCCACTCTGGCAAAGAACCTCAACGGCCTTCTCCTTCCGACGGGGGGCAAGGTGTTCGTCAAAGGCTGGGACACGGCGGACGATGAGCACATCTGGGACGTGCGCCAGACCGCGGGAATGGTCTTTCAGAACCCTGATAATCAGCTGGTGTCGTCCATAGTGGAGGACGACGTGGCTTTCGGCCCGGAAAATCTCGGCGTAGACCCGGTGGAGATAAGGCAGAGGGTGGACAAAGCCCTTTCTTCCGTAAATATGGGAGAATACAAAAACAAATCTCCTCACCTTTTGTCGGGGGGCCAGAAGCAGCGCATCGCCATTGCGGGAGTGGTGGCCATGAAGCCGGAATGCATAATATTCGACGAACCGACGGCCATGCTGGACCCAAGGGGCAGACAGGAGATAATGGACATAATCGAGGAGCTTCACGACGAAGGAATCATGGTTATTCTCATAACCCACTTCATGGACGAGGCGGTTCGCGCAGACAGAATAGTAATAGTAAACGAAGGGCGTATTTTCCTCGACGGAACTCCCGGGGAGGTGTTCAGGGAATACGACCTCATAAAGAGCATAAGCCTGGACGTTCCCATGGCCGTGGAGCTGGCTCAAAGGCTTAGGAAACGCGGGATAAAAATACCGGAAGACGTTATCACTTCCGAAGGACTGGTGGAATACGTATGTCAATACAGGTAAGGGGGCTTAAGCACGTCTACAGTCCGGGACTTCCGGACGAGCAGCTGGCCCTGGACAATATAAACTTCGATATATACGACGGAGAGACCGTTGCCGTGGTCGGACACACGGGGTCGGGAAAATCCACTCTCGTTCAGCATCTTAACGGGCTTCTGAAGCCGACGGAAGGAACCATAACTGTAGGCGGCGTGGAAATAACCGCGCCCGGCACTTCAATGCTGGAAGTGAGACGGAGAGTGGGCCTTGTATTTCAGTATCCCGAATATCAGCTTTTCGAGGAGACCGTAGCGGCGGACGTGGCCTTCGGACCCAAGAATCTGGGCCTTTCAGAGGACGAGGTTAACTCAAGAGTCCGCGACGCCATAGAGATTGTCGGTCTCGACTACGATGAAATAAAGGACAGATCGCCTTTTGAGCTTTCCGGCGGACAGAAGCGCCGTGTCGCCATAGCCGGTGTTATAGCCATGAAGCCTCAGGTTCTCATACTCGACGAGCCGACGGCGGGGCTCGATCCGGGAGCTCACAGGGACATTCTTGACATGATAGAGGAAATAAAGGAGATTTCGGGAAACATCACCATATTCGTTTCCCACAATATGGCCGACGTTGCGGCTCTTGCGGACAAGGTCATGGTAATGGATAAAGGCAGGCTTCTCATGATGGGCACTCCCAGGGAGGTATTTGCTCAGAAGGACAGGCTGAAAGAAGCCGGACTTTCGGTGCCTCCAGTTACGGAGCTCATGGCGGAGCTTAAGGAAAAGGGCGCGGAGGTTGACGATACGATTCTTTCGCTGAAGGAGGCGGAGGAAGAGATATACAGGTTTTTGACGAGGAATCGATAGATGATAAGAGATATAACCTTAGGCCAGTACTATGCGGCGGATTCGCCCGTACACAGGCTGGACTCCAGAGTAAAAATAGCGGGAGTGCTCCTTTACATAGCAGACCTGTTCATAGTGGATGACTTTATAGGGTTCGGTCTCTGCGCCGCTGCGCTGTGTCTTTACGTGGTTCTGTCCCAGGTTCCCGTTAAATTCATAATGCGGGGACTCAAGCCTATTCTTCTCATACTCATAATGACGTTCTGTCTGAACATCTTCATGGTTGACGGCAGGATTCTGTGGCAGTGGGGATTTCTCAAGGTGACCGACGAGGGAATCTATACGGCGGTGTTCATGGCCGTAAGGCTCATTCTTCTCATCATCGCATCGTCGCTGCTCACCCTTACAACAAAGCCCATAGAGCTTACCGACGGCATAGAGAAACTCATGTCTCCTCTGGCAAAGATAGGAGTTCCGGCTCATGATATAGCCATGACCATGTCTATCGCCCTAAGATTCATACCGATGCTCCTGGAGGAGACGGATAAGATTATGAAGGCCCAGCAGGCCAGAGGCGCAGACTTTGAAAGCGGAAACATCCTCAGACGCGCAAAATCCCTGATTCCTATTCTGGTTCCTCTCTTCGTAAGCTCGTTCAGGATAGCGCAGGATCTCGCCATGGCAATGGAAGCCAGGTGCTACAGAGGCGGCAAAGGAAGGACGAGAATGAAGGAGATGAGGCTTAAGGGCGTGGATTTTCTGGCCTTCTTCCTAATGCTGGCGTTTTTGGCGGTGGTTATAAGCGAAAGGGTTGTTTTCTGATGAGACAGAGGCGGATAAAGAACATAAACGAAAAGCTTGCCGGCTGCGGCGACATAATAAAGGAAGGGCCAAAGGAGACAAAGGGCCTTTGGCAAAAGGAGTTCGGAAACGATAATCCCGTATACCTGGAGCTGGGCTGCGGGAAAGGAAGATTCATAACGGGCCTTGCGGCTCTCCACCCTGAGCGCAGCTATATAGGCTGCGAGGGCCATTTAAGCGTAATATACAGGGCGGTATCCAAGGCACGGGAAGCGGAACTTTCCAACGTCCGATTCATCGCCGAGTACATAAACGACATGGATGCATACTTTGCGCCGGGTGAGCTTTCGGGGATATATCTCAACTTCAGCGATCCCTGGCCTAAGGAGCGGCATGCGAAGCGCAGACTTACGCATTTTGAGAGGCTGAAAGCATACGGCAGGGCGGTGAAGCCGGGAGGCTTCATCCAGTTCAAAACCGATAACGACGGCCTCTTTGATTTCACATTAGAGCAGATAGAGCTTGCGGGCTTTGTCCCTGCGGAGATGACCCGGGATCTTCATCGTTCGGAGTACATGGCGGAGAACGTGATGACCGAGTACGAGGAGAAGTTTTCCTCGGCGGGAAAGAATATTAACTATGTGAGAGTAAATCTTTAATTAAATAAAGGGTAGAATCCCTTCACTTAAAAATGTTAGAATACCCGGCATTCTGTTGAAGAACAGCCGGGTTCAAAGTATAATTAAGCTGTTTGAAATGCCGCTTCGGCAGGTTCATTCCAAAGAACCTACCTGCTCATGCCGGAGTGACGAAAAGATGATTGCATGGAGGTGCAATGATATGTCAGAATTTAAGATGGCTGTTCAGCGAGGCCGGAAGATCCCTAAAGAGGACAAGATTTTCGGCATTAGCAGAAGAGCCGGTGAAATGATTGCCGAAAGAGGAAAAGACGCGGTAATCAACGCCACCATCGGGGCCCTTCTCGATGATGACGGAAACCTCATGGTACTTTCATCTGTGGACAAAACCTTCAAGGCTCTGAAACCGGACGAGTATGCGGCGTATGCGCCTATAGGCGGAACGCCTGCGTTCAAGGCCGCAGCCATAAAAGCGGCTCTGGGTAAGTATCAGCCTAAGGGCTATGTTCAGGCTGTGGCAACTCCGGGCGGAACCGGTGCCATCAGAAACACCGTCGCCAACTACTCCGACGAGGGAGACAACATTCTTACGGCAGACTGGTTCTGGTCGCCGTACGGAACCATCACTTCCGAAATCGGAAGAGGAGTTGAGACCTACGAGTTCTTCACAGAGGACAGAAAGTACAACATCGGGTCGTTTAAGGCTAAGGTGGACGACATGCTCACCCGTCAGGACAGGCTGGTTATCGTAATCAACACGCCGGCCCACAATCCTACGGGATACGCCCTTACAGTTGAGGACTGGACCGGAGTCAAAGACGTCCTCGCGGCGGCGCCAAAGGACAAGAAGATTGTCCTTCTTGTAGATGCGGCGTATATCGACTTTGCGGGAGACGAGGATAAGTACAGAGAGTTTCTGCCTGTTCTGGAGGAGCTTCCGGAAAACGTTCTTCCTGTCATAGCCTACAGTATGTCCAAGACCTTCACCCTTTACGGTGCGAGAACGGGCGCAATGATCTGCCTCGCTCCTACGGAGGAAATTGCCGAGGAGTTCAGACGGGTCAACGAGTTTTCTTCCCGGGCGTCCTGGTCCAACTGCTCAAGAGCGGGCCAGAGCATAATCGCCAACATCTACGCCGACGAAGCTCTTAAGGCAAAGGTCTCCGAGGAAAGAAAGGAAATCAGAGACATGCTCTTAAGGCGCGGAAAGGCCTTCGAGGAAGAAGCGAAGAAAGCCGGACTTGAGATAGTTCCTTTCGATGCGGGATTTTTCGTGTCGATTCCTTGCGACAATCCGGACGAGGTTTCTGCGGCTCTTGAGAAGGAGGGGATTTTCCTCGTGCCTCTGGCAAAGGGCGTAAGGGTTTCCGTAGCGTCGGTTTCGGAGGCAAGATGCAGAATTCTTCCTGCAAAGATAAAAGCAGTGATGGACGAACTGAAATAAATGGTGTATAATTAACACGTAGTTCACATTCGGGGATACCTGAGCGCGCTTTGCGCAAGGGTATCCACTGTTGTTTTTTGGCGGCGATTGAAAGGAGAATATACTTGTGGTATAATAAGGACATAAAAAGGAGATGATTTTATGCCTAGGATAATACCAATCAGGGATCTTAAGAATACGTCCGAACTTTCATGCATGGTAAAAGAATCTTCCGAACCTGTTTATGTTACGAAAAACGGGTATGGCGAAATGGTCATAATGAGTATGGAAGCTTATGAGGAAAATGCTGAAAGACTCAGGGCTCTGGAGGATTATGTAAGAAAGGAAGCGGTTTGTAACTCCGAAAACAAAGCGGAAATACCTTCTGATGATGGAAAGGCATACCTCAGCAATGAAAAAGATATGATAGTGTTCCGCCATGGAGGAACGACTATTCGTTTTAGAGGTCCGTACTCACTGGAGCATTTCACATCCATAAAAGAGTGGGATAAAGGTTATCTGGTGGTAATGGCAAAATATGAGCATAATGATGAACCGGAAGAGGAATACATAGACCTGGTTCCGATACTTAAGGATCTGGAAATTGAGCCTTCAGCATTCTTGAATTCTATAACGGAAGTGAGATTGGATTATGGACGACATTAAGAAAATTGCAGATTGTGCGGATATGATTGTTAACGGATATGCATTTACCAGAGATAACGACCGGATAAAGGTTCTGAATCTGAACAGCCCGAAAAAGGCGCTGGTAATGACCGAATCGGGAAAAGTTCTTGAAACGACAATGGATGACATTGAAATACGCATTGTGATTGATTACTGGGAATGCGATCGCGAGTTCATGGAGGATGAAAATGCCTAAATATTATCAGGACAAGATATGCGGATACTATCTGTATTTCACTTCATTCTGCGTTGTAGAGTGCATGCATGTGCATGCCAGCGATCGTAGACTTACAGAAGAAGGGTCTGCTAAATTTTTTGTTAAGGATAACGGAGATACCGTATTGCAGAATCGTGGAATTCTCAGTGACAGAGACGTGCGAAAAATACAGGCATACATAAAGAGGCACTACAAGGAAATGTATATGAAATGGGCGGAGTATAGCGAAAAGGGATTTTACTGATATGAAAACAGACATTGAAATTATACGTCTGAGCGAGAAAAGAGAATACGTAGAGACTGCTGCGGAGTGGTTTGCGGATAAGTGGTCGGTTCCCGAGGAAGAATACAGAAAAAGCATGGCCGCTTCGGCCGAGCCCGGAAAGCCGGTTCCGTCCTGGTATATCGTTACCGGCGAAGGCGGGAATATAATCGCAGGGGCAGGCGTGATAGAAAACGATTTTCACGACAGAAAGGATCTGACGCCTAACCTGTGCGCGCTCTTTGTGGAAGAGGAATACAGGTGCAGAGGGATAGCGGGAGAGCTTCTGAACAAAATCTGCGTAGATATGGCGAATGGCGGAATTACAAGACTTTACCTTATTACCGACCATGACGGTTTCTATGAAAGGTACGGGTGGTATTTCCTGACCACGGTCAGGGAAGACGACGGAGGCCTTATAAGAATGTACGCTCACGACCAGCAGCACGTGGTCATAAAGGATTACGATCCGGCATGGGCAGACGAATTCGAAAAAAAGGCGGAAAAGGCGGCCCTTGAATGGAAGAAACGAACCGGCGAAACAGGCGAAAAACCGGCAAAAATGTGATTGCATACTCCGGCCGGGTGTGATATAATATCACCGCTGTGTAAGCATAGCGAAATAAATTATGCACGGGGTTATACCTGAGCAGGAAAGAGGTAAAAGCATGAAGGAAGGAATCCATCCTGAGTATAAGGAATGTAAAGTAACTTGCGCATGTGGAAATACTTTTGTCACCAGATCGACGAAAGAAGAAATGAGACTTGATGTCTGCTCAGCGTGCCATCCGTTCTTTACAGGTCAGCAGAAGTTCATCAACCGCGGCGGTCGTGTTGAGAAGTTCAAGAATAAGTACCACCTTGACTAATACTCGAAGAGGAATCACCTCAGGTTTGAAAGCCCGGGGTGTTTTTTTATTGTGAGAATATGGTATACTATGGGTAACATGCAGCACTTACGCTGTAAGTAATCGAAAGGTGTTTTGTAACTATGAATAAACAGCAGCTGGCAAGTAAAATTTGGGAATCTGCCAATCAGATGAGATCTAAGATAGAAGCAAATGAATATAAGGACTATATCTTAGGCTTTATATTCTATAAGTTTCTTTCCGATACGGAGGTAAAGTTTCTTGAGGAAAATGATTTTTCTGAAGAAGATATAAAGGCGGTATCGGCAGAAGATGAAGAAACGATGGAATATATAAGGCAGAATATAGGTTACTTCATAGCATATAATGACCTGTTTTCTACCTGGCTGGAAAAGGGAAGTAAATTTGACGTATCAGACGTTACGGATGCTCTTTCCGCATTCAGCCGTCATATAAACGGGACCCATAAAAAAGTCTTTGAGAACATCTTTAGAACCCTTGAAACCGGTTTAAGCAAACTCGGCGACACTTCCGGTGCCAGGACTAAGGCGATAAGCGGTCTTCTCCAGCTGATAAAGGATATTCCTATGGATGAAAAACAGGACTACGACGTTCTGGGATTCATCTATGAATACCTGATAGAAAAGTTTGCCGCCAACGCAGGCAAGAAGGCCGGAGAATTCTACACTCCTCACGAAGTGTCTCTTCTCATGTCTGAAATAGTGGCAAATCATTTGAAGGACAGAAAAGAGATAAAGATATACGACCCGACCAGCGGTTCGGGTTCGCTTCTTATTAACATCGGTAAAAGCGTTGGAAAATATATGAGCGATAGTAATAACATCAAGTACTACGCACAGGAGCTTAAAGAAAATACGTATAATCTGACCCGAATGAATCTGGTTATGCGCGGAATCAAGCCGGATAACATCGTAACGAGAAATGGAGACACTCTGGAGGATGATTGGCCGTACTTCGAGGAAAATGATCCTCAGGGAACTTACGAACCGCTGTATGTTGACGGTGTAGTTTCCAACCCTCCATACAGCCAGAAGTGGGATCCTGCAAATAAAGAACACGACCCGAGATTTGCACATTTTGGTGTAGCACCAAAAGGGAAGGCTGACTATGCATTTCTGCTTCACGACCTTTATCACGTTAAGCCGGACGGCATAATGACAATAGTTTTGCCTCACGGTGTACTTTTCCGTGGAGGCGAGGAAGGTGAAATTAGAAAGAACCTTATAGAATATAACAATATTGATGCCATAATAGGACTTCCGGCTAATATTTTCTTTGGAACCGGTATTCCGACTATAATTATGGTGCTTAAGCACGAGAAAGATAATACTGATGTGCTGATAATAGACGCTTCTAAGGGTTTTGAAAAGGAGGGTAAGAATAATAGGCTCAGAGCATGTGATATAAAGAAAATCGCTGACACCGTGGCAAAGCGTGAGACTATCCCGGGTTATTCCAAAGTCGTTTCAAGGGACGAAATAAGGGATAACGAATATAATCTTAACATCCCAAGGTATGTGGATTCTTCCGAAGCGCCGGAGACATGGGATATATACGCATCCATGTTTGGCGGCATACCGTATAGCGAAATTGAAGAACTGAGTGAATACTGGGATGCTTTTCCGGGACTGAAAGAGGATCTGTTTACCAAGGATTCAGAGGCATATGCGAGTCTGGCGGTCAGTGATGTAAAAGCGGCTATAAAGAACCATGAGGATGTAGAAAGGTTCAGAACAAATTTTACAGCAAAATTCTCCGGATTTAGAGAGTTTTTGGATAGAGAACTCTTAGAAGATGTGGAAAGCGTTGAAGGTGCAAAAGAAGAAAACTTAATCAGTGAAGAGATTTTCAGTAGACTTGAGGAAATTCCTCTGGTAGATAAATATGAGGCATATCAGCTTCTGGATGATGAGTGGAAAGAAATTGCTGTTGATCTAGAAATAATCCAGACCGAAGGTTTTGATGCGACGAAAGCAGTCGACCCGGAAATGACCATGAAAAAGCAGGGCGGCAAGGATGTGGAAGTACAGACAGGATGGATGGGACGAATTATTCCGTTTGACCTGATTCAGAAAACCGTACTTAAAGACGAAGCTGTCGCGCTAAAGGCTAAGGAAAACAGGCTGTCTGAGATAAGTTCTGATATAGAGGAGATACTGGACTCCCTGTCAGAAGAAGAAAAAGAGACAGAGGTTGTAAATGATAACGGGGACGCCCTGGTTGCCAAGGAAATACCTAAGAAAATAAAAGAGCTTAAACATGAAGATGAAACAGAAGATACACGAGAATTTATAGAGAAACTGGAAACGGCAGATGCACTGTTCAAGGAAGAAAAGAGGCTGAAGTCCGAGATAAAGAGCGAAAGCAGTGCTCTGGTAAATCACACGAAAGAGACGATAGAAAATCTTTCGAATGAAGAGGCCAGAACTCTCCTTGAAATGAAATGGATAGATAGCCTGTTAGAAAACCTTAGAAAGCTTCCTGAAAATATAATAGACAACCTAATAAAGGCCGTTCAGCAGCTCAGCAAGAAGTACGAAACGACCTTCTTCGACATAGAACTGGAAATAGAGGAAACCGAAAGGGAGTTGTCTGATATGACAGATGAGCTTACTGGCGACGAGTTCGATATGAAGGGCTTAAGTGAGCTTAAAGCTCTTCTTATGGGTGGTGAATAGTATGGAAAAATCAAAGAAACCTGCCATCAGATTCAAGGGATTTACAGATGATTGGGAACAGCGTAAGCTGGGAGATATAGCGGATATAGTTGGCGGTGGAACACCAAGCACAAGTATTTCAGAGTTTTGGGATGGTGACATTGATTGGTATGCGCCAGCTGAAATTGCAGACCAAATATATCTTGCTTCAAGTCAGCGAAAGATAACAGAACAAGGCTATAATCACAGCTCTGCAA
>CALXBQ010000013.1 GCA_944386595.1 uncultured Clostridia bacterium
ATGTAATATTTATTTGAGCCATAACTCCACCTCCAGTTGATGTTTTTGTGGTGATTAATATTATACCTGAGGTTGGAGCTATGTGCTCTTTTTATTTTTGATTTTACACCATTATATGGGCATAACCAAAAACCGTTCGACTTTTTTTCAAATTTCGCTTTAAAAGTCGAACCCGCTCTTTCGAACTCGCTTACGTAAACTCGCCAGCTCGAGTCCGCCCCTTGCAGCAGAGCGAACCCGCTTACGCAGCAGAGTTACCCGTCAGCTCGAACCCGCTCGAGCAACTCACACGCAAAAACTCCCTTGAAAAAGTTGTGGTTTTCTCAAAAACTCCCTTGAAAAAGTTATAGGTTTATCAAAAAAGTCATTTGAAAAAAGAAGAATTATAGGTATGTGGTGTACATTAATTTCTTTCAGAACCCGGACTTTGCATCAGCCTTTTCCGGTTCCCTGGATATAGATGAAATTACAATGGTATTGTCCGCTCTGCTCGGAAAGAATGCGACATTTAAGCCGGGAGAGACTGTGCTGATTTTGGACGAAATTCAGGAGTGCCCGGAGGCAAGAACATCGCTGAAGTTTTTCAAAGAAGACGGTCGCTATGACGTGATAGGTACGGGTTCGCTTCTTGGCGTCAGAGGGTATGACAAAGCGCCGCGTTCCGTTCCGGTAGGTTCGGAGACCGTTATAGAGATGTACCCTATGGATTTTGAAGAATTTCTTTGGGCAAACGGTATTGATGAGGCGGTCACCGGTATGCTGAAGAAGTGCCTGCAGCGCGAGGAAGCCGTCTCCGAAGGCATACATTTAAAAATGAGACAGCTCATATTGCAGTATGCGGTGGTAGGAGGAATGCCGGAAGTCGTTCAGACCTTTGTCGATACAAAGCAGATGAATGCGGTACTCGAAATTCAGCGGGATATAGTGCGCGCTTATGAAGATGATATGGTGAAATATGCTGACCGCAGGGACAAATCGTCCATAAAGGAATGCTTTCAGTCTATCCCGAAGCAGTTGAGCAAGGAGAACAAGAAATTTCAGTACTCTGTTGTGAGTAAGGGAGCCACTTCCTCAAAATATGCGGGAAGTCTTCAGTGGATAGAGGATGCAGGGATCATAAACAGATGTCATAACCTTTCTATTACAGAGCTGCCGCTGGACGGAAATGCTTTGAAGGATATATTCAAGGTATATATGGCGGATTGCGGACTTTTTGTAAGTATGCTGGAGGACGGTACACAGTTTGACATACTGCAGGGGAATCTTTACGGATACAAAGGGGCTATATTCGAAAATCTGATTGCGGATATTTTTGCGAAGATGGGCAGAAAGCTCTACTATTTCCGAAAGGACTCCGGGCTCGAGATTGATTTTGTTATACGTTACAGGGGGGAGTGTACGCCTGTTGAGGTGAAAGCCGCTACCGGAAATGCCAAAAGCCTTAAGACAGTACTCAAACATCCGGAAAAGTATCATATTTCCAGCGCTATAAAACTGGAAGACTACAACGTAGGAAGAATGGATAACATTTTGACGTTGCCTCTTTATATGGCATATCTGCTCAGGGAAGTTTAAACCGGACGCAGGAACTGCAAGGAAACTGGTCGAAGGGGTTTCTTTCGATTGTCGAAAGGCGGTGCAGATGGTATAATAGAACGGCAGTGTGTCGGTTACAGATGCTGCAGAGGAATGAACGCATATTTTTACGGCGGGATTGGGGAAATCCCGATGTTGTAATATATCTTGTTTTTTATAACTGTGTCTTAAAATGTTTTGTCCCGGTAGATTTGAAGTTCGGAGATCTGATACGTCAGGAATTTCTGTTTTTGAAGTCATCAGCGAAATCAAAAACCTGCGATAAACGAGAAACGCGAGGATATGGAGAATATGGAGAAAAAGGAAAAGACAAAGACCGCAAAGGCGTGCGACGCGCCGGAAGAGACGGAAAGCGCAAAGGCGCGCGAAATGCAGGAGGCAGCGATGCCGGAGGACGGGGTCGCGGGAAGCTCAGGCAAGGCCGTGGCCGCGGGCAAAGCCGGCAGGGCCGAAGCGTCAGAGAACTGCGGCAGGGCCGAAGTATCAGATGACGCCGGCGAGGTCGAGGCCGCAGAAAACGCCGGCGATGAGCAGGCTTTGGAGCGGCATGAGCACAGAGAGAGAAAGCGTGACGAGAGGGAGCGCCCCGAGGTAGAGGGAATCCTCGATATGGCCGACGGGGGCTTTGGGTTCCTCAGGTTCAACAACTTCCTGACGAGCAAGGAGGACGTGTACGTTTCGCCTACTCAGATACGAAGGTTCAATTTAAAGACCGGAGACAAGATAAAGGGCATATCCAGGCTGCCTAACGAAGGGGAGAAATTCGGGGCTTTGCTCTACGTGCTTACCGTAAACGACGACGAGCCGGGAGTGGCCATGAGAAGGCCTGATTTTGACAAGCTTACGCCGATATTCCCTAACGAGAGAATAACTCTGGAAAATTCGCCTCAGGACCTTTCAACCAGGCTCATCGATCTGATAGCGCCTATCGGGAAGGGTCAGCGCGGACTTATTGTAGCGCCGCCCAAGGCCGGAAAGACCACCCTGCTGAAGAACATCGCCAACAGCATCGAAAAAAATCACCCGGAGCTTGAGATAATAGTTCTTCTGGTGGACGAAAGACCTGAAGAGGTAACGGATATGAAGAGATCTCTCCACGGGGGAGAGGTCATATACTCGACCTTTGACGAAATGCCGTCCCACCACGTGAAGGTGGCGGAGATGGTTCTTGCGAGAGCTCAGAGGCTGGCCGAGCACGGCAGAGATGTGGTAATTCTCCTGGACAGCATCACCCGCCTTGCAAGGGCATACAATCTGGTGGTTCCGGCGTCGGGAAGAACTCTTTCCGGCGGACTTGACCCGGGAGCTCTCCATAAGCCGAAGAAGTTCTTCGGCGCGGCGAGAAATCTGGAGGAAGGCGGAAGCGTGACCATTCTGGCGACGGCTCTCGTCGAGACGGGAAGCCGCATGGACGACGTTATATTTGAGGAGTTTAAGGGTACGGGTAATATGGAGCTTCACCTTGACAGAAGGCTTTCCGAAAAGAGAATCTTCCCTGCCATTGACCTTAACAAGTCCGGCACGAGAAGAGAGGATCTCCTGATGAATCAGGACGAAATGGAAGCGATCTGGCTCATGAGAAAGGCTCTCTCGGGGTCGTCTAATCAGGACGCCGCCGAGGCTATCATAGACAATCTGGCTCACACCAGAACAAACAGAGATTTCATAGAGATTATAAAGAAAGTGTTTAAGAACTAATGGATTTCAGCAAAATATTTTTGAAGGATGCCTGCCCTACATCCATCGGAGGACAGGCGGTTCTGGACGGGGTTATGATGAAGGGGCCGGACAGGCTTGCGGTGACCATAAGGCGGCCTGACGGCAGACTTCACATAAGAACCACACCTCTTAAGAAATCGAATAAACTGAGGAAGATTCCCATTCTCAGGGGAGTCTTCGTATTCTTTGATTCCCTGGTAACCGGCATGTCTACCATTATGTACTCCGCCGACGTTGTTGCGGACGCGGACGACGAGGAGGAGGAAAAGGGAAAGTTTGAGCTCTGGATGGAGGAAAAGTTCGGAGAGAAGGCCGTATGGAATTTCTTTATGTACGCCGCCGTCGTGGTGGCCCTCGCAGTGAGCATAGGCATATTTATCCTGCTTCCTACGGCGGCCGTCAGCCTGCTCGGAGCGATTACGGAAAACCACATTGTCCTGAATCTGGCCGAAGGATTTTTCCGTATGCTTCTCTTTGTCCTGTACATCTGGGCAATCAGCAAGGTGGGCGACATAAAAACCACCTTCCAGTACCACGGAGCCGAGCACAAGACCATACACTGCTTTGAAAAGGGACTTGAGCTTACGCCGGAAAACGCCCGGCAGTTCTACACCCTCCACCCGAGGTGCGGAACCAGCTTTCTCATGTTCGTAATGGTTATAAGCCTCATACTGTTTTCCCTTTTGGGATGGCCGAACCTGGCGGTGCGCCTTTTGTCGAGGATTCTCCTGATTCCCGTGGTAGCGGGACTTTCCTATGAGCTTTTAAGGTGGGCAGGAAGAAGCGACAACTGGCTGGTGAGGATTTTGAGCGTGCCGGGACTCTGGCTTCAGAAGATAACCACCAGCGAGCCTACCGACGAACAGCTGGAGGTGGCCATCGCGTCTATGAAAGCGGTGCTGGTTCCCGAGGGGACGCCTTTCATCGAAGGAATATGCGACCCGGACGCCAACCTCATAGAAGAACATATCGTAGGAGACAGGAAATGAGTCTTTCAGTTAAAGAAATTCTTAATATCGGACAAAGGCGGCTGCAGGACGCGGGGGTTTCGGACGCCGACCTTGACTGCAAGCTACTGTACTGCTTTATGCGAAATATAACGAGAACCCAGCTCATTCTGATGTATCAAAACGTGCTGGAGGACAGGCTTTGCGACGAATACTTCCGCCTCATCGACGAGCGGGCGTCGGGAAAGCCGCTTCAGTACATAACCGGGACTCAGGAGTTCATGGGGCTGGAGTTTGACGTGAACGAAAGCGTGCTCATACCCCGTCAGGACACTGAGACCATGGTTGAGGACGTTATCTCGGTAATAAAGGACGGAGCTTTGAGAGGCGAAAGTCTCGAGGGGACGGGCCGCCGGGAGTGGGACATACTGGATCTCTGCACGGGAAGCGGGGCCATAGGCATATCTCTCGCAAAGCTTCTCACCGGGGTAAAGGTGAACGTGACCTGCTCCGACGTGAGCAAAGCCGCCCTTGAGGTGGCGCGCAAAAACGCCGGAAAACTGGGCGTTTCAAAGAACATAAAGTTTGCCGAAGGCGATATGTTTGCGCCTTTTGACGGCAGATTTAAAAAGAAAAAATTCGACCTTATAGTTTCCAATCCGCCTTACATAGAATCGGACGTAATCCCGACCCTTCAGACTGAGGTCAAAGACCACGAGCCAATGTCCGCTCTCGACGGCGGCGAGGACGGCCTCGACTTTTACAGAATAATCGCCGGGGAAGCCGGAGGATTCCTGAAAAAGCGGGGCGTTCTTTTCCTCGAAATCGGGTGCGACCAGGGGAATGCGGTCAGGGAACTTCTGACCGAAGCGGGAGGCTATTCCGACATAAGATGCCTTAAGGACCTTGCGGGGCGCGACAGGATAATATACGCCGTGAAGGCGGAATAATGCTTGAAATCACGCCGTTTAATTGGTAAACTGTATAAAGCGTCCGTAAATTTCCGGCTGGAGGTTTTACCGGCGCAGAGAAAATAAAACGAGGAGGAAAAAGATGAAAGACGTACAGCTCAGAGAGCTACACAGGAACGCCGACGCCTATGCAGATGCGGAAATAACAGTGAGAGGCTGGGTCAGAACTAATAGAAATTCCAACAAGTTCGGGTTCATAGAGCTGAATGACGGCAGCTTTTTCAAATCCGTTCAGGTAGTTTACGAGGCAGATAAAATAGATAACTTCGACGTGGTTTCAAAGGCGCCCATTTCGGCAGCTCTTTGTGTAAAGGGAAAGGTGGAGCTTACCCCGGAGGCAAAGCAGCCTTTTGAGATAAAGGCCAGCGAAGTGACCATAGAGGCCGGCGCAGACGCCGATTACCCGCTCCAGAAGAAGAGACACTCCATGGAGTTTCTCAGAGAGATAGCGCATCTGAGACCGAGAAGCAACACCTTCTCCGCAGTGTTCAGGGTACGCTCTCTGGTAGCCTATGCCATACATAAATTCTTCCAGGAAAAGCACTTTGTTTACGTGCACACTCCGCTTATCACGGGAAGCGACTGCGAAGGCGCAGGGGAGATGTTCAGGGTAACTACCCTCGATATGGAAAATCCGCCAAAGACTGAAGACGGAAAAATAGATTACGCCGAGGATTTCTTCGGAAAAGAGACCAGCCTTACCGTAAGCGGACAGCTGGAGGGCGAGGCCTTTGCCATGGCGTTCAGAAACATATACACTTTCGGCCCTACATTCCGCGCCGAAAATTCCAACACCGCAAGACACGCGTCCGAGTTCTGGATGATAGAGCCGGAAATAGCCTTTGCGGACCTTGACGATGACATGCAGCTTGCTTGGGACATGATAAAATTCATTATTCGTCATGTTCTTGAAAATTGTCCGCAGGAAATTGAGTTTTTCAATAATTTTGTCGACAAGACCTTGTCCGAACGCTTAAACTCCCTTGCTCAGAGTGATTACTGCAAAGTAACCTACACGGAAGCGATTGAGCTTTTGAAAA
>CALXBQ010000014.1 GCA_944386595.1 uncultured Clostridia bacterium
CCAAATAACCTATGAACAAGGATTGTCCACCCAGGATACACTGCCATATAAGGAACCGGGCAGTATTATTCTGAAAGATTCTGCTTCCTTTACCATTATGAGCGGTAAATACGAAGCAAGTGAAATCCGCTCCTGTTTTACCCGCCAGAGCGAAAATAAAATCCGGATTGTCGGCGGATATTATGATGCGGATCGGTCAAAGGAACCGACGCTCACCGTTGTGGACGGCGTCAAAGCAATAGAGCTTGACGGAGATATTGGCTACAATCAATACGATCCGAACTATCCTTGGGCAGTTTATCCTATTGAGGAAGGGATACTGTCAGGAGAATCAAACAATCCTGTTTACAATGGAGCACCCATAGAACAAAACAGCGGCTTTAGCCTTAGTGGAGCAACCGATATACAAAATTTTTATTATTGGTATAAGGCGCAGGGCGCAGAGGACAGCTCCTATGTTGCAGGTCTGCCTTCTGATGCCGGTGATTATACCATTAAGGTCGGAGGACTTCATTTACGCACGAGTGGAAAAGAATATTACACCGAGTGTACCTTTGACCTGACGATTGCAAAAGCAGATCCGTCCTATACGGTTCCGACCGGCATTACTGCACAGGTGGGAAAACCTCTTTCTCCAGTGACACTGCCGGAAGGCTGGGCATGGAAAGACGAAAGCACCATTCCGCAGACCGAAGGAACACAAACCTATCCTGCGATCTTCACACCGGATGACACAGACAACTACAACACCGTGGAAACGGACATTTCTGTTGGGGTAGTAAACGAACCTGTTGTTCAGGAATATGCAATAACCTTTGACGCAAACGGTGGTAGCGTAAGCCCATCCAGCGCCCAAACCAAAAACGGGAAGTTGGAAAGCCTGCCTACCCCGACACACGGCGGTTATGACTTCCTCGGCTGGTACACGGAAGAAACTGGTGGAGAGAAAGTAACGACTGACACATTTTTTACGGAGAACTCCACCATCTACGCCCATTGGCAGAACATTCCTGTTATCGGCGTGAAACTGGACAAGACAAGCCTGACCATGCAGGAAACCGGCAGCGACACCCTGACAGCCACGGTGGAGCCGAGCAACGCTACAAATCCGGATGTGACCTGGAGCAGCAATAATCTAAGCGTTGCTACGGTAAACAACGGTGTTGTCACCGCAGTGGCTCCCGGTACCGCTACCATTACCGCCACCGCAGATGGAAAATCTGCCACCTGTACAGTAACTGTAACCGCAAAACCTTCTCCGGACAGACCGGTCATAACCAGGCCATCCTCTTCCAGAATCTCAGGTGAGGACCGCTTCGAAACGGCTATGGAAACAGCGGATCAGCTGAAGAAGGAGCTGGGCGTTACTGAGTTCAGCGCCATAGTGGTAGCCTGCAGCGACGATTTTGCTGATGCTCTCTCAGCTTCAGCCTTTGCTCATGAAAAAGAAGCCCCGATACTCGTCGTAAACGAAAATAACGAGGAGCGGGTGAAAGCATACATCGAGCAGAACCTTGCCAAAGACGGCACAGTCTACATAATGGGAGGAAGTGCGGCGGTAACCGGAGGATTTGAGGACAGCCTGTCTGACTTCGATACTGTACGTTTTGCGGGAGACGACAGGTATGAAACCAACCTGAACACCCTGAAAGAGCTGAATCTTACAGGAAAGGAAGATATCATCATAGCATCGGGAAAGGATTTTTCCGACGCGCTTTCGGCATCATCTACGGGATGCCCGATCATGATAGTGGGAGAAAGACTGACAGAGCCGCAGATTGCATTTCTGAAAACCCTTGGCGGAGATGATACATACTACATAGCAGGAGGAACTGCCGCGGTAAGTGAAGAAGTGGAAGAGCAGCTCCGCGCACTTAACGCCGGAAGTGTTAAGAGACTGGCAGGAGAGGACCGCTATGAGACCAGTATGCTGATAGCGGAAACCTTCTACGGAAGAGCCGGATCGGTATACATAGCATCGGGAGATGATTTCCCTGACGGGCTTACGGGCGGAGTTCTTGCAGGTTTGTCGGGAAACGGTAAAGGAGCGCCTCTGGTTCTGGTAAACAGGAATAATACGGAGAGGGCGGCAGAATACATAGACGATGTGAACCCTCGAACGGTAAAGGCCATAGGAGGGAAGGCCGCAGTACCTGATGATGTGCTTAGGGCAGTGATACGATAGGAGCCGGTATGAGGGCATTATCCTGAACAGGTGAAGAAACGTGAAATAGGGTAGTAAATTTACCCCCGGATGCAGACAAAAGAAGAAAACAGGTATAACAGATCTGTTATACCTGTTTTGTATTTTTTCAGAGAAAGAGGGTTAAAATCACTACCCTTTTTGAGGGAAGAAGATGTCATACCGGATAACGCAGCTTCCTATTCCCGAGGCGATATTAGATCGCACCGGCCTCGGCACCTTTGGCCGGGCCCGCAGCAGCGTTTGGCGATACTTATTTAGTACAATTATGCAAATATCCTTGACTTCTTGCATACGATAAGGTATACTGGTATACACACCTGAAAAGGGTGAATGATATAGAAGATACGCAGGAAAAGGAGGTCATGGAATGCTGGAGCTTTCGAGGAAAAGCAACCTGTTAGAGGAATCGGACTTTAAGTATCCTCTGCAGGATGTCGAGAAACCGAATCTTTACAGACAGATTTATAACTACGATGAAATTCCGAAGGTCGGATTTAACCACAGAAGAGTGCCGATGAACATGCCTGAGGATATATGGATTACAGACACGTCATTCAGAGACGGTCAGCAGTCCATGGAGCCTTACACGGTAGAGCAGATAGTGGATCTGTATAAGCTGATGGCAAAGCTGGGAGGGCCTTACGGAATCATTCGCCAGTCGGAGTTCTTCATATACACTGAAAGAGACAGGAAGGCAGTGGAAAAGTGCATGGAGCTGGGCTATACGTTTCCGGAGATAACCACCTGGATCCGCGCTAATAAGAAGGACTTCAGGATGGTGAAGGAGCTGGGAATAAAGGAGACGGGTATACTGGTATCCTGCAGCGACTATCATATTTTCAATAAGATGCACATGACACGCAGACAGGTGGTGGATTACTACATGGAAACCATCAGCGACGCCTTCGAGGCGGGAGTGGTGCCCAGGTGTCATCTGGAGGACATAACCAGAGCGGATTTCTACGGCTTTGTGGTACCGTTTGTAAACGAAATAATGAACCTGTCGAAGGAGGCGGGCATTCCGGTGAAGATAAGAGCCTGTGATACCATGGGATACGGAGTGCCGTATACGGAGGCAGCCCTTCCGCGGAGCGTAGCCGGTATAATGTACGGACTTCAGCATTACTCCGGAGTTCCCAGTGAAATGCTGGAGTGGCACGGTCACAACGATTTCTATAAGGCCGTGGCTAACGCTTCCACCGCCTGGCTGTACGGGGCTTCAGCGGTTAACTGTTCCCTTCTCGGAATAGGAGAGAGGACGGGAAACGTGCCCCTGGAGGCTATGGTATTTGAATACGCGTCCCTGCGAGGCTCCCTTGACGGTATGGATCCGACTGCAGTTACGGAAATCGCCAGGTACTTCAGAGACGAGATGGGATATGAAATTCCGCCTATGACTCCTTTCGTGGGAGAAAACTTTAACGTGACGAAAGCCGGAATCCACGCTGACGGTCTGATGAAGGACGAGGAGATATATAACATATTCAATACCAGAAAAATTTTAAACCGTGCCCCTGGAGTAGCTATATCCAATACCAGCGGCCTTGCCGGAATAGCTTACTGGATAAACGAGCACTACGGCCTTGCCGGAAGCGACATGGTAACCAAGGACAGCGATATGGTAAAGAGGCTGAAGGAATGGGTGGACGAGATGTATTCAGACGGCCGAACCACGTGCCTTTCCAACAGAGAGTTAGAGGATAAGATAGAGGAGCTCAGAAAATGATAGAGTATAAAAATGTGTCACTGGCAAATCAGGTTTACGATGAGCTGGAGCTGAAGATTTTGAGCGGAGCCCTGCCAAAAGGCGAAATCCTTACGGAAAAGAAGCTTTCCCAGGAGATGGGAGTGAGCCGCACGCCTATCAGGGAAGCCCTGAGCAGGCTCGTCTTCGAGAGGCTCATAAAGGAAACTCAGACGGGAAACATAGTCATAGGAATATCTGATAAGGACGTAGACGACGCCTTTGAGGTGAAGCGCAGGATCGAAATCCTGGCGACCAGGTGGGCGTGCGAGAATATTACGGAGAAAGGACTCGCAGAGCTGGAAAGCATCGTCGATCAGCAGGAATTCTTTGCTCACAAGGGCGATACCTTCAAGGTCAGGGATTTTGATACGGAATTTCACGATGTGATATACAGGGAGTGCGGAAGCTCGGTGCTGGAAGGAGTTCTCTCACCGATACACCATAAGCTGATGAAATTCAGGCGGGCTTCGCTGGAGATAGAGCACCGGATCATGGATTCCGTACAGGAGCACCGGGGAATATACGAGGCTATAAAGGCCGGTGAAGCCGACAAAGTGGACAGCCTTATGCTGATTCACCTGGAACACGCGTACAACAGCATAGTGGAAGTAACCCGCAAGACAGGCGGGACGGAGGAAATATAGATGGGACTGACTATAGCGGAGAAGATTATAAAAGAGCACCTCAGAGCAGGTGAGATGAGAAAGGGAGAAGAAATAGCCCTTAAGATAGATCAGACTCTGACTCAGGACGCCACGGGGACCATGGCTTATCTGGAGTTCGAAACCATGGGAATACCGCGGGTCAGGACGGAGCTGTCGGCGGCGTATATAGATCACAATACACTGCAGTCTGGATTTATGAATGCAGATGATCACCGGTTCATACGGTCCATGGCAAAGAAATACGGCCTTTACTTTTCGAGGCCCGGAAACGGCATCTGTCACCAGGTTCATCTGGAGAGGTTCGGAAAACCGGGAAAGACGCTAATCGGCTCTGACAGCCATACTCCTACGGGAGGAGGAATCGGAATGCTGGCCATGGGAGCAGGAGGCCTTGACGTGGCAGTGGCCATGGGAGGCGGCGCTTATCACATTACCATGCCGAAGATGATTAAAGTAGAGCTTACGGGAAAGCTGAGACCTTTCGTTACGGCAAAAGACGTCAGCCTGGAGCTTCTGCGGCGCATTTCCGTAAAAGGCGGAGTGGGGGCCATCATAGAGTGGGGCGGCGAAGGCGTGAAGACTTTGTCCGTTCCTGAGAGAGCCACCATCACCAACATGGGAACGGAAACAGGAGCCACCACGTCAATATTTCCGTCCGATGAGGTGACGAGAGAGTTTTTAAAGGCAGAAGGCAGAGAAGAGGACTGGGTGGAGCTTTTAAGCGATGACGATGCGGTATACGATCAGGTGATAGAGATGGATCTTTCTTCCCTGGAGCCTCTCATCGCATGCCCTCACAGCCCGGATAACGTCGTAAAGGTTTCGGAGCTTAAGGACGTGAAGGTGGATCAGGTCTGCATCGGCTCATGCACCAATTCGTCCCTTTACGACATGCTGAAGGTGGCGGAGATTCTGAAAGGCCGGGTTATAAATCCCGACGTCAGCCTGTCGATTTCTCCCGGATCGAAGCAGGTTCTCTCCATGCTGGCAGACTGCGGAGCCCTGTCGGATATTCTGGCTGCAGGAGCCAGAGTTCTGGAATGCGCCTGCGGGCCTTGCATAGGTATGGGCTTTTCTCCTAATTCGGGCGGAGTTTCCCTGAGGACCTTTAATAGAAATTTTGAAGGAAGATCGGGCACCGCAGACGGACAGGTATACCTGGTATCGCCGGAAACTGCGGCGGCATCGGCTCTGACCGGATATATAACCGATCCGACGACTTTGGGAGAAGAAATAAGAGTAAGGATGCCGGAAGAATTTAAAATAGACGATTCTGCCATAGAACCGCCGCTTCCGGAAGAGGAGGCTGCCGGAGTGGAAATTCTGAGAGGCCCCAACATAAAGCCGTTTCCTGAAGGGGAGCCCCTCTCAGGCGAGTTTAAGGCAGAGCTCATACTGAAGGTGGGTGACAACATCACCACGGATCACATCATGCCGGCAGGATCGAAGATTCTTCCGTACAGATCCAATATTCCTCACCTGTCTCAGTACTGCTTCGGAGTTTGCGACGAGACATTTTCTGAGAGAGCCAAAGCCGCAGGCCGCAGCATAATCTTAGGCGGCTCCAACTACGGACAGGGCTCATCCAGAGAGCATGCTGCACTGGTTCCCCTGTATCTGGGCGTCAGAGTGGTGATTGCAAAGAGCTTCGCGCGCATCCACAGGGCGAACCTCATAAACGCGGGAATACTGCCTTTGACCCTGAAAACCCCGGAGGACTACGATCTGCTGAACCGGGGAGACACTCTGAAGATTACGGATATACTCGGCGGCCTTGATTCCGGAGAGTTCACCCTTAAGGACGTGACGAACGGAAGGACGCTGCTGCTGGAGGGAGACTTTACAGAGCGGCAGAAAGCCATACTGAAGGCGGGCGGCCTTTTGAAGTACGTGGCAGCAGAAGAGCATGAGAGGAACGAATGATATGGACGATAGAAAGTATATAGATGAAGCCGTAAACTCCTTCCGGGTTCTTTTAGAGGAGCAGCTCAGGCGGCAGGACGAGATGACAAAGGGTGAAGCCTGCGGAGCTGAAGAGGGACACGCCGGAAAGACCGGAAAGCCAGGACCCGTAGTCATAGGAATCGCTCCGGGAGACGGAATCGGAACGGTTATAATGGCAGAAGCCGAGAAGGTTCTGCGTAAGCTTCTGGCGGACGAGCTGGATTCCGGAAAGGCGGAGCTTCGGCATATCGGCGGGCTCACATTGGAAAACCGTCTGGCAAAGGGCGCCGCCGTGCCTAAAGACGTTCTGGATGAGATAAAAAAATGCGACGTTCTGCTTAAAGGGCCGACCACCACGCCAAAGGGCGGAAGCCTGGAAAGCGCCAACGTGACGCTGCGCCGGGAACTGGATCTCTTCGCGAACATCAGGCCGGTTCAGGTGCCGGAAGAAGACATAAACTGGATGTTCTTCCGGGAAAACACAGAAGGCGAGTACGTTCTGGGAAGCCGCGGGATTGAAATTCCCGGAAAGCTCTCCATGGACTTTAAGGTGACGACGGACGCCGGAACCAGGAGAATCGCCCGTGCGGCCTTTGATTATGCGAAGGGAAGCGGAAAGACGAAGGTGGCAATCGTAACCAAGGCCAACATCATGAAAAAGACCGACGGAAATTTCTCCCGGATATGCCACGAGGTAGCAGAGGATTACCCCGGCATCGAAGCAGACGACTGGTACATAGACATCATGACGGCTAACCTTCTGAACCCGGCGGTGAGAAAGGATTTTCAGGTCTTTCTCATGCCGAACCTTTACGGAGACATACTGACTGATGAAGCAGCTGAAATCCAGGGCGGCGTGGGAACGGCCGGAAGCGCCAACACGGGAGAGAGATACGCCATGTTCGAGGCTGTCCACGGCTCGGCCCCGAGAATGGTAGAAGAAGGTCTCGCCGAATACGCGAACCCTGCCAGCATACTGAAAGCCTGCGAAATGATGCTGCGTCACACAGGATTTACAGATAAGGCGGACGCGCTGGCGAAAGCTCTGCACACCTGCCTCGAGAAAGAAAAAGCCGTAGTGGTGACGGGAACTGTTGACGGTGCAAAGGCCGCGGACTTCGGCGACTACGTGCTGTCGAAGCTTTAAGACTGAGACCTGTGCGGCATTGGCAGAGCAGGGCGTTTCTCATTGAAAATTTTGTACGCAAACGGAAAAAATATTCAATGAGGAACAGGCATGGAGATAAAAAGAGATAAATATCTGAACGATATAATAAATCGCATGCATAACGGCATGATAAAAGTGGTGACGGGAATCAGGAGGTCCGGAAAATCTTATCTGCTCTTTAAGATTTTCAGGGAATACCTGCGGGAACAGGGAGTGGATGATGCCCACGTCATAGCCATAGAGCTAGATCAGAGAAAGAACAGACAGTACAGGGATCCTGATGTGATTCTGGATTACATAGAATCCCTGGTAGTCGATGACGGACAGTACTACGTGCTTCTGGATGAAGTTCAGATGCTGACGGCATTCGAGGAGGTTTTGAATTCCCTGATGCACATGGACAATGTTGATGTTTACGTCACGGGAAGCAATTCGAAGTTTTTGTCAAAGGACGTGCTGACGGAGTTTCGGGGCAGAGGCGACGAGGTGCATATCTATCCGCTGACTTTCAGGGAGTTCATGCAGGTTTACGATGGCGACATGTACAGGGGATGGGCGGAATACGTGCTGTACGGAGGACTTCCTCTTACCGTGACTATGAAAACAGAGGAGCAGAAAATCCGCTATCTGACGAATTTGTTCGAGGAGACATATATAAAGGACATTATAGAAAGACATCACATCGAAAAGACTCAGGAGCTGGAAGATCTAATCAACATTCTCGCGTCAGCAACGGGTTCCCTGACGAATCCGGCGAGAATTACAGACACGTTCCGGACCGTTCTGAAGTCGAACATAAGTGTAAATACGGTAAGGCAGTACATAGAGTACCTGGAGGATGCTTTCATCGTGAGCAAGGCGAACAGATACAACGTCAAAGGGAGAAAGTATATCGGAACTCCTATGAAATACTACTTTGAGGACGTGGGACTTCGCAACGCACGGCTGGGATTCAGGCAGGTTGAAGAGACTCACCTCATGGAGAATGTCATATATAATGAGCTTAAGAGCCGCGGATATGCTGTGGACGTGGGCATGGTCGAAAAAAGGGGTAAAAATGAGGAAGGAAAAGACGAGAAGCGGCAGCTTGAAGTGGATTTTGTTGCAAATCTCGGAAGTAAAAGATACTACGTACAGTCTGCCTTCAGCATGCCGACCGAAGAAAATATGAGACAGGAAAAAGAGTCTCTTCTGAATATAGGTGATTCATTCAAGAAGATAATAGTCGTGAAGGATGTGGTAGGTGTTACCAGAGATGACTTCGGCATAACGACCATGAGTCTTTACGATTTTCTCCTTAAGGAAAACAGCCTTGAGTTATAGCCGGCATACGAAATAGAAATGTGAAAAAACCTTCAAAGTGTGCAAAAGTTGTCCATAAAGTGGTATAATATAGGCAGAATATTTTTACCGGGAGAGAGGTTGACAATGGTAAAGGACTTTATAAGAAAGCCTATAGCGGCTGCAATCAGGACGGAGAGGGACTTCAGCACAGCGCTGAAATCCGACGTTGACATCGTATTTCTGCTTCATTCCAGCATTATGACGGTGAATCAGTCGGTTAAGGAGATCCACAGCTTCGGAAAGAAGGCTTTTATTCACGTGGATTTCGCAGAAGGTATAGGAAAAGACAGGGCGGGGCTTGAATTCCTCGCAAAGCAGGGGGTAGACGGGGTTCTGACCACCAGAACGGGAATCGTGAAGATGGCCAAGGAGCTTAACATGATTGCCGTTCAGAGATTTTTCCTGGTGGATTCCCATTCCCTCGGAACATCTTTAGAATCGATAAATATTGCAAAACCGGACATAATAGAGATTATGCCCGGTATTGTCACGAAGAAAATCAGGGAGTTCGGTGAAAAGACCAATCTGCCTATAATCGCAGGGGGTCTCATTGAAACCGAAGAAGAGGTGAGAGCGGCTCTTGCCGCCGGAGCGGACATCGTGTCCACCGGTGAAGCCGGACTCTGGAACATCAAGCTTTAGACCTGAGGGAAGGAGACAGCTATGAAAATCGAGTTTTGCGGAGCGTCTACGGGAGTTACGGGGTCATGTCATCTTTTGACCAGCGGAGACCACAAGATACTTTTAGACTGCGGCCAGTTTCAGGGAGGAAAGGCTCAGGAGGCACTGAATTACGAGCCCTTTCCCTTCGATGCGTCGGAAATAGAGTGCGTGGTTTTGAGCCACGCTCACATAGACCACTGCGGAAGGCTTCCCCTTTTGATGAAGAGAGGCTTTCGCGGAAAGATATACTGCACCGACGCTACGGCGGATCTCCTTGACGTAATGCTGAAAGACAGCGGTTACATTCACGAAAAGGACGCCGAGTGGCAGAACAGGAAGGCCGAAAGAGCAGGAAGGAAAAAGGTGGAGCCTCTCTATACATACGAGGATTCCGTGAGAACCCTTGACCTGGTTCAGCCTGTTCTCTATAATCAGCTCATCAATTTAAACGACGACATGAGAATAGTGTTCAACGACGCAGGCCACATTCTGGGCTCCGCCATCATAGAGCTCTGGGTAAAGGAGGGAGACGGCGAATCCAAGATAGTCTTCTCCGGTGATCTGGGCATGACGGACAGACCGATACTCAGAGACCCGACTTACATAAAGAAGGCCGACTATGTGATAATGGAGACCACTTACGGAGACAGAGTTCATCCGGCCAACTCCACCAGCATAGAGCAGCTTCTGGACATAGTTTTAAAGACGGTGAAGCGTGGAGGAACGGTAGTCATTCCGTCCTTTGCCGTGGGCAGGACCCAGGAACTCATATTCGAGTTCAACAAGTTCTACGATGAGCATTCGGAGTACAGAAAGGATCTGGATAAGGTTATGGTATACGTGGACAGCCCTATGGCCACCACGGCTACCGAGGTTTTCCGAAAAAACGCTCAGGCTTTTGACGACGAGACGAGGGAGTACATTCTCAAAGGGGACAATCCGCTTGACTTCAAGAATCTGAGATTCACCAGAAGCACCGCAGAGTCCCAGGCTCTCAATATGAATAAGGAACCGAAGGTTATAATTTCAGCCAGCGGCATGTGCGAAGCCGGCAGAATAAGACATCATCTGAAACACAATCTCTGGGACAGCAGAAACAGCGTCATATTCGTAGGATATCAGGCAGAAGGAACCCTCGGAAGAGCCCTCATAAACGGAGCAAAGGAGATTACTCTCTTTGGCGAGGAGATTCAGGTTAACGCCGAGATATATAACCTGGAGGGATTTTCAGGCCATGCGGACAGAGACGCCCTCTTTGCATGGGCGGCGGCCTTCAGACAGAAGCCGAAGCAGATTTTCCTCGTTCACGGAGAACACGACTCCAAGGTGTCATTCGCAAAGCTTCTGGAGGAAAAGCTGGGATACAACCCTGTTGTGGTTACGGGAAATTCCGAGTTTGAGCTTGACCTGGATTCGGCGGAGATACTGAACATGGAAAGCGCCGAAAAGAGGGAGGCAGAGTACGAGGAGATTCAGGACGTAAGGAACAAGATCGCCGGAATTCACGAGGAAATCGAGCACATTCTCTACAATGCCGACCTGGCCATGGGAAACAATATCTCCGAGGATAAGATGATAAAGATAAACAACATCGTTCAGGAGCTTGCCAAGGCTACCGTAAACCTTGGATCTGCAGTTACGGAGGAGGACAGATAGAATGGATTATCCTATTGTAATCGGAATTGCAGGGGGTACGGGCTCGGGAAAGAGCACCATAATAAAGAAGATAAAAGAGCAGTTTAATGACGCCGTGACCATTTTGAGCCACGATTACTACTACAAGGCCCACGACGACCTTACATATGAGGAGAGGACGAAGCTTAACTACGACCACCCGGACGCCTTTGATACGGACCTCATGGTGGAACACATCAAGGCCCTTAAGAGGGGAGAGTTCGTAGAGAGACCGTCCTATGACTTCTCCGTTCACAACAGGAGAAAGGAGACGGTCACCGTAGTTCCTTCAAAGGTGATAATCGTGGAGGGAATACTTATCTTTGAGAACGTTGAGCTTCTGGACATGTTCGACATAAAGGTTTTCGTGGATACCGACGCCGACGTGAGAATCATAAGGAGAATACTCAGGGACGTCAAGGAAAGGGGAAGAACCCTTGAATCGGTGATAAACCAGTATCTCACTACGGTAAAGCTCATGCACGAGCAGTTCGTGGAGCCGAGTAAGAAGAATGCGGACATAATTATCCCGGAGGGAGGATACAACACCGTCGCTATTGAGATGCTGAACCAGAGAATCAGAGCTCTTTTAGGAGACTGACAGACGAACGGAAATACAAGGAGGGTTAATAAAATGCAGGATTTCGGATTAGACTTCAGACTTGCCCTTTTGGGATTCGGCAACGCCGGACAGGCCTTTGCCGCGCTTCTGGAGGAGAAGAGGGATGAAATAAGAGCCACATACGGAAGAAACGTAATTATTACGGCCATAGTGACAGGGTCCAGGGGAAGCATAGTAAACCCTGAGGGCATAGATACGGCCGAAGCGAGGAGGATGCTTAAGGAGGACGGAGTCTTCAGTCCGGACTTTCCGGGGTACTGCGACAAGACGGCCTTTGACGTAATTTCGTCGCCGTGCTGCGACGCGGTTCTGGAGCTGACGCCCCTTAACATAATGAGCGGACAGCCTGCCATAAACCACATTCTCGAAGCCTTTGCCGCAGGAAAGCACGTGGTTTCGGCCAACAAGGGGCCGGTAGCGTGGGCTCACAAGAAGCTTAAGGACATTGCGGACAAAAAAGGCCTCAGGTTCTACTACGAGACTACGGTAATGGACGGCACGCCGATTTTCAACCTTGCCGAAAAGACTCTGAACCTGTGCAGGATCACCGAAATATCGGGAATACTCAACAGCACCACCAACTACATTCTGGACGAGATGGCCGACGGGGTGCCGTACGACACCATAATCGAAAACGGAAGAAAGCGGGGCTTTATCGAAGCCGATTCCGCCATGGATATAGAGGGCTACGACGCCGCCGCAAAGCTGACGGCTCTGCTTAACGTTCTGGCTGATGCGGACATTACCCCTGACGACGTGGACAGGACGGGAATAGAAAACATCACCGCAGAGGACGTGAAGAACGCCGAAAGCAGGGGCATGGTAATCAGACTGGTTTGCCGGGGCAAAGTGAGCCCGGACGGCGAGGTCACGGCTGAAGTGGCTCCGGAGGAGGTTCCGGCGGGAAGCATGCTGGCCTGCGTAAGGGGAACCACCTCCCTGGTGTCCCTGACGACGGATCTTATGGGAACCATCTCCATCGTGGAGCACGACCCTGAGATAGAGCAGACAGCCTACGGTATATTCTCCGATGTGCTGAGACTTCTGCAGGAAGTGTAAGGCCGGTGTTATGTCGCAGATAACCAAAAGAGCCATAGCTGAAGCCTTTGTCAGAATCATGGAAAACAAGCCCATGGGAAAGATAACCATAGGCGACATCGCGGAGGAGTGCGGAATAAGCCGCATGACCTTCTACTACCACTTTCAGGATATATACGACCTGATAGAGTGGATATGCCGGGAGGACGTTAAGAAGGTATACGGAGACAAGTCAAAATACGAATCGTGGCAGGCCGGATTTCTCAGCCTTTGCCGTATCATATACGAAAACAGGAAGTTCGTCCGCAACGTCTACGACTCCTTTCACAGAGACTATCTGGAAAAGTACATATTCGAGATAGTCTACGAGTTGGTGCTTGACAGAGTGCATCAGCTTTCGGAAGGTATCGACATTTCGGCGGAGAACAGGCACTACGTGGCCAGATTCTACATGTACGCCATAGTGGGAGTGACCGCGGACTGGATGAAGGACGGATTCAGGGAGAGTCCGGAGGAAATGAGCGGAAGGCTTGGAGCCATGATAGAGGGCCAGGTGCTGGAATCCATAAGAAAACTGGAAAAGTACGAATAGCGAGATTATTTTATCAGAATCCCCGTTGTGATAAGAACTTTATCACGGCGGGGGTTTTGCTTATTGCAGGAGCCCTTAGGCCGGTGATACGGTATTAAGTAATGGAGGTGTATATTATGGATATTTCGATGCAGATGAAAAAGGCTGCCCTTCGCACGGCGATGGGATACATAGAAAAGAATCCTGAAGATAACATGCTTAAGCTGATGGACTGGGTGGACGCTCTGGCGGGAGACGGCCCTAACAGCTTTCCTTCTCAGCGAGCCATGGTGAGAAAGGTTCTGGAGGACAAAGACAGCAGCATGCACAGGCTCATAATGAACGTCTTCCGCGACGTGGATAACGACGTAATAAAGAAGGTGTTCGAAAACTTCTTCCTGAACGCAAGTCTGGTGGGCTGGCAGAGACAGGACGAGTACAGGAAGAAATACGGCTGCAATATTCCGTGGGCCATACTTTTAGACCCGACTTCGGCGTGCAATCTCAAATGCACGGGCTGCTGGGCGGCGGAATACGGCAACAGGCTGAACCTGACATACGACGAGCTCAGCGATATTGTAAGCCAGGCAAAGGAAATGGGTACGTATATGTTCCTGTTCTCAGGGGGAGAGCCGCTTGTCAGAAAGGACGACATCATCAGACTCTGCAGGGAGCACAACGACTGTCAGTTCCTTGCATTCACCAATGCGACTCTCATAGACGACAGGTTCGCTGAGGACATGCTGGAGGTGAAGAATTTCATTCCGGCAATCAGCGTTGAAGGCTTTGAGGAGGCCACGGATTTCAGAAGGGGACAGGGTACATACCGGGCCGTAATGAGGGCCATGAAGATTCTCAAGGAACACCGACTTCCTTTCGGCGTTTCCTGCTGCTACACGTCGAAGAATCTTGACTCAATAAGCTCTGAGGAATTCATCGATCATCTGGTGGAGTGCGGGGCAAAGTTCGCGTGGTTCTTCCACTACATGCCTGTGGGAAATGACGCGGCGGTGGAGCTTCTTCCGAATCCTGAGCAGAGGAGGAAGATGTACGAAAAGGTAAGGGAGTACAGGAAGACAAAGCCTATATTCACCATAGATTTTCAGAATGACGGCGAATTCGTCCACGGCTGCATAGCTGGCGGAAGGAATTACCTTCATATCAACGCCAACGGCGATATTGAGCCTTGCGCCTTCATTCACTATTCCGATTCCAATATCAGAGAGAAGAGTCTGCTGGAGGCCTTCCAGTCGCCGCTGTTTATGGCATATCACGACAATCAGCCGTTTAACTGCAACCATCTGAGACCTTGTCCTATGCTGGAGAACCCTGAGATGCTTAAGATGATGGTCGAAAAGTCCGGCGCTCATTCAACCGACATGCAGTCTCCTGAAAGCGCGGAGCATCTGTGCGGAAAGTGCGAGGAGTACGCCGCCAACTGGGCTCCGGAGGCCGACAGGCTCTGGGAGAAGAGGCAGGAGGAAAAGAAAGCCAAGACGTTCTAACTCATACATAATTACCGGGCATTCCCGAAACGACATTTTGAAGTTTCGGGAATGTCTTTTTTTTGCGTGTTGTCAGAAGGGAACGGGGCGATCGGGTCTTTCGTAAAAATTTTGGTTTTTGAAGCAAAAGTCGCAGATTTTGCCGAAAATCGGTAGGCAAAAACTGCCTGAAACGAGAAATTTGCCGAAATTTCTGTAAATCATATTGACACCGGGAGGTTCCTGTTGTAAATATGAGGGACAGTAAAACCGGAGAGGAGGAAAATATTTTGAGCAGAGAATGGCAGCAGACGAGATTCAAAAAGTACGTACTGCCCGATGCGGTATACTATCAGAGCCTCTGGGCGGTGAGAGACCTGGAGAGAATGGAGGAGAGGATAAAGGAGCTTTCCGATACCAGAGACGCCATGGAAAGAAGCGGGAGCCTTGTGCAGGAGCCGGGCATTTCCTACGGCATCAGGAGGGCTCCGACGGAGAACGCCGCCATTGAAAGAGCCATGCTGGAGGAAAGGGTGAGAGGAATTCATGCGGCGATATCCCACATACCGGACGGTTACAGGTCCTATGTTCTGAGCAATATCATCATGAAAAATTCCGGAAAGACATTTCCCAACAAAGTCTGGCGAATATGGAAGCAGAGGTTTCTATACGACGTTGCGGTAAACCTGGCGATATTATAAGGAGAGGCTATGAATCCGAAGATAAAGAAAAGAGTAATCGCAGGAGCCTGCGCCGGGATTGCGGCCGCAGTATGTACAGGTGCGATTGTAAGCTTTACGGGGCTTAAAGATGCATCGCTCAATCAGGATAGTCCGGAAGAGGAAGAGGAAAGTTACATGGAAGAGGAGATTTTAGGGTATTCAGAAATGGACCCCGGACCGAGGGACGAAGTCCTTGAGGTATGTACGGCTTTTGCCGAAGCAGTGTGCGAGAGGAGCCACATTACCAGCGACGGAAGAGAAGGGTATGACCTTCTGACTGCGGAATACAGAGCAACTCTGGAGGAGACGAAAGATCCCGAAAAGACGGTCGCCCACTACAGGGAAAACGAGCTGGTGCAGAACATCATAGAGGTGGAAAATGCGGAAACCATATATGTCTCGGAAACGGAGGCGCAGGCGGCCGTGTCGTGCAGGTGCAGATACGGCGAGACGGCGGCAGGATTTGTCGACCTGAACGGAGTGGGAGAAGGCGAGGAGTTTACTCTTCTGATGTTCATGGGACTGGAAAAGTCGGACGGACAGTGGAGGATATCCGGCTGCAACGTGATTCAGTGTTAGGTCCGAAAGGGGGGGTGAAGGCATGAGAACGTGCAGAGGAACAGTTACGGTATTTTTTCTGGCCGCAATAATAATGGTCGCGCTGATGATAGGCGATTCGGGAAGAGCGTACGCCATAAGCCATCTTGTAGATTTTGACCACGGCAGCGTGGGCGATGTAATAACGGACGGAGGGAAACTGGTTAAGGAACTCGGTGACGGAATCCTGTCAGATGATAAAAGTCAGGAGGCGGGCAGGCATGAAGGAACCGGCGGCGCTTATGACGAAGGAGGGCAGAGCATTACGTTTACCGGTGGCAGCAGGTCCGGCGGAAAAAGTGAAAACCCTGGCGAAGGAGGCAAGCCAGCAGGGGACGAGATAAGTCTCAGCGTAAGAGGGAATATAGAGCATACTTCAGACTGGAACAGAAACAGAGAGAGGTATAACGCCTACGCCTCGAAGCGGGGACTCGCTGTCCGGGGAGAAAATGTTTTCTGGCCGGGAGAGGTGCTGGTTCTGACCGCGGAAGTGGAAGGAGCGGATAACGCCACGGTTGTCGCAGAGTTTGCGGAAACGGGGTACAGGAAAACCCTTTCCGGAAGCGGAACCGTGAAAAAGGCGGAAGTCCCTATGAAGGACATTCCGGGAGCCATGGATATGTACAGCCTTACAGTAAGATTTACAGCGGAAGCGGGAGGCGTTACTGCTGAGGCATCGGACAGCATAGTTTTAGACGACAGCGTGGACTACTGGTTCCTTCACAGAAAGGAGGCGCCTTAGACCTTGGCGAGGAGAAGAAAGATAATAGGAATCGCGGTTATTCTGCTTGCGGCTGCTCTCATAGTAAGCTGGGAGAGATGGGGAAAAGATGCCCTGATGTATGAAGAGGCGCCGATTCTGAAAGATGATGCCCGGGCCGGAACCCTTATAGACGAATCGATGATCACCTACGAAAGATTTGAAAGAGGCGGTCTTGATTTTCTCGGCAGGGACGATGTGAAAAAGCTGATCGGAACGGAGACTGCGCAATTTGTCCACGGAGGGACGCCGTTATTCAAGGAATACTTCAGAGACCCGGTTCTGAGCGGAAATCTGGAAAAGGGAAGATTTCGCATGAACCTTGCCGCAGGCTGGATAGAAAGCGTACCTGCGGACCTTGAAAGAGGAAACAGAGTCTGCATTTATTCACAGGACGCGCTGGTGACTTCCGTATATGCGGCCTCCGGCTACGAGGAAGGCAGAGGCGCAGACGTAATCGCAGAAAGCAGACAGATCGAGGCCATAGGCGAAGCGGTCAAAGGCGGCGGAAAGTTGATTCTGGTGAAAGGATGAGAGAGGTAATTGGTTTTTTCGGAAGCGCCGGGCAGGTGGGAGTGACGATGACGGCAAGGTCCACCGCCGAAGTATATGCGGAAAGAGGAGAGGAGACTCTGCTGATTTCGGCGTCGGGAAAGTACGGGAACGATTACGTCAGAATATTTGATACGGTAAGGTCTCTGGACGATCTTAAAGCCGATATAATAAGCGACACCCTGAAGCCGGAGGAGATGAGAAACGTAATCGTGAAGGAGGGGAATCTTTCGTACATAGGTTCCGTTAGAAACCCTTTTGCGGTGAGAAGCTTTCCGGCAGATTCCATAGAGAGGATGCTGGCGGCTCTGGGTGAGAGGTATGACCGCATCGTGATAGATGCCGGAGATGATTTTAATTCCGGACTTGCGGTTTCGGCTCTTAACGCCTGTGACAGGAGGATATTCGTCCTGACTCAGCAGCAGAAAACCATAGACAGATTCATTTATCTCAATGCTCACGTCGTATCGGCCCTTGGCGTCAAAGGGGAAATTCTCGTAAACAGATACGTGAAGAACCCGGGACTGTATACGGTTGAAGATATAGAGAGGCTGACGGGAGCAAGAGCCGTAGGAAAAATATCCGAATGCGAGTGGGGCAGGTATGCCGAGGTTCAGGGCGCGACGCTTATGGACGTGAAAAGCTACAGAAAGGAAATTGAGAGGCTGGTGCAGGCTATTGGAGAACATAAACAGCCGGAGAGAAGAGCGAAACTTCTCCTTAGAAGAGTATTTAAGCAGGGTAGAATCTGAGAGAGACCGCAGTCACGAAGGAGAAACAGGCGACGGGAAGAGCCCGGCTTCCGGCGAAAAAGAGAAGCAGTTTGAGTATGTGTGCAGGCTTGTGAAGGAAGTCTTTGACGGAGAATGGGACGATACCGACGACGAAGTTAAAAGAAAGAGGCTGGAAAGAGAGAAAAGAGCCATAATGGGAGCGGAGGAAGAGACGGCGTTTTACAAGGAAAAAATCCGCGCCGTGCTTCTTGAAAAAAAGGTGGCGGATTCCTGGTATCCCCCGTGGTTTCCGAATCTTCCCGAAGCGGTATTCGCAGAGCTTTACGGACTTTCCGGCCTTGCCGGATGGGCTTACGATATGAACGAGGAGCTGGCGGCATCATCTTCAGCCAAGTTAATAGGCGACAGACTGTACTATTTCATAGACGGAAAATGCCGTCTTCAGCCGCAGCGTATAGATGTCAGAAGGCGGGATCAGCTGAAAAGGGCTCTGCTGCTTTCGACTCCTGCGGAACGTCTGGAGTACGGGTTCCACGAGCTGTACCTTCATAACGGGATAAGGATCACCATTTATTCGGGACACAGAACGAAGGAGAATCAGGAGATTATGGTCTTCAGAAAGTATGTGCTGGAAAACTACACATTCGTGGAGCTGGCGGAGAAAGGCACCATTCCGGAGGACGCAATTCCGCTCTTTTTTGCCATGATAGAAGCAGGCTTTAACATCATGTGCAGCGGGCAGGTAAGATCCGGTAAGACCACTTTTCTCAGGGTGTGGCAGAGTCACGAAGATCCGGAGCTTGAAGGTCTTGTCATAGCCACGGATCCGGAGACGCCGTGGCACGAGATAATGCCCGATGCGCCCATAATGCAGCTCATTGCGGACGGTGACGAGTTGAAGGAGATGAGCAAAGCGCTTCTTAGAGGCGATAACGACTATGTGATTCTGGAGGAGATGAGAGACGCCGCCGCATTCAGCCTGGCCCTCGACATAACGTCGACGGGAACCATGAGGAGTAAGGTGACGGTTCACGACAGCAGCGGTATAAACGTACCGTACAAGATGGCTTCAAAGATTGTCGATGCCTACGGCGGAAGTCTGAGAGAACATATCGCTCAGGTGTACAGGAATTTCGACTACATATTCGAGTTCTGCCAGAATCCCGAGAACAGGGCGAAAAAAATCCTCAAGGGGATTCTGGAACTGGCGTACGATCCCGTGTCCGATGAAATCAGAGCCACGTACATCTGCAGGTATGATTTCGACAGCGGCGGGTGGACATGGAACTGTCACATGGACAGGGTCAAAAGGGAAAAGACCGCCGAAATATCCGCTTCCGCAGATAAAATCCTTGAAATCCTTTCGGCACTTTCAGAGGGCAGGACTATAGGTGAGTGGACGCTTAAGCCTGCATACTACCAAAGAGGGAGTGACAGGGTATGAAGACGGAGATTTTTCTTTACGGGGTCCTCATGTCAGGGGCTTTTGCCTTCGGATACGACAGCATCGAAGGGATAATAAGAACCGCAAGATGCAAATTCGTCATAAGGAGGAATTTGAGGCGGGACGGAAAAACGGAATCCGAGGAATATGAAGGCGCGCTCTATCATATAGACAGACTTCTCAAGGCTTCGGGATGGAGCAGATTCTTTCAGGATCCGAAGACGTTCATAGCAGTGTGCATTCTCATATTCCTGGGCGTGTTCTCCGCCGCGGCAATGGCCTCGGATTTTTCAACGGCGATGACCTTCGGCGTCTTTTCGGCCGTATTTCCTTACATATTGTGCTATGCGGTTCTTCAGCAGAAGAGAAGCCTGCGGTCCAAGGAGGGGGACGTGCTCGTTCACGAGCTGTATAACAATTACAAAATATGCAGCTACAACATGGGAGAAGCCATAGCCGTAACGGCTGTGACGCTGGAAAACGCTCCGCTCTCACGAACCCTTATGACTGATCTTGCCAAGCAGCTTCAGCTTTCGGCGGCCGAGGAGGATTTTTCCCGGTGCCTTGACGCTTTCAGGTACGCTGTCGGAACAACGTGGGGAAACGTCCTGTCGGCAAATATATATTTTGCCATGTACAGGGGCATAAAGGTTGACGAAGGGCTGGGGGATCTGTCGAGAGCCATGACAAAAAGCCGGGAGGTAGACGAATACAAGAAGCGGGAAAACGGAGAGGCCTCAATGATGCTGAAATATCTGGTACCGGTATGCTACCTGTTTACCGTGATAGGGGCTTGCAGATTCTTTGATTTCACCCTGGACGAATTCTTCAGGTCGCAGTTTTTCACACCGGCAGGGTTCAGACTTTTTGCGATCATAGCGATGATTTATTCGGCGGGACTTCTGGCGGAGAAGTTTTTCAAGGGAGAGAAGATGGACATATGAGAAGGATTCTGGCTGACTTTACAGGCGACGGAGACTTTATAAAAAACAGCAGACTTTACAAAGCCGTAAAAAGGCAGGCGGCAGGTATAAGAGGCAGGATATATTCAAAGGGCTACGAAAAGGATATACTTTCCGGCTGTATCATGCTTAAGAACCTTTCGGTAGTGTACAGGTCAAGACCTATGTCGGCGGACTTCATTATTGAGGAGCTTATGAAAAGCAGCACCTTTATGAGGGATGTCTACGGCAGGATTTTGTCTGGCTACAGAACCGGAAGCTGCGAGGAAGCCGTCAAGGTGCTGCAGGAAAGAGTACCCACCAGGACAGCGAGAAACTTCGCAATGATTCTATCCAAGCTGGATCAGATAAATCCGGCGGAACTGGCCGGTTACATGGAAGCCTTTGAAAAATCCATGGAAGAGGAGCGGACGACGGAGGCCATGCGCAGGGCGGAGACAAAGAATATAATAATCACCGCCGTAGCCACGGCGTCGGTCTTTGCCGTTCTGTTTAACTTCGTAAGAGTAGTCATATTTATAAACGCTATGGAAATGCTGCAGAGCGTTTTTTAGCGGCAGGACCAGGCGGGAGGATGTGAGATGAAGAATTTGATAATATTAATCGGAACGATACTGCTGGGAGTCATCATAGTAAATACGATGGTGCTCGGAGAGGGAGACGCAACACTTCAGGGAGCTGCAAAGAGCATCGTTGAGCAGGGCGTCAGCAGTATAGATTCAATGGAGATAGGCGGATAAGGACGGAAGACGTGAGATGAAGGAGATTGTCATCATTATAGGAACGGTTATCCTTGGAGTCATCATCTTCGGAATGATAGCAGGCGACGATGAAAGTCTTAAAACGGCCGGTGCAGACGCTATGGAAAAGGCTATAGAGATATACGGAAGCTGAAACAAAGATGGTTTAGAGGTGACGGAAAATGAAGAACCTGATTACAGCCGTGGGATGTACGCTGCTTCTCATGGCCGTCCTGCTCCAGTTTGTGCAGAGTCAGAACACCGCTCTGCGGCTTGCGGCGGTGGATAATGCCTTTAACAGCTTCAGGGAGACTGTCAGACAGGAAGGCTGCGTAAGCGAGGAAAACGAAGACGAACTGAAGGAAGAGCTGTCGGGAATTCTGGATTGTGAACCGGCCGATATTCTCGTGGACGGAGACAGAATCCCAAAGGAACGCGGTTCCTTCGTTATGTACGAAATAAGCGTCACCGTTTCTGGCCTTGTAGCGGACATCGGCTTCTGGGGAATGGACGAAGAGGATTCTGAGTTCGAATACAGGTTGAAGAGGTACGCGGCAAGCGAGTATACGGACAGGTAGGATAGTTGATTCTGACAGGCGGTAGGATATGAAAAACGTAATAGTTGCAACGGCAATCCTTATCTTTGCAATGACGGTGATGAGTCTTTATGCCGGACTTAACGTTGAAATCAGGGAGAAACGGATTCTTATCGACATGGCGGAGGAGGCGGCGGCAACGGCGGCTCTCTTCTACGATGAGAACGCCTACGGATACGGCAGGTACCGGTTCGACAGGGCAAAGGCGGAAGCCATGGCGAAGGAAAGTCTCAGACTGAACGGATTTAACAAAATCTCAGATGCAGAAATAGAATTCTACGACGGAGGCGACGAGCCTTACGTTAAGGTTACCCTCGAATATGACGACAGAGAATTTTCCGCAGTGTATGAGCAGAAGGGATTTTAAAACGGTACGGTTCATCAGCGATATTAACTTTACTATATAAAGAAATTAAAGTATAATTTCTTTATATAGGAGGTGGAAGAAATGCCTAATATCAGATCAAGCGCGGATCTTCGCAATAAGTATAACGAAATATCTTCGCTCTGTCATAAGTATCAGGAGCCTGTTTTTATAACGAAGAACGGAAAAGGAGATCTGGCCGTTATGAGTATTGAAGCATATGAAAAACTCGCCGGCAGACGGGAACTGTACAACCTGATTCAGGAGGGTATGGATGATATCTGCGAGGGAAGAACACAACCGGTTTCTGATGCGATGTCTGAGATAAAGAAAAAGCGGAACCATGAATTTTAGAGTCGATATTACCGAAACTGCGAAAAACGATATAATCGAAGCAGCCGAATACATTGATTATGTCCTGAAAAACCCACAGGCTGCCGACAACCTTATAGAAGCTGTCGAAAAAGAAACAGGCAGTCTTACCGTTTTTCCGGAAAGATATGCAGTTTTGGACGACAGCGTTCTGAGTTCCTTCAATGTCAGGTTCGTCAGAGTGAAGGATTATCTTGCGTTTTACGTGATTATGGAAGACGAAAGACTGGTAGTGATACTGCGTTTTCTTCATATGAGGCGTGACTGGGCGGAGATTTTGAAAGCAGATATGCCGGTGTAAGGCGGCACATTAGGCATACCATCTGAACCCGTTTATCAAATGATTTCTGAGGCTTCGACAAAGACGTCTGTTTCCGGCGGTTTTGCCGAAGCTTTTTCGGCTTTTAAGGCTGACTTCACAGGTTCTGCCGAAGTTTCAACGGTGAAAACCCGTATGACTTGCCTGGTTTTTCGGCAGATTTCATTTTCTCTATAAATAAAGTCGAAAAGTCTTCGGCAACTTAACGGAAAATCCGCTTCATTGTCGAAGACTTCCTGAAAATCTTTGAAAATCTTATGGTCCCTCACGAGAAAGGCGCCGCAGCAGGAGCCTTCTGCGCATGGTCATATAAGTCTATAGGCAATTACTGTCGTCCGCAGCCGCCATGGCCGTCGCTGCCTGCGCAGCCGTGTTTGTTCTCGCCGCAGCTGTGACCCTCGCCATGGCCTTCGCCGTGGTGACTGCACATAACGTTGGCGTTATACTGAAGGGTGCCGTTAATCAGCGCGTCTACGGCTTCATCGGCAGAACCGGTAACGCCGCCGTAAAATTTTATCCCCATATCTGTAAGGGCGTTCTGTGCGCCTGCTCCTATGCCGCCGCAGATGAGAGTGTCCACGCCCAGATCCCTGAGAAATCCGGCAAGAGCGCCGTGGCCGCTTCCGGCTGCGTTCTCAACGTTGGCATCGGTAATTTTACCGTCCTCAACGGTATAAATCTTGAAATTCTCACAGTGGCCGAAATGCTGGAACACTTGGCCGTTTTCGTAGGTTACAGCTACCTTCATTTTCTTATCCTCCGTTTCATACTGAATATGCGCCGTTGCAAGACTGCTCTCGTGTATTTCATAGTTGCCCCCGGAGATTACGAGGGGCTTTTCGTTTACGATTGAATCTGCGATTTTCATCCTGGCGGAAGCGTATATGCCGGAAATAGTGGGGCGGGATACGTGCATCATCTCGGCGCACTGGTCGTGGCTCATGCCCAGGTAGTCGATGAGCCGGATAGCCTCGTATTCCTCCATGTTCAGGTTTATCGCGTCTTCAAGGCCCGTATCGGCTGCTCCTAAAGGGACAAAGCCTTCACTTGCGGGCATAGACAAAATAGTCCGTTTTTTAGCAGGTCTTGCCATAGCATTCACCTCTTTAAAGGGTTATTTTACGTACGTCAATAATATATCATGATTCTTGACGTGTGTCAATAACTGCCGGCAGTAAATGGGTAGAGAAAAAGCCGGCAACCCCGATATGGAGATTGCCGGCCACAGTTCATATTTTGTTCCTACCATATTCCCAAAAGGTGCTGCATGAGAAGGCTTACGCCCGTAATTCCCGCCCAGCAGGCAAGTCCCATGACAAGGGGCTTTCCGCCGGTCTTTATGAGCTTTATCAGGTCTGTGTTGAGACCGATTGCAGCCATGGCCATGACGATAAAGAACTTTGAAAGCTCTTTGACCGGGTTGAAAATGGAAACGTCTGCGCCCATGCTTACTGCGACGGTGGTTATAACCGAGGCCAGAATGAAGTAGAGGATAAAGAACGGGAATATGCTTCTGATGCTTACGCTGCCGCCGTCTTCCTTTTCTTCCTTTCTCGTGCGCCAAAGGGCGAGGATCAAAGTTATAGGTATGATCGCAAGGGTTCTTGTGAGCTTTACGGTAACGGCTTTGTCGAGGGTGGCGCTTCCGAGGCCGAACATGCTGTCCCAGGTCGAAGCGCAGGCCGTAACAGAAGAAGTGTCGTTTACCGCAGTTCCCGCAAAGATTCCGAAGGCTTCTCCCGACGCAGTATCAAAGCCTATGGCGTTTCCGAAGGCCGGAAATACTATGGCCGCCACCACATTAAAGAAAAATATAATTGAAATGGCCTGAGCCACCTCGTCGTCGTGAGCCTTTATGACCGGCGCCGTTGCGGCGATGGCAGAGCCCCCGCATATTGATGAGCCCACGCCTACGAGAACGGAAATGTTCCCCGGAATCTTCATGGCCCTGTGAAGAACGTAGGCCACGATGAGAGAAGCGGCGATGGTTGAGACGATAATGGGAAGGGACTGTTTTCCAGTTTCCAGCACCACACCCAGATCCATACCGAAGCCCAGGAGGACTACCGCCCACTGAAGAATTTTCTTTGATGTGAATTTAATTCCGCCCGCAAAGCCCCCTTTGTCCTTCCAGAACAGAGTGACTACCATGCCCGCGAGTATGGCGATCACGGCGCCTCCGATGACGGGAAATGCCTTCCCTAAAAACCAGGAAGGCACCGCGATTAAAAGACAGAGTAATATTCCTTTTAAGTTCTTTGAAACAAATGTCATCTTCTTTTCTTTCCCCTTTTGATTATCTATACGTTGAAGAGGAAGTTCATAACGTCGCCGTCTTTTACGACGTAATCCTTTCCCTCTGAGCGGATGAAGCCCTTCTCTTTTGCAACCGAAAGCTTTCCGCCGCACTCCATGAGCTTGTCGTAGGCGATGGTCTCGGCTCTGATAAAGCCGCGCTCAAAATCCGTGTGAATCTTTCCGGCTGCCTGAGGCGCTTTAGTGCCGTCTTTGATGGTCCAGGCGCGAACCTCGTCCTCTCCGGCCGTAAGGAAGGAGATGAGATCGAGAAGGCTGTACGACGCCTTGATGAGCTTGTCAAGACCCGATTCGGAAATGCCCAGCTCCTCCAGGAACATGGCCTTTTCTTCGTCCTCAAGCTCGGAAATTTCCTGTTCTATTTCGGCGCAGATTACGACAACCTCGGCGCCTTCCGCCTGCGCAAATTCACGGACGGATTTAATGTAAGGGTTTTCCGAGCCGTCGGCCGCCTCGTCCTCCGATACGTTTGCCGCGTAAATTACAGGCTTAAACGAGAGAAGGTCCAGCGTTTTCACAAAGGCTGCCTCTTCTTCGGTCAGGTCCATGGCTCTTGCCGACTTGCCGGTGCCGAGGAAATCATTTACCCGCTTTAAAATGTCCAACTCCGCCTGAAGGCTCTTGTCACCCTTGAGGTTTTTCGTGGTCTTTGCGATTCTCTTTTCAAGGATCTCCATATCCGAGAGTATGAGCTCCGTGTTTATGGTTTCGATGTCGGAAAGAGGGTCGATTTTACCGTTTACGTGAACGATGTTGTCGTTTTCAAAGCATCTCACCACGTGAACGATGGCCGCGACCTCGCGGATATGACCCAGGAATTTGTTACCCAGGCCTTCACCCTTTGACGCGCCTTTAACGAGACCGGCTATGTCGCAGAACTCGATAGTAGTATAGATAGTCCGTTTGGAATTGTATACCTCATGAAGCTTTTTCACTCTTTCGTCCGGCACGGTTACAACGCCTACGTTGGGCTCTATGGTACAGAACGGGTAATTGGCCGCTTCGGCCCCCGCCTTTGTTATAGCGTTGAACAGCGTGCTCTTGCCTACGTTAGGCAGACCTACGATTCCTAATTTCATTTTATAAATCGCTCCTTTATATTTAAACGTTTTCGGATGGTGTCAAATCGTGCTACGCCCTTTTTACACCCTTTTTCCGGGCGCATCAAAGTCAGCATTTTCAATTATATCACAGCATTTCCGAAGGCTCAAGGGTAAGAAGTTTCGTTACGTGAGCTTTCCGCAGTATATTCACAGGGTGAGCGTTGCGCCTGCGCAACGGGTGTTCCCCCATTTAAAAAGAAGCCCTCACTGCTGGCGTCTTTTTCGGGTTATAGGACAAAAAGTGTTGATAATGAGCTGCTGCAAGGCGATACTATCAGGCAACGGATTCAAACATTCTGTCAGGATTTCCTGTTTTGGTTTAACGATATTCTATCTTTCACCGGGCTTCACTCGATTTGTTTGAAAATTGTAGGCAGATTTCAGCTCATATGAAGGGTGGAACGGTGAAAAAGTAAACCAGAATCGGGTAAGGCTTATAGATGGTTGAATTTTATTAAACCGAATCGCAGGTTTGCCTGGGAAAAGTTGAACTGAGTGTTACCTTCAACGTATTAACATGCACGAAACATAATATTCCCGTTTAATTTAAACCTATGGATTTCTAATAATATTGTTCCCTGATTTGCATTGAAACTTCAACTCTTTCCCGTCATTTTATCAACACTTTTTGTCCACCATGTAAGTTCTCAAAAACAACTTAAAACTGCCATAGCCACTGCAATTTCAATAGCTACAGCAGTTTTATCGACACTTTTTGTCCTATAACCCTCTTTTTTCCTTTCTCTGAAAGTATATGTACGCACCGAGGCAGCCCATGAATACGAAGAAACTGAGCACCTGAGCCTGCTTGAAAGGCCCTATCATCAGGCTGTCCGTGCGAAGCTCCTCCACGAGGCCACGCTCGAAGGAGTAGAGCATTCCGTAGAGAAAAGCAACCTGCCCCCTGAATGTCCGTTTGTGGTCGTCGAACCAGATGAGGAACACGAACATGGCGAGGCACCACAGGGATTCGTAGAGAAACGTCGGGTGAACCATCTGCCCGTCCACCTCTATGGCCCACGGAAGATCCGTAGGGCCGCCGTGAGCTTCCGAGTTGAAGAAGTTTCCCCATCTGCCTATGGCCTGAGCCAGAGCCACCGTGGGAAACGCCAGGTCGGCAAGATCCAGTATGTGCATCTTGTGGTATCGGCAGACGAAGTATGCCGTTATGATTCCGGCTATGAGACCGCCGTGAATGGCAAGGCCGCCGCTTCTGATGTCTAAAATCTTAGCCCAGTCGCCGGCGTAGTTGTCCCAGCTGAATATTACGTAATATGCTCTGGCTCCGATGATGGAAGCCGGTATCATAAAGATGGTGAAATCTATGACATAGTCTCTCTCTATTCCGTGGCGGGGCGCTCTGTAGTAGGATATTGCGATGGCAAGGAGAAATCCCAGGCCTATGAGAACGCCGTACCACATTATATCGAGACCGCCTATGGAAAACGCAACAGGATCCGGTGCGTGCATATTTAAGTCCTCCCTTTTTGAAAAATCCCTTCTATTATAAATAAAACTCTGTTAGAATTCAATGTATGAGATACGAAAATATGATTCCGGGAACTTTCGTTTCCCGTCCCAACAGATTCATAGCAAAGGTCAGACTCACGGGCGGAGAAGAAGTGACGGCCCACGTAAAAAACACTGGAAGGTGCCGGGAGCTTCTTGTCCCGGGGTGCAGGGTCTACCTTCAGGATCACGCAGGGTTCATGGGAAAGAGAAAGCTGAGATATTCCCTTATAGCCGTGGACAAAGTCTGTAGCCGGGGCGCCGTCCTCATAAATATGGATTCACAGGCTCCCAACAAAATCGTCGGAGAGGCTCTTGCGGACGGCAGATTCTGCGATGTCTTCGGCGACGAGCTTAAGGACGCGGACTTCGACTTCGGAGACCTTTCGGATATTTCTCCGGAAAAGACCTTCGGCGATTCCAGATTCGACTTTCGCCTTACAGATAGAGATGGCAGAGTCTGCTGGATGGAGGTAAAGGGTGTGACCCTTGAAGAAGACGGTGTCGCAAGGTTTCCCGACGCTCCTACGGAAAGGGGAGTAAAGCACGTCGGCGAGCTCGTAAAGGCGGTATCGGCAGGGGATTCTGCATGCATCGTATTCGTCATTCAGATGAAGGGAATAAAAGAGTTTCGCCCCAACGACGAGACCCACATGGCTTTCGGCGACGCTTTGAGGAATGCTCACAGCCGCGGCGTAAAAATTTTGGCCTTTGACTGCAATGTCGGTATTGATTCCGCGGAAATAAGCGATAAAATAGAAGTGGTGCTTTAAATTACTTTTTGAGAATGACAGGAGGAGAAAAATGGCCGAAGCGGTAATTGATGCGAGGGGACAGCAGTGTCCTATACCAGTAGTTAAAGCAAACAAGGCTCTCAGCGAAATGAAGGAACCGGGAACCCTAAAGGTTCACGTCGACAATGAGACGGCGGTAGCCAATCTTTTAAAGCTGGCAGCAAGCAAAGGCCTTCAGGCGAAGAGTCACATGAAAGAGGAAAATCATTACATAGTTGAAATAGAAGGAAACGGCGGCGAAGGGGCGTCCGCGGAAGCGGCAGGCCAGGAGTGCGGCCTCGGCGCGGGAATTTCCGGAGACACCATAGCCGTGATTTCATCGGACAGAATGGGAGAGGGAAACGACGAACTTGGCAAAGTTCTGATGAAGGGCTTCATATACGCTCTGTCACAGCTTGAAAAGCTGCCTGAGACGATTTTGTTCTACAACGGCGGAGCAACCATAACCTGTGAAGGTTCGGAATCCCTTGCAGACCTTAAATCCATGGAGGAGCAGGGCGTTAAGATATTCACCTGCGGAACGTGCCTCGATTATTACGGTCTTAAGGAGAAGCTGGCAGTGGGAACAGTCACCAACATGTACGCCATAGTCGAGGCCATGGCGTCTGCGGGACGAGTGATAAGACCGTAGGAGGGGTTATGCAGGATCTGATATTATATCTGGGGATGGCCGCAGTCGGCTATATTCTGGCAAGCCGCGTGAGACAGCACCGGGAAAAATTCCGGTGGACCGGCAAAGTCCAGACTGCCGCAATCATCATACTTGTTTTTACCATGGGCGCCCGAATGGGCTCCAACTCGGAGGTTATAGAGAATCTGACGTCCATAGGACTTTACGCCTTCATATTTACCGTGGTCGTGATGATTACGTGCGTAATCTTCATAACCCTTTCGCGAAAGCTGGTAGGTGTGAACAGGTACGGAGGTATCGGGGAAATCGATGCGGAGGACATAAACAAGGGAAGCCGTGACGCCGGAAAAGGCGGATTCGACAAGATGACTTTTATCATTATCATAGCCGTGGCCGTGGGAATGGCCTCAGGCTATCTGTTTGTGGAGAGGCTTTTCGACGATTACGACACCTTTGACAGCATTGCCGGTCTTGCCATCAAAGTCGGCCTCTGCATAATGCTGTTCTTCGTAGGTTTCGATCTCGGAATAGAAGGCACGGTGTTCAAAAATATGCGGAAGATGGGACTGAGAGTGTTCGTGTTTCCCGCCGCTACCATAGTGGGAAGCCTTTTGGCCGCCGGAATATGTTCCCTTATTCTGCCTCTCGGAATGAGAGAGTCACTCGCCATCGGGGCAGGATTCGGCTGGTACTCGCTGGCGCCGGGAATAATCCTCGAAAGCGGGCTGGTGACGGCAAGCGCCATCTCATTTATGCACAACGTGATGAGGGAGCTTTTCGGAATCATATTCATTCCCGTCGTCGCCCAGAAGATAGGATATGTAGAGAGCATATGCCTTCCGGGAGCGGCTGCGATGGACGTATGCCTTCCAATCGTTGAAAAATACACTAACGGCAACGTCGCCGTATATTCGTTTATTTCAGGACTCATAGTGTCACTTGCGGTGCCGATTCTGGTGCCGATAATGCTTGGATAAATTTAACCGGAGGAAAAGAAAATGGACTTATCTTATGTAAAAACCCTTGACGTCGATATGCCCGAGGAGCTGGTAAGGCTGAAATATGCCGGCATGTTCAAAGACCTTGAGAAAAGAGCGGCATACCACCTTTCCCGTCACGAGCTTCCAGACGCACTGAAGAAGAGAATTGAGCTGGAGCTTCACAACGCAAAGCTCATAGAGAGAGAATACACTCTCACCGAGGAAGAGCTGGTGGAAGGCCTGGCAAAATACGCTCCCGGATTTACCGCGGCAGACCTTGACAAAATCGCCGACAGCCTGGACTACGCATTTATCGAAGGCGAGAAGCGTTACGTTTCCTTCAGCGTGAGAGCCCTCTTCAAATCCCATCCCGTTATGATGAACTGGCCGGGAAGCACTTATCAAAAGGACGACAGGACCTTCCTCGAAGGAGTCATCGCAAGAATGAAGGAAAAGGGCGGACTTGCCGTGGATATCGACATAACCACCGGTATGGAGATAGACGAGAAAACCGCAAAGGGCGCAGACCTGAAAGTTCACGTTCCTTTCCCTACGGAAAAGGCTTTCGGAATGAAAAACGTAAGGTTCATTGAATCCGAAGGGGAGTGTCAGGTGGCTCCTGATACGGCTCTTCAGAGAACGGCCTGCTTCACCGCAAAAGGTGATGAAAGAAGACGGTTTACCCTTCGCGCCGGCGGAACCTATGAAGTCAAGTACATGTCCTTTGACGAGATGAAAAAGCTTCACTACGAAGCCGTGGCAAGGGGCGAAAAGCTGCCTGAATTCAGCGTTCCCGGTCCAGACACAAAGGACGGCGTATGGGAGAGCGACCTTTCCGAAAAGGCGCCGCAGATAGTGTTCACACCGTTTATAAAGGCTTTGTCCGAGAAAATCGTCGGAGACGAGACGGATAAGCTTCTCATCGCAAAGAAAATCTACGACTTTATGGTGAACAATTTCAGATACTCGTACGTTCGCGACTACGCGTCCATAGAAAACCTCGGCGAGTACTTTGCCCTCCGCGGCAGAGGAGACTGCGGACTTCAGGCTCTTCTCTTCATAGTTCTCGCAAGATATAACGGTATTCCTGCAAGGTGGCAGTCGGGAATCACCACCGAGCCTGAAGGATCGGGAAGCCACGACTGGGCGGCCGCATATTTTGTCGGAGTGGGCTGGAGACCTGTGGATCCGTCATACGGCGGAGGAGAGGTGAGAAACGGCACCGATGACAACGCCGACTTTTACTTCGGAAACACCGATCCGTACAGATGGATATTCAACGTGGATATTCAGGAGGAGTTTACCTCCCCGAAATCCCAGTACAGGTGCGACCCTTACGACAGCCAGATAGGCGAAGCGGAAACCGCTGACAGGCAGATAACCTATGCCGACATCGACTTCATCAGGAAGTTCAACGTAAGGGAAGAGCGGGAGATATAGCTTTACAGATGGGTGCAGATACGCGCAGGCTGTAGATATTTTCAGGTGTTCGATGCGAGACGGTTCTTTTACCGTTTACATCGAACACTTTTTCGATGATAAAGGCTGATAATACTGTTTTCATCGAACAAATTTGCTGTTTGACGACTGCCTGCAACCGAAAATGTTCGATGCAATCGGACAGAACCCATAATAACATCGAAAATCCGTCCGACCTCGATGCGAAAAAACGGAGTTCGCATCGAACTATTCCCTAAAACCTGCAGGCGCCGGCGGCATCATCGCCGAAAGCTGGGGTTATAGGACAAAAAGTGTTGATAAAATGACGGGAAAGGGTTGAAATTTCAACGCAAATCAGGGAACAATATTTTTAGAAATCCATAGGTCTAAATTAAACGGGAATATATGTTTCGTGCATGTTAATACTCTGAAGGTAACACTCAGTTCAACTTTTCCCAGGCAAACCTGCGATTCGGTTTAATAAAATTCAACCATTTACAAGCCTCGCCCGATTCTGGTTTACTTTTTCACCGTTCCACCCTTCATATGAGCTG
>CALXBQ010000015.1 GCA_944386595.1 uncultured Clostridia bacterium
CGATAATTTCCGGTTAAATTATTTGCTTTTTCCATCTGTTAAATTGCTTTAACCCTTGATTTTTTGGGACGTTACCACTGTAAATCCATACTTGCGCTCCCCCGGGACGTTACCCGAAAAACTAAGCCACACCCCCGCTTACCCGCCGCTCCACGTCCTATGTTACACTTTGAGAAATACTCTGCTACAATTTGATCCGGAACTGGAGGATTATTCTACTGCCACAGCAGATTCTGAATACCGGCGCAGATGAGAAAGAGAACTATGGGACAGGTGAGCAGAGCGCCATTACCGAAGTGAGGCAGAGGCTTGGCGACGATGTCATAGCCGAAACCGGAGCCTTTGTAAATATAACGATAAAAGCTGATAGTTACGGCTGTAACGGAAATAAACATAGCGGCCAGCTCATATATGCTGCTGAATGAGCTCCCCCTGTATCCTGCTAAAGTAGCTGCTCCAATGGTGATATACACGACGGCAAACAGAGTGAGGGAAAGAACAGGGGATCGCAAAGCATTATGAAATGTCAGGGCTCTGATTCCCAGGAAAAGACAGAGAAAATTGCTGAGAACGATAATGTTTCCGGCAGCGGAAAATGCGGAAAAGATTCCCGGGCTGTTCAAAATCGCAGGTGCGGTAATAAAATATAAAGCAACGTAAATCACGCGCATGATGCTAAAGTAAAAGCCTGCCATGAAGAACCGGTTTGTCTCGCGCAGGGAGGCGGAACCGGCAAAAAGAAGCGCGGTGCTGGTGGCCATACTGATGGATTCAAGGGTGTCGGCATATGTAACGAAGAAGAACCCTATGCCGAACAATATGTCGGTTATTGGATTCCTCCACGGAGTTACATCACGGACCACTTTTTTTGGAGGTATTCCATGAGCGTATTCAGTCAGGGCCATATCGAGTTCGTCGTCTGAAATACCCGGGGAGAAGCATGACCTGAGCTTCTGCCTCAGACCGTCGAGCCATTTCGTCGAAAAAAATTCAATTGTACCCACTTCCGCTGCAATCTGGGATATGGATTGCATGTAGTAGTATTTCCGGTAGAAAAGAATCTTCTCCGCGGGCATCAGATTGTCTATGATTTTCTCGAGTCTCTGCTGCCGTTCTCTTCGGAGTATTTCTTCTTCAGGCGTCGGATCCTCTGCCTGAGAGTCTGCCGTAATTTCCTCGCTATAATATTTTTGACGGGATCTCACAGTGTAATTTAACGCGGTGTTTCGTGAAACGGCGGTGAGCCACCCTTTGAAAGAACCGCAGGAGGAATCGTAAAGTCTTATCTTTTCCCAAACGCGCAATATTACATCCGAAAGGCATTCCTCCGCATCTTCGGGATTTTTTAGAATCGGGTTTATGACATACCTGATCAGCGGCTCGTATCGTTTTAAAAACTCGGTAAGACCTTGTTCGTCTTCCTCAAGAATCAGCTGGATTATTTCACTGTCCGGCATACGCAATACACTGATACAATCCAAAAACCCACGAAAAAACTTGAAAAAATTCTTGAAATCGCCGGGAAGCCGGGTCGTGCCCTGCGCAGCCTTGCCGTGGAATCGTTCCATATGGTATGATAAAATGAAACAGAGGCCTGCAGGCGGGCTGAATTGATTTTTGCATATTGGGAGGAATATGAAATGAAAGTAGTTATGCTGGAAAGTCTTGGGGTGTCGGAAGCTGTAATGGAGAAGCACGCAGGAAAGCTCAGGGAGATGGGTCACGAATTCGTACAATACGATAAGGACACCGATCCGGCTGTTCAGACCGAGCGCATGAAAGACGCCGATGCTGTGATTCTGGCAAACATGCCGCTGGCGGAAGCTGCCGTTAAAAGCGCGGAGAACCTGAAGTTCATAGACGTCGCTTTCACGGGAGTAGATCACATTCCGATGGCGGCGGCGAGAGAAAAGGGCATCGCGGTGAGCAACGCGTCCGGCTATGCGACTGAAGCGGTGGCGGAGCTTTGCATAAGCTACATGATTCAGCTTCTTAGAAATACGGCAAAGGTCGAAGAAAGATGCAGAACCGGCGGCACGAAGGACGGTCTTGTGGGAAATCTGCTGGCGGGAAAGACTGTCGGAATAGTGGGCGCGGGTCTCATCGGAAAGCGCACTGCCGCTCTGGCAAAAGCTTTTGGTTGCAAAACCCTCGCGTATAACAGAAGCGAGGTAAATGACGATTCCATCGACAGGCAGGTGACGCTGGAGGAGCTCCTTCGCGAGTCCGACATCGTTTCCCTTCACTGCCCGCTGACAGAAAGCACCAAAGGACTCATCGGAAGAGAGCAGCTGGCTTTGATGAAGAAGAGCGCCGTACTGCTTAACACCGCCCGCGGCGGAGTAGTGGATTCACAGGCTTTGGCTGAAGCTCTGACAAAGGGAGAAATCCGAGGCGCGGCCATCGACGTCTTTGAGAACGAGCCGCCTCTTAACACAGACCATCCGCTTTTAAACTGCCCGAACACCGTAGTCACCCCGCACATCGGATTCGCATCCGCAGAGTCCCTTAAGCAGAGGGCGGACATCGTCTTTGAAAATCTATACGCATGGCTGGATGGAAAGCAGCTGAACGCGGTGAAGTGATCGTGGAGTACTGCCCTACGGACTGAAAATAAGACTTTAAAGTGGCAACGAGGAGAGACAAAATGTTTAGTATAGCGATTTGCGATGATGACAAAGTGTTTTGCATGGCGACGGAGGAAATAATAAGAAAGAATTATCCCGGCAGTGAGGTAACCACTGCCGTCTTTCTGACCGGAGAAGAGCTGTGTGAGGCGATGGAAAGCGGCGCATACTTTGACCTTATACTTCTGGACATAGAACTGGGTAGCACTAACGGTGTCAGTGTGGGAAAGACACTTAGAGACTGGCTGAATAACCAGCGTACACGGATTATATTTATCTCATCAAAAACCCAGTATGCCATGGAGCTGTTTCAGGTTCATCCATTCAACTTTCTCGTAAAGCCCGTGGAAGAGGATAAGCTTATAGCGGATATCAACGTGCTGATGGAAACGGTGGAGACTGAGAGCAGATGCTTTGAATTTCAGAGCGGGCGTGAACACCTGAGGATTTCTTACGGCGATATAATTTTTTTCGAAAGCAGAGGACGAAAGCTGATGGTGCATACGCGAAAAGCGAGCTATGATACGTACGGCAGGCTGGATGATGTGGAATGCGAAGCTCCGGAAGAGTTCATCCGCATTCATAAGTCGTATCTGGTAAACGACCTGTACGTGCACAGATGGAACCCGGACGAAGCGGAGCTGGTAACGGGAGAGGTGCTTAGAGTCAGCAAGTCCCATAAGAAGATGGTGAGGGAGTATTTTCTGAAAAGGAGGAGTCTGTGATGCCTGATTTAGAAACTGTGATAGGGCTCTTCGGTAACATATTCACCATGTTCGTGGTGAATATGTTCTTTACAGCATTTTTTCCATGGGATTATTCCAAGTCGTATAAAGTGAAGCGCTTAGTCTGCTTCATAGCATATTATGCTGTTAACAGTACCGTCGTGTTTGCACTTCACGCATCGCCTTTTGTAACCCTCGCGACAAATGTGGCAGGATATATACTCGTATCGTTTACTTATAAAGGCGGTGTCAGACGCAAAATATGCGTTATGATTCTTATTTTCGTGCTGTCGGTTACCTGTGAGAACCTGGTCGCATATTTTGTACTGAATTTTAACTTAAGACATAGAACTCTCACAATCATTCTGGTTTCAAATATAGTTCTATACGCCCTGGCTGTGATAATAAAGAAAAGGGCGAAGAGAAGCAGATTTGATGGAATAAAACCGATAGAATGGATTTCGACTGCGGCCGTATCAATGGCGAGTCTATTTATGTCAGTGGTGATACTTTATGAATGCATGGACGAGGTTAAGGCACTGATAGGCGGCGCATGTATAGTGTTCGTAAATATATTCCTGATTTACTCCATAGACAGGTTGCAGCTGGATTATGAAAAAAATCTGGAATACACGTTGATGGAGCAGGAGAATCGCGCATACAGAAATCAGGCAGCCATCATCGCTGAATCTGAGCGTAGAACCCGGGCATTACGGCATGATATGAAAAATCATCTCTTGGCAATATCGAAGCTGGCAGAAAAAGAAAATGATAGAGTTGTTGAAGAATACGTGGGCAGTCTTATTTGTGCGATCACATCATCGAAACAGTTTTCAAATACGGGAGATATTGTATTTGATGGTCTGATTAATGCTAAGCTTAGAGAAGCAGAGCTGGGGGGAGCAAGCATAGAAGTTCAAATAATAGTTCCAGATGAGTTGAAGCTTGACCATAAAGACATCGTAGCACTGTTGGGGAATCTTTTAGATAATAGTGTAAGAGCTGTATCGGAATGTAATAGGGAAAAGTATGTCAAATTAAATATTGATGGTGGAAGAGGCTGGCTATTAATTGAAATAGAAAATGCATATAATGGAGTTATGGCTAAGTACAACGGAAAAATAATTAGTACTAAATCAGAAAGAAAGGATCATGGAATTGGTCTGGAAAATGTAAGACGTGTTGTAGAAAAATACGGTGGTGAAGTGGAAATAGAACATGATGAGAAACTGTTTAAAGTGAGAGTTGTCCTGTTCGTCTAGGCGTATTGATTTGATAGAATCGGTGTAATGGAGGATAAGGACTACATATTTTTACAAAAAAGAAGGCTTTTTTTTACATATCTAATAAAATTTAATCAACATGTGATATATATTATGACGTGGTTTTGTGAAAATAATAATTTATGATTTGTTCTAAAGTGGGGTGAATTAATTTATGAAAATTTCTTATATGTTAGAAGTTGTGTTAGCTAAAATAATATACCGATATGCTTTAACAGTGGCAAACTCTACAGGAAAGTATTTTTTATATCAAGAGGAATTACCTGATTGCGTTTCAGAATTATGTAAGACTAATGATAAATAGGATTGTAGAAAAACTGTGCAAAGATGAAGTTATAGATGCAAAAGACATAACATTATATAACTTTGGATTAGTTGGACTATTATTTACCTTACTAAACTTAAGCACTGCGGTAGTAATAGGTATAGCAATGTGCGCTATCGAAGAGTGCTTGATATTTGTTTTAGCATTTGCGGTACTTAGACAATATGCAGGAGGATATCATACGAGGACTAAGCCTAGATGTTATATATGCTCATCGAGCATTATAATCGTAGTTGTTTCTTTGCTAAATAGTAGGTTAGAAAAATACGGACGAGGGCTATTAATAGTTGTATTTTTGGCGAGTATAATTATATATGTAAGTTCACCATTGGAAAACGAGAACAGAAGATTAACACTTAGCGAGAGGAGGAATTTTCGTAGGAGAGCTCGAGGTATATTGTTAGCGGAAGAAATTATTCTCATATTTCTTATAACAGTGGAATCGGAACTATGTAAAAGCATAGCATATGCCATAATAGTTACAGGAATGTTGATGGCAATAGAAATTTTTAAAAGAATTATAACGTGTAAAACTTGATTCAGTGCTTGTGTGTGTATTCGATATGTTTAAATGAGTATAAAATTATGCATGATGCATACAAAACTTGACGTACAATCTGGAGCTTAGGCTTCGTTTTTTTTGTTAAAGAATAATCACCGGACAAGCCAGAAATAGTCCTTGCGCTATATTGAAACTGTATGGCAAAAATGATGTGGAAATACATTTTTACATTGATAAAGTACATTTTTTACAATTATGAAAAAAGAGACTAGATATATGTTATATTTCATGTGAAGTTGATAGGAGATAAAAGGGAGCAAGTGAACTATGAGAGTCCTGAGAAATCATGAAACTATGTATTTATCACATCCACTGGTACTAAATATAGAGCTGACAGATTTATGTCCACTAAACTGCCCGTACTGTTATAAGGATTTGAGTCAAACGAATGAAATAGATTTTTCTGTACTGGTTAATACTATTAATGCCTTCAAGAAAAATGGAGGAAGTTACATTCTGCTTAGTGGTGGCGAACCGTTACTTTATACTAGATTGATAGATGTCATCCATACGTGTTCAGAATTGAGCTTAAAGACGGCACTGTCTACCAGTGGATTTGGACTAAAACGCGACCTATTACGCCAGATTATTGATGCAGGATTGAATGACCTGTTTATTTCTTTAAACAGCACTGATAAAGCTATAAATGCATGTTCAAGGGATGGGTATGAATATGCAATGGAAGCTATAAATCTCTGTGAGAGTATGGGGATATCGTTTAAATTAAATACGGTTGTTCGAAAAGAAAACCTACCACATTTGGAAGAACTGATTCAGTATGCAAAAGAAAATGGAGCAAAAGGGATAGACTTGCTTATGAATAAGCCCGATAGCAATGGTGAGACAGAGGGGGCATTGGATTATAAGGATTTGAAACATGTGATATACCTGTTAGATCAATATGAAGGGTTTTTAGAATATCAGAGTTGCTTTATCCCGCTGAAGTCATACTACAATATGTTATGTAGTAGCCAAATGCTCAATCCTCTGCTAAGAGGATGCCCGGCAGGAAAATATTCAATGGCCATGTTCAGTGATGGAACGTATGCGGCATGTCCGCACAGCAATTATAGAGATTCAAGCAAAGATATTGAGGAATTTTGGAATAGAAGCGAAGAGATTATGCAGTATCGATCGATTAATAAGTTGATTAATAATTATTGCTCATCTTGTAAATATACTGAATACTGTTCACCGTGTATAACTTTTGAGGCATATAAAAATTGTTGGTCTGAGTACGGTAGGGAGAGCGTAGAATGAAAGCATCAAATTATTTGGTAAAATATGTGGATGGAGATTATTATGTTGTAATTAGCACGAAAAGCAGAAAGGCTGTTAGATTTCCGTTAGAAGAGATAGATTATGTTGAACGACTTTTAAATGGAGAAATCAGCCTGGCGAATGATGAAGTGGTGAATGCGCTGTGGAAAGATGGATTTTTAGTTTCCGATGAATCGGATGAAATTTACGAGATGAAGCAAAGATGTATTGAGCTAGTGAATTCGGACACACTCTATTTAACAATTATGCCAGCATACACATGTAATTTAGCTTGTATATATTGCTTTCAGCACCACAAACCGGGAGCTGTAATGAGTTCTGAGACATCACAGAGTCTCATAAATTTTGTGAGAAAGAGTATCGGAAAGTATAAGGCAATATATGTGGAGTGGTTTGGGGGAGAGCCCCTGGTAGCTAAGGAACAAGTAGTCTATATGAATCAAGAAATCTGCAAGATATGTAGAGAAAATAGAAAACCTTACATATCAAGGATAACTACGAATGGCTATGAATTGGACATAGACACATTTAATAAATTGCAGGAGTATAACTGTTTAGTATATTACGTATCTGTAGATTGTGGTAAAGAAATGCATGATGTGCAACGGCCACGTAGAAATGGGACGGGCAGTTATGACAGGATAATGCATAACTTGAAAGCGATAAAGAGCAGGGCTTTGTCGAGAAACTTTAGAGTTGAGATTAGAGTGAACTGTTCTGTCGAAGCGTATAAACATCTTGAAGAATTCTTGAGTGAAATAGAGGAGACGTTCGGTGATGACCGGAGATTTTCTCTAGTAATAGCTGCAGTAAAGGACTGGAGTGAGCGAACGGAAAAGATGCGTGAAGACGGGGAACTGATTGGGGATGCTGGTGTGGCGGATCTAGCTTCGATAGCTAAGCGGTACAATATTAATATGGCCTCGGATGACGTACATGCTTTAGATACTCAAATATGTCAGGCAGCAAAACGGAATGCATATATTATAAATTACGATGGTAGCGTGCATAAGTGTCAGATGGCATTAGAGTCAGAACAATATAGCGGTATAGATAAAATAGGAGAGGTTTCTTTGGACGGAGAACTGTTAATAGATTCTGAACAGGAGGCGAGATGGGTTAGAAGTGATTTCAGAAAAGAATGTGATACGTGCTGTCTGCTCCCTATATGCTTAGGAAAAAAATGTGTATATCAGACTATTATAGAGGAAGAAAACTGTGAGGACGTAGTCGATAAGTTCATTAATGAGTTTAGTACACATGAAATGAGCAAACTGGAGAGTATGCAGCTATTTAGCTTAACAATGTGAGGAGATACAAAGATGAAGGAACTGGTAGAAAATGATGTAAGACTAGCGATTGTCGATTGCCTTGAGAATGCGGGTGTAGACAAGAATATTGTCGCAAACCCGACAATTGATAATAATGCTCTTACTATTATGGATTCATTGCAATATCTAGCATTTATTTCGGAACTTGAATCCAAGTTAGGCATTTATCTCATAGATGATTTTCTTCTGCCTAGAGAATTTACATCAATAGATGACTTTACAGTTAAACTGGAGTACTACGTAAAAGGCTGGGTCGAAGCTAATCATAGGATATATTTAATGGAAGGAGATGACTTGTATGAAACTGAAGAAGTTACGTAAAATATCGCGTAATGTTCGCCTTTATATGGGTGAGTCTTGCTGCAATAACTGGTAGACAAATTGCGGTACTCAGATAGTTATGCTGAGTACCGTAAAAACTTTATAACACAACATACGATAAACGCATTTTGAGGACAGGTAATCAATCACTCATGAAAAGGACTCCGAATATAGTTATTATTGATACAGGTCTAGCTGCATCACAATTAAAAGATAAAAATAGGATAGAAATTAATCGCTTAGATGAAGGCGATAGCATATTGGACGAAATAGGACATGGCTCAATAGTTTACCAAATTGTAAGAAATAACGCTCCGCATGCTCGCATCGGTATGATAAAAATATCTGACACTGACGAGATTAGTGAAGATATGCTATTACGTACATTGAAAGATCTAAAGTATGAAGATATCGATATAATAAATCTTAGCATGGGACTTGTGATAAGTGAGAGGAGAAATGAACTTGAAAGTATCTGCGAAGAAATAAGCGAAAGCGGTACAATAATCGTTTCTGCTTTTGATAACGACGGTGCCATGTCATATCCGGCCGCTTTTAATAGTGTCATAGGAGTTGATATATCGCCGAAGTGCAAGCGTATTAATCAATTTGAATATATTGAAGGAGATTGTGTTGATATAAGAGGATTTTCAGGTGTGGTAAACGTTAAAGTAGGTGAAAAGGTGTACAGTTCATCTGGAACCAGTTTTGCGTGTGCACTGATAACGGCTAGAATTGCGAATTATTTTGTGAATGAATATACAGAACGTGAGGAAATTTTAGCAAAATTAAAAGGTGATGCAACAATAATAGTAGGCGATCCTGGGTATGAAGTGGCGAAAACGACGGTGGATATTAGCAATGCTGTAATATTCCCTTTTAATAAAGAAATGTATGCACTTGTTGCAAATCAAGATTTGCTTTGCTTCAATCTAACAAATGTATTTGACGTTAAAGAGCTAGGTAAAGTCAACAAAAAAATATCAAGTTATATACAAGGGGATATTAAAAATGATATAGACATTGAAGATATATTTCATTTGAATTGGGATGCGCCTTTTGATACTTTTATTCTCGGTCATACACGAGAACTAAATGATTTAGTCGGATTCAATTTTAGAAAGTATGTGTGCAACAAGTGTAAAGAATATGGTAAAAAATTGTACTCGTTCGATGATGTGAAGATGGACGCGGGCAAAAATGTAACTGTCCCAGCGATATATGAAAAAAATGTTCCAACCAATAGATATGGCAAATTGTATCAAGTGCATTGCCCTGTTTTGGGGATTTTTGGAACAAGTTCGCGACAAGGGAAGTTCACATTACAATTAAAGCTAAGACGTCAATTTATAGAGAATGGATTTAAAGTTGCGCAAATCGGCACGGAACCATCGTCTATGCTATTTGGCATGGATGGAGTCTTTCCAATGGGCTATGAGGGAATAATTCCAGTAAAAGCACGAAATGCTATAATAACGCTGAATGACATGCTACAAAGAAGCATAAATGACGAAACCGATATAGCGATTGTAGGCTCGCAATCGGGTGCAGGTATATACTCTTTACAAAACACTGCGCTTTTGCCTATAGAGAACTATGAGCTACTGCTAGGAACACAGCCGGATGCTATTTTATTGTGCGTTAACGCGTGTGATACAGATGATTATATCAAAAGAACAATCATGACGTTGGAGAATATGATTGATTCTCACGTGATTGCCTTGGTGGTATCTCCCTTAAAAGCATATGAAAACAATATTGGCTTACGTGGAGAAGCGGATTTGATTGATCTAGAACGGTTGGAAATGTTCAGAAATCATTTAGAAGATGAATTTAATAGGAGATCTTTTGTGCTGAATTTTGAAGATGATGCAAGTGATATTTATAGATATTGTATTGAAATTTTTAGAGAAGGAGAGATGGCGGATGATATATGAAACAATAACGTTTATGATAACGAATAAATGTAATATGAGTTGTCCACATTGTTGTCTGAACTGCTGCCCCGAAAATAATATAGTTTTGGAAAATAGTTTGTTAAGGGAAACGATAGGAAGATTAGCATTAAATCCCCGAATAAAGACTGTAGCAGTATCGGGTGGTGAGCCATTTTTGTTTCCTGAAAAAGTGGAAGAAATGGTTAAATGGATAAGAAATGCAGGGAAGAAAGCAACAGTATACACGAATGGCTTCTGGTGCAATGAGTATGATGCAACATATAATACTCTAAAAGTGCTGAAGACTGATGGACTGTCGCTTCTGCTCACTAGTGTCGATTCTTATCATCAGATGGGTGTACCTATAGACAATATTAAGAATTTATTAGGTGTATGCCTTGAACTTGAAATACCGACTAAAGTGCACGTTAGTACAACACGTAAAAATATTCATAAAGATGACGAGATACTGAAGTCTTTAGGCACAGCCAAGCTTAATGCGTCTGTTACCACGAGCGCCGTTTATAGAGCTGGACGCGCAAACGAAAGAATAACTGAATCAGAAATTATTACTAACCAGTCAACAGAATACTTTCACTGCAAGTACGACGGTATGTGTGCTGTTGACTGGAATGGTGATGTATTTTGGTGTTGTTCAATCCGCAATGATAATATGATTATAGGCAACATAAAGAAAGAAAACATAAATACAATCCTGAATCGCGTTATGAAGAAAAAGTTATTTTTGAAATTAATTACGGATGCGCCATATGTACTGGAAAAAATAAAAGAAAGAAATATGCTTAATTTGGAAGAAAAATACGCGGACTATTGTGAGCTATGTGATAAAATATTCAGTAATAAAGAATTAGTTCTTGAACTCGAAAAAGAGTTCGAAAGCAAATATGAAAGGAAGTAACTGCATCATGAAAAACAAAAAGGAGAACATATGGACAGGCATTAAATCCTATACCTTCGGCGCAAAAGGTGCCTGGGGAGGTATAGCATGGATTATAATCCTGGGATTTCTGATAGCGGCATTTGCAGTATTTAACGCCGCATGTCTGAAGCTTCTTTTAGACATTGCGACGGGAGACAGCTCGATGCCGCTTTTGACCGGAACAGCGATTTCCCTCGGAGTGATAATCCTTCAGCATACCATAAAATCCGTGTACCTGGTGGCGATTTCAAAGACGAATAATAAGATCGCAGCCAGCGCGAAAGCCAGGTTTTTAAATCACATTGAGCGGATGCCCCAGAAGTCTCTCGATAAATTCCACAGCGGAGACCTTCTGACCAGGCTGTCGGATGACACCGATATAGCGGCGAGCGTGCTTCCGGATATCGGCTCGGCCATATTCACAGGCCTTGCGAGCTGCATACTGGCTTTGACATATGCCTTCTATCTGAGCTGGCAGATGGCGCTGCTCTGCGTGGTACTGATGCCGCTTCCTGCCCTGTGGAGCAGATTCATGGTGCCGTTCATACAGAAATACGCGTCGATGGCACGCGACGGGGAAAGCGAAGTGCGAGCTTTTTCTCAGGAGGAAATCGCATACACTCCGATAATAAAGAGCTACACTTCATATGACAGGTCTGTGAAGAGATTCTCTGACAAATTCAGCAAGCTGGCGTATGCCCGGGTAAAGTCTTCGACGATGAGCGCGATTCTAAATGGCGGAGCCAATATCGCGGCATTTTTGTCCTTCGTAGGTGCGGCGGCTTTAGGTGCGTATCTCTCCCTCAAAGGCGAAACCACGCCGGGAACCATCATAGGTTTCGTTCAGATAATGAATTACATCGTTTTCCCGGTATCTGAGCTGGGACAGCTGGTCGGAGAACTTCAGGAAGGCCGTGCCGCCATGGCAAGGCTGAGAGAAATCGAGGATATCCCTTGCGAAGCTGAGTCCGAAGTGTCGGACATCGATAAAGATAAGATGGAGCTTCGCCTTAGCAACGTAGCTTTCGGCTATGACGATGAGCCGCTGTTTAAGGGTGCTGATTTAATCCTCAAAGGCAGGCAGTTCGTCGGTGTCATGGGTCCCAGCGGCTGCGGAAAGAGCACACTCATCAAACTTCTGCTGGCTCTGTACGAGCCGACTGAGGGGGAGATAGCGCTCTCCGACGGCGTGAAATCCGTAAAGGGGACGGCCATCAGACGTGAAATCGCATACGTCCCACAGGATCATCCGCTGATGTCCGGAACGATACTGGAAAACATAGCTTACGGCGACGAGTCGCCGGATCTGACAAAGGCGAAGAACGCCGCCCAAAAGGCCGGTATCAGCGACTTCATAGAGACCCTTCCGGAAAAGTACGACACCCTGATAAAGGAAAAAGGCGACAACGTTTCCTTCGGCCAGGCCCAGAGAATAGCCATCGCCAGAGCCATCTACAAAGATGCACCGGTGCTGATCCTGGACGAGCCGACTGCATCCCTGGACCAGCATTCCAAAAATCTCATCATGGCCACCGTAAAGGCAGAGTCTGAAAACCGCCTTTGCATAATGATATGCCACGACCAGACAGAGAATCGGGATGCCTTCGATACAGTGCTGGAGTTCGAGGGAAAGGGTAGTGTTAGAGTAGGGTAAGATGCAATCATGAAGTATGAGGAATTGAACAATAAATTGAGACGTAAAGCGGATTCACTTTACACAGATCGAATAGGGGACGATTGCTTTTGTGATGCGATAAGCGTTGCGCTTGAGTTTAGAAATCGATTGTATTGGGCGTTTGATTACGTGGACTATAAGTTTTTTTATAACTTCGATTTTTTCACTGACTTTGACAATGCAAGTAATCCAAGCGAAATAATATCTTCAGATGATCCATATTATTTCAGGACACGACCTGGCTCTATATATAATAAGGATATAGAAGACTACGATGAGTATATGCTACGTAAAAATATGAGGAGAATGATTGACTGTCAAGAGCTTGATGCGAAAGCTTTTACAAGTACTATGATGCAGCTATACTCTGAAGAAAGATTTCCAATTATGCTTGCAGTAAATACGAAAGCATTTGGGGATTTTTATAAAGATGTAGGGGCAATATATCCGCGAACTGACTGCAGGCATATTATAGATGTGTTGGGTTGCACGCAGGACGCTGAAAAATGTTTTATTTTCGATAGAGGATTTGATTGTATGGGACATTGGATACCTACTGCGAAACTTAAACTAGGTGCTATCGATGAGTTTGTAAATGATGGGTCTAATACGTTTACATATTTTGCTTTTCGCGATGGGGAACCGGAAGCACTGAGTGTGTCCGGTATTAGAGGAAAATTTATAGAGCATATGAGACGAGCTCTTAGAGAAAAGGTAGTAATTAATGACCACTGCTATATGAACAACTCTCAAGCGTTAATAAGGTTCAGGAAAGATTTATCTGATATAATTGATTTACTGAATGATAAATATGGAAAATATGCAATTCCTCTTTTGGGTGAAGCAATAGTATTGCAGGCCGATGGATCACGAGGTGCTACCAGAATGTACACTGAAATAAGCTGTTACGACCGGTTGGAAGAGATAACAGAAAATACAAAGCTCTTAGTAGAATACACTTTGGCTTGGCAGAAGTTCGAAAAGCGATTGAAGTATATAGTCTATGGAAAACGCAAATATAAAGATAACATAGTTCATCTCCAGAATGCTGTAGACGAATTGATTAGAATAGACGAAAGGATAATTTCCAATATACATTCTATATTGGAAAAATACGAGGCGATGCGTCAGACGGATTTTTGATACCGTAATATGTTAGCTTACTTCATACCTTATTTATCTCCATCATTTTCAAATGAGATGATGGAGATTTTACTGTAATTAAATACGTTTACAGGTGGAAAGGGAGATTCAGCCGCTATCACACCGATGAGAAGTTTTTCCTCAGTGAAAAGGTAGCTGTTATAGGGAAAAACGGATCCGGAAAAACGATACTGCTGAACAGAATAGCGGGAGTCACGAGAGCGAGCGCACATCGCGGCCACATACTCATTGCAGATGAGCCTACATCGTCATTAGACGAAGGGAATTCCCGCACTACAAAGGAAATTCTGCTAAAAGCCAGCGAGGACAGACTGATGGTGATGGTGACGCACGACATGAGTCTGTTAGAGGAATTCGGAAAAATAATCTGCATGGACGAATTGAAACCTGTATTTATCGGCACCCATGCGGAGTTTACAGCGAATAGGTAAGTACAGGATCTAGCGGAACGTTCAGGCTGTAGAAGTAGCCGAGACTACGGTAGTGAGTGCACTTAGCGAAGCAGAGAATATCACTGCGGATTCCTAAACTTAATTTAGTAGAATCAAAATCTCGCCGCGGTATTCGGCATTTGACAAAATTTGGTCTTGTATACTAGATTATATTCATAAGCATAGATGGATATAAATTTAAAAGACTCAATAAGGTCGAAGATATGTGGCGAATTTGCCGCATATTCTTCGACCTTTTGTATGTTACAGGGTTATTTCCACAAGAATCTATCAGATTCAGCGATACCATATAATCTGGTTTTCCGGTTTTTACGTCGAAATGTTATTTCATTAATTTAATCTTTCAAGCACCCTATCGGAACCACGCATACACCGTCGTGACGACGATATGCATAATCCCCTGTTCCGGTCAGAACCATCATGAAGGAAGGAACTCTCATCTTATTGGTATCGATTTTAGCTGCCATGGATTTCAGGCTGGCGGCACCTTCTTCTATAAGTCTGTCGCCGCCGAGCTTGATTTCAATGAGACCGTATTTCCCGTTTCTCAGGTGAACAACCGCATCGCATTCCTGACCGTTTTTGTCTCTGTAATGATAGACTTCGCCGTTAAGCGCATCTGCAAAGACTCTGAGGTCTCTGACGCAAAGAGTTTCGAAAAGGAAGCCGAATGTTTTCAGGTCGTTAATAAGATCGTCCGGGCCTATACCTAAAGCTGCAGCCGCGATAGACGGGTCTACATAGTAGCGGGTGTCCGACGAGCGTATGGCAGTCTTTGAACGGAGGTTAGGATTCCAGGCGGGCATATCTTCCACTACAAATATTTTTCGAAGCGCATTGGTATAGGAAGCTACAGTTTCTTCGCTGATATTTGTTTCGTCGCTTCCTATGACATCCTGAGCGAGAACGGTATTGGGAACCTGTCCTCCTTGATTCCTGGCATAAGAACGCATAAGTCTGCGAACCCTTTCAGGATTCTTTTGTATGTCGTCTGCGCGGTTGATATCGGAATGAACTACTGCGTCAAAATAATCAATCGCCTGATCCAGAGCGATTTCATCGCGCATATCGACAGCCTGAGGCCATCCACCGCGGCATACAAGAAAGGCAAGCCGGTCAATATTTAAATTTGAACTACCATCAATTTCTGATGTCCCGGTGAACAACTCTTTAAGGCTGACTTCACCGGTTGAATCTCCCGACTCGAACAAACTCATGGGTCTCATGGTAAGCCATGTAAATCTGCCTGTTCCGGAATGGGTGATTTCTTTAGTGTCAGGAGGCACAGCGGAACCAGTAAGAACGAATTGCCCCTGTTCACCACGGTGATCCACCTCAAAGCGAATTGCATCCCACAGCTTGGGCGCGAGCTGCCACTCGTCTATCAGCCGTGGAGTCTCACCTCTAAGCAGTCTTTTAGGATTCAGATCAGCCATGGATATGTTCTGATCTTTGCTCTCAGGGTCATCCATATACAGGACACTGGAAGCAATCTGTTCGGCAGTGGTTGTCTTCCCGCACCACTTAGGACCTTCAATCAGCACCGCGCCTTTTCCTTCAAGTTTTCGCTTAAGTATATCGTCTGCGATTCTTTTTCGGTATTTTTTCATTGTAAAGACCTCCAGACTCCTTAATGTACATATATTTTACATCAAAGAGTGCAGCCCAACAAGTGAATTCCGACGATTGGCTAAAAATTTTTCCGACGATTGGCTACTTTTTAATCCGACGATTGGCTAAGTTTCAAATTACATAACCCAACCCGGGACAAATAAGCATGCTGCAAAGAGTATGATAATCGCCCCGCCACGTCTGATTCTGCCCATTTTGGAAAAATCGGGGACTATGTCGTAGGAGAAGTTTCCTATGCCGTCCACCAGCCTGTAAACTCCGTATATGATAAAGAGAAAAACGGCGATCAGAACAAGAGCCGCCGCAAATCCGGTTACCGGCAGACGGAACAGTCCTATGCAGAAAGTGACGGCATAAAGAGCCGCGAGAGCGGCTGCAGGCTTTGCGTTAAACGAAAGCCCGTGACTTTTACATATCTGTCTTAAACCCAGCCAGAACAGCACGAACAGTACGATATCGGTGACCTCGGAGACGACCTCAAGGATGCTCTCAAGTTTAGGAAAATCTATCACAAAAGCTGCGGAAGTGAAACGCAGTTCAACACCTATGCCATTCAGGAGCAGGTAAACTGCCGTATAGATTACGGTGAATAGGCTCAGAATAAAGGACGCCTTGAAGAACCGGTTGGTGCGCCTTACGGCGGCGAAGCCGTCGAAGAGCAGAACGGCCTTAATACTCATTATAATAACATCCGTGCTTGCCGGTACGACTACGAGGCCGAAAAGAATTACGTTCATGGCAGCTTTCCACGGGGTGACGGAGCTTACGATGTCGGCGGGAGGAAGCTTTGATACGGATTCGGTGAGAACTCTTTCAAAGTCTGTATCGGACATTGTTTTCGAATTTTTATCTGTCATAGATTTCACCTCCCCATTTCATCCTTAAGTTTCTGCTTCAACCTGTAAAGCCGGGACTCCACTGATTTCAGGGTCATACCAGTTTCCGCCGCAATCTGTTTCAAAGACTGCATGTAGTAATATCGCCTGTAGAAAAGGATTTTGTCCGTTCCGGAAAGGGAGCGGATAGCGGCTTCCAGCTTTGCCTGTCTTTCCCGTTGAATCACTGCTTCTTCAGGAGTCATGCCGCCTGAAGAAGTGTTCTGCGGGATTTCACCGGAATCAGGGCTTCTGCGTAAGCCTTTTGCAAAACTAAGTGCAGTGTTTCTTGCGACTGCGGTAATCCAGACGGTAAGGCTGCTCTTTTTGGCATCGTAAAGACCGATTTTGTCCCAGATGCGCATGATAACGTCGGCAAAGCATTCCTCTGCATCTTCGGAGTCCGGAACTATAGGCCTTATTATGTAACGGATAAGAGAACCGTATTGTTTCATAAGCTCGTCGATGCCGCGTTCATCTCTTTCGAGGAACAGCCTGACAATTTCCTGGTCCCGCATAATTTCTCCCTGTGCGGACTATACAGGTCCGCTGCGAACTTTCCCTTTTTTCTTATTATACAGCCTTTGAAAGTAAATCCCTCAAAAAAGCCGGGCAGTTTTTCATCCCCTACCACACCAGTTCCTGAATTCCTGCGCAGATAAGGAATATAACTATGGGGCCGCCGAGCAGCATAAAAGGGCCAAAGTGGGGCAGAGGCCTTGCGATTATGTCGTAGCCGAAGCCTGTGCCTTTATAGATATAGCGGAAGAAGCTTGAAAATATGGCGGCAAAGGCGATGATCATGACGGCGAATTCGTATAGGCTGTCAAATGAGCTCCCTCTGTACCCTGCCACGTAGGCTGCGCCTATGGCGATATACATTACGGCAAACAGGGTGAGAGAAAGGGCCGGTGACTTCAAAGCGTTTTTTGCTGTCAGCGTTCTGAGTCCAAGGAAGAGACAGAGAAACCCGCTTAGCTCGATTACGTTTCCGGCAGCGGAAACTGCGGCATTTACGCCGAGGTTTTCAGAAAGTCCCGGCATGGCGCATATGTACAGGGCGACGAAAACCACGCGGAGAATGCTGAAGTAAAAGCCAGCTCTGAAAAAGCGGTTTGTATCGCGCAAAACAGCAAAGCCTGCAAGCAGCATGGATGCGCTTATGGCCATGCTGACGTACTCGACCATATCGGCGTAAGCTCCGAAGAAAAACCCCATACCCAGCAGTATATCGTACATTGCAGACCGCCACGGGTTCACGTCTCGGACGATTTTGGCAGAAGGGATTCCGTGGGCATAATTTGTGAGAGCCGCATCGAGGGCGCTGTTCGACATGGAAGAACCGAAGTATGGCTTCAGCTTTTGTCTGAGGGCATCCATCCATTTTTTCAAAACCCAGCCCTCCGTGGTCATTTCCCCTGCCATCTGTTCGTCGGACTGCATGTAGTAATACTTACGGTAGAAGAAAATCTTTTGACTCTGGGAAAGAGACGAAATGACGTTGTCGAGTTTTTGCCTGTCGTCTTCTGTTATGGCTTCGGTTCTTTCATGAGGGAGAAATTCCCTGGCTGTGTCGTGGGCGACTGAAGTAACCCAACCGGCGAAGTTTTCCGACTTAACGTCATAAAGGTGAATGTTTGCCATTACATTTTCAATTACCCGGGCAAAACACAGCTCCTCGCTCCCCCTGCCCGCAAGAACAGGCTTTATGACGTACCTTATCATGGAGCCGTATTCTTCGGCAAGGGCGTCTATCCCCTGCCCGTCCTTCGTTACGAGACGACTTATAAGTTCCCTTTCCTGCATTTTAAACCTCCTCTTATAATCCCATTTCCATGCTGTTCCTGCTTCCGGTTGCGAAGATTGAATCCGTGTCAAAGCAGCTGTACTCCGAAAGATCTGATGATATAAGCTCATCTTCTGCGGTTTCGTGAGGGTATTTCAACAGACTGTTCTGATGAGCGAAGAAAAATCCCGATTTATATCCTCCGTACAGGCTGTCGTCAGGCGATTCTGCCGAATACATAACGTATCCTCTGCAGTTTTTGCTGCCGTCCGGAATGGAATACGTCCCTAGTATGACAGTATCACTGTACTCGCCCCAGAAATCCGTTCCCGTAAGAATCTCTTCACCGAGGGAACGATATCCGGATGCAAGGGTTTCGCCGCCCTTTTCGCAGAGCATACGTCCCGAAATCTCTCCCTTTGCCTCAAATCCCGAATCAGCATAGGCCGGGTATATTTTAATCCCCTCCGAGTAAAAGTGATCCGGATTATCCGCCCAATTAAAGTAGTGGATTACGCTGAAATCGAGGGCGTCTTCTGAATTCATGGAAACTACCGTTGTGATTTCAAGCTTTCCGCCGTCGACGGTTCTCGTCCGTGAATCCGTGAATACTTTGGCGGGGCTTTCGAGTTTCAATACGTCCTCGTCCGTCATATCCCGGGCGACAAAATCAGGAAAACCTGCGTCTGTCAGCTCGGAACGCACCGAATCCGCTTCACTTTCCGCCGCAGCGCCTGCAGGCGCGCTTTCCCACGTCATAGGATACGAACTGGAAAAGCCGCAGCCGACTGCGACGCACAGTATGAACAAAGCGGTCAGAACGCCGATATATACCCGGTCGCTTATGTGAACGGGCGCTGCGGCAACGGAGTATCCCGTGTCCTCCAGCGTGTCGGACAGCTTTAAGAGGCTTCGTATCAGCAGAATGTACAGGGCGATGAGAGCGCCGACGATAAGCCAGCTCGTTACGCCGATGAGCCCGAGGACTGAAACGGCTCCGTACCACAGGCACAGAAGGGCTCCGGAGTCGATTTTTCCGGAAACGCCGGAAACGCCGAAGCGGTGGCCTGCCGATCCGAGTCCCCGCCAGAAGCATATTATAACGGACATCTTCACCAGAAGCGTTATGACGCCGTATGCGGTGCTTACGGCAGACCCGTTAAAATCCGATGCGTAAATGGTGGCGTTTACGGTAAGCAGAGCCGCCATAAGCGCGATATGGAGTAAGGAAAGCGCATAACCGGCTTCGAAGAAGCCGTTTCCCCTCCTTATTATCCTGAAGCCTGCCGCAAGAAGTATCGCTCCGATGGCAGGCCCGATATAGTCAAGTCCCGCAATGTTCAAAGTAAAGGTCGTGAGAACCAGTCCGGTTATGATTCGGTTCACCGCAGTTCTGTGAGGAGTTATGCCGCGAATGACGTCGGCCGGAGGAATATCGGCTGCGCTCGATTTTAGGATGCGCTCAAAGTCCTGATCGGGCAGAGTCTGCCTGTTCTTATCAGTCATCGCCGGTCACCTCCTTAAACTGCTTCTTCAGCTTTTGTTTCAGGCGGTAAAGCCGCCCTTCAACGCTTCTTTCTGACATGCCCAGTTCAGCCGCAATCTGGGAGACGGGCTGCATGTAGTAATATCTTCTGTAGTAGAGAAGCTTTTCCCCGGGCATAAGATTGTCTATGATTTTTTCAAGCCTTTCCTGCTGCTCCCGCCTGAGGACTTCCTCCTCCGGGGTAGGGTCTTCTGCCGGAGAGTTTTCCGTGAGTTCTTCACGGTATTCGCTGCGCCTGAGCTTTGCCGCATGATTCAGGGCGGCATTCCTTGATACGGCTGTGAGCCAGCCTTTGAAGGAGCCGCAGGAGGAATCGTAAAGGCGTATCTTGTCCCAGACTCGCATAACGATGTCGGAAAGGCACTCCTCCACGTCTTCGGGGCTTTTTAAAATCGGGGTGATGACGTACCTGATCAGCGGTTCGTATCGATTTAAAAGCTCCGTCAGGCCCCGTTCATCCTTTGACAGGATCAGCCCGATTATTTCACTGTCCGGCACATCTTTCGCCCCCTTTCCCGAAGTAATCTCTTTACTATATAATACATTAATGCAGAGGAAAAACCCACGGAAAAATTCAGAAAAATATAATTGCGGTTAAGTGGTATAATACTCGTATATGAATTTTGCGGGAGGATTATAAAAATGAAAATAGTTTTACTTGAAGGCCTGGGAGTTTCCGAAGCCGTGATGAAGGAACATGTTGAAAAGCTGGTCGAAATGGGTCATGAGTTCATTCAGTACGACAGAAACCCGGATAAAGACGTACAGGCCGAGCGGTGCAGGGACGCCGACGCAGTTATTCTGGCAAACATGCCGCTTGCCCGGGAAGCGGTAAGCAGTGCGGAAAAGCTGAAGTTTATAGATGTGGCCTTTACCGGTGTTGATCATATTCCTATGGATGCAGCAAGAGCGAAGAGAATCGCCGTGAGCAACGCATCCGGGTATGCAACTGAAGCCGTTGCGGAGCTCTGCATAAGCTTTATGATACAGCTTCTCAGAAATACGGCAAAGGTAGAGGAAAGGTGCAGAACCGGCGGTACCAAGGACGGACTGGTGGGGAATCTCCTCTCGGGAAAAACCGTCGGCATAGTGGGCGCGGGACTTATAGGAAAGAGGGTTGCCGCCCTTGCAAAGGCTTTCGGCTGCAGAACCATCGCATATAACAGGAGCGAAGTGAAGGACGCGGCCATAGACAGGCAGGTTTCCTTGGAAGAGCTTCTGAAAGAGTCGGATATAGTGTCCCTTCACTGCCCGCTTACTGACGAAACGAAGGGCCTCATAGGAAAGGAGCAGCTTGCTCTCATGAAGGGAACGGCTATCCTGTTAAACACTGCCCGCGGAGGAGTGCTTGACTCGCATGCTCTGGCTGATGCTCTGACAAAGGGTGAAATCGCCGGCGCAGCCATCGACGTATTTGAAAACGAGCCGCCCCTCGATACGGCCCACCCCCTCTTAAACTGCCCGAACACCATAGTAACTCCCCACATCGGATTCGCTTCCGCAGAGTCCCTGGAACAGAGAGCGGACATAGCATTTGAGAACCTGTACTCGTGGCTTAGAGGAAAGCAGATTAACGCGGTAAAATAAGATTCTGTTACGACAAAAGACGAACGGAATGTGTTATAATTTGCATGACATAACAGTTCTGAGGGAGAGAAGCGATGTTTCGTATTGCAGTCTGTGATGACGATGCGGTGTTTTGCACTACGACGGAAGCGATTATAAAAAAGAATTATCCCGGCAGTGAAGTGAGCACTGCCGTTTTTCTGACGGGAGAAAAGCTCTGCGAAGTGATGGAAAAGGGCGCATACTTCGACCTTATACTTCTAGATATAGAATTGGGAAGCACCAGCGGCGTCAGCGTCGGGAAGAGCCTGAGAGAATGGATGAACAACCAGAGAACCAGAATCATCTTCATTTCAGCGAAGACGGAATATGCAATGGAGCTTTTCCAGGTGCACCCTTTCGATTTTCTCGTAAAGCCGGTAGACGAAAAGAAGCTGATAAGTGATATTGACGTACTTCTGAAGACAGTGGAGACCGAGAACAGATGCTACGAATGCAGAAGCGGCGGAGAGCATCTCAGAATCTCATATGGAGACATAGCATATTTTGAAAGCAGAGGAAGAAAACTTACAGTTCACACCCGGGAAGGAAAATTCGATGCATATGACCGGATGGATGACGTACAGACAGACGCGCCTGAGGGATTCGTCCGAATACACAAGTCGTATCTGGTAAACGACCTTTACATACGCAGGTGGAATCCGAGTGAGGTGGAGATGATCACGGGAGAAACGCTGAGTATAAGCGAATCACGCAGGAAGGCTGTAAGAGAATACCTTATGACAAAGGGAAACAGGTGATGAGTGTAGCTGAAAATATATTCTGGGTTATAGAAAACATATTTACTGTATATATAATTAACTGGGTTTTCCATATATTTTTCCCGGGAGATTATAATAAGAAAACCGTTGCCTTGCGCATCTGTACCTACGTGTTTTTCTATGCTATAGAGTTGATTATAGCGTTCGGACCAGTTTTCTCTGAGGTAACTATTTTCTTCGTGGATGCGGTCGGATGTACACTGATATCGATTACATATAAAGGTGACAGGAAGCTTAAAGCATTGATATTAGCTGTAATTCTGTTATGCGAAATCATAAGTGGTAGAGCCACCTTTTTGATTGATGCCTTTTTCAGAATCCCACACGACAACCTGATAAACATTATCATATTCAATATACTTCTGGCATTTTTCGCTACGGTACTAGAATGCCACTTTAGATTTGAAAGTACTGCAAAATCAAAAATCGGCATCACGGAGATGATGCTTGTAGTCTTAATATCGATGGCAGGATTATTTCTGATAGTCATGATACTGGATAGAAACTACAGGACGAGTGAGGTCGTCTTAGGTGGAGCCTGTCTCGTGGTGATTCATTTAGTATTGCTTTTTTCTGTAAAACAGATAAAGCGAAATTACAGGTACGAGATTGAAAACGTACTGATGGAACGGGAAAACGAAGTATACAGACATCAGTTGGATATAATCGCAGAATCTGAGCGCAGAACCAGAGAACTGAGACATGACATGAAAAATCATCTTATAGCCATATCTAAGCTGGCAGAAGATGAAGGCTTGAATCAAATTCCGGAATACATAGACAGCCTGATCAACTCCATAATAGTAGCTGGCCAGTTTTCGAATACAGGTAATATAATTCCGGACGGAATTATAAATATGAAGCTGGGCGAGGCGAAAGCAGCAGGCGTTAATCTAAAGGTAAAGATTAAAGTGCCTGACAAAATCGAAATTCAGCCTAAGGATATGGTAATTGTTTTAGGAAATCTCCTCGATAACAGTATCAGAGGCGCATGCGAAAGCGATAGCGGCAGATTCATTAATTTTTATATGAGTATGGATCGCGGGAAACTCCTGATAGAAATAGAGAATTCATACAACGGGAACCTGGATGAAAAAAATGGAAAGCTGCATAGTACTAAAACTGAAGAAAAGGAACATGGATTAGGTATAGATAGTATAAGAGCGGTGGTAGAAAGATACAATGGAGATATGTTGGTGGAACATGATAACGAAAAATTTCGAGTCAAGATAATTATGTTTGCCTAACATATGATAGAATCAAATGATGTTCCGATTAGAAATACGCATTATCGACGGTACGATATGCGTATTTTTTACATTAAAGAGGGGTAATTTTTACATTTTTGAAAAATCAGGCGGCATTTGTGCTAAATCTAAATTGAAAAGGAAATTTGTGAATAATTCTGAGAGAATAAGGAGCATAGATTGTGAGAATTATAAAAGATAAAGAAGGGTCATCTAATCAGACGAAAGGAAGAACTGGAAAGGATGTTTTGTAAAAAGACATTTATACTTTCGTTTGAATGCGATGCTCAAGAAATATATAAGCACTGTGTAGAAACGTTTCAAAATGGAGGGTGTAATGAATAGATTGAAGGATTTGTATACTTTCGGTGCAAAAGGCGCGTGGGCAGGTCTTATATGGATAGTGATTCTGGGATTTTTGGTTTCTGCATTTGCGGTATTTAATGCAGCCTGTCTCAAGCTGCTTCTCGATATTGCCACGGGAGACAGCTCGATGCCGTTGCTGACCGGAACACTGATTTCGCTCAGTGTAGTTATTTTGCAGCATTCGATAAAGTCTCTTTATCTGATAGCAATTGCAAAGTCACAGAATAAAATCGCAGCAAGCGCTAAAGTCCGATTCCTGAACCATATTGAGAGAATGCCGCAGAAGTCCCTTGAGAAATATCACAGCGGCGATTTGCTGACAAGGCTGTCGGACGATACTGATATTGCAGCAAGTGTTCTTCCGGATATCGGATCGGCAATATTCACAGGGCTTGCAAGCTGCATACTGGCGATGGCGTATGCTTTTTATCTCAGCTGGCAGATGGCGCTGCTGTGTGTGATTCTGTTGCCGCTTCCTGCATTATGGAGCAGATTCATGGTGCCGTTTATCCAGAAATATGCAGCCATGGCCCGTGACGGAGAAAGTGAAATAAGGTCATTCTCCCAGGAAGAGATTGCATATACACCGATAATAAAAAGCTATACTTCATACGATAAATCCGTAGACCGGTTTTCGAGTAAATTTAACAGCCTGGCGCATGCCAGAGTCAAATCTTCGACTATGAATGCAATACTAAGCGGAGGAGCTAATATTACTGCATTCCTTTCCTTTGTTGGAGCTGCGGCATTGGGCGCATATCTTTCGCTTAAAGGCGAAGCTACTGCCGGTACGATTATAGGTTTTCTGCAGATACAGAATTATTTTGTGTTCCCGGTATCTGAGCTGGGACAGCTTGTAGGTGAACTCCAGCAAGGCCGCGCTGCCAGAGCACGTCTTAAGGAAATAGAAGATATTCCTTGTGAAGCGGAAACCGAGGCTGTAGCTGTAGACGAAGAGAAAATGGAACTTCACCTTGACGATGTAGCTTTCGGCTATGACAACGAGCCGCTTTTCAGGAATGCAGATTTTGCACTTAAAGGAAAGCAGTTCGTAGGAGTAATGGGTCCCAGCGGCTGCGGAAAGAGTACGCTGATTAAGCTGCTGCTGGCTTTGTATGAGCCGTCTGAAGGAGAGATATATCTCACCGACGGAGAGAAAGACGTAAGAGGAACAGGAATAAGGCATGACATAGCGTATGTTCCTCAGGACCATCCGCTCATGTCGGGAACTATTCTTGAAAACATCGCCTACGGCGAGGATGAACCGGACAGGGAGAGAGCTGTAAAAGCCGCGGAAAAGGCGGGAATCAGCGACTTCATAGAAACCCTTCCGGAGAAATACGACACATTCATAAAGGAAAAGGGGGACAACGTTTCCTTCGGGCAGGCACAGAGAATTGCCATAGCAAGAGCAATCTACAAGGATTCGCCTGTTCTGATTCTGGACGAGCCGACGGCGTCCCTCGACCAGAGTTCTAAAGATTTGATAATGCGAACGGTGAAAGCCGAATCGGAGAAGAGACTTTGCATAATGATATGCCACGCTCAGACGGAGAACAGGGAAGCTTTCTACGCAGTGATAGAATTTGACGGGAAAGCCAATATAAGAATGGAATAGAAGGCAAGCTATGTGCCGAAACGGGAATATTTTTTGGCGGAGGAAAATCTATGAAAAAAGAAAAACGTATCGCCTGGCTGTGCCTTATTGTTGCGGGGCTTCTTGAAATAGTGTGGGCGTATTTTATGAAGGAATCTCGCGGATTCACCAGACTTTGGCCGACGGTGGCGACCATCGTCTTTCTCATGCCCAGCTTCTTTCTTCTGGAAAGAGGAATCAGGCTGTTCGGAATAGGCATGTCCTACGCCGTGTTTACGGGAATAGGCAT
>CALXBQ010000016.1 GCA_944386595.1 uncultured Clostridia bacterium
AGGAAGGACTGAGATTCGCAATCAGAGAAGGCGGAAGAACAGTAGGATCCGGAGTAGTAACCGAGATCATCGAATAATTGGTTCTTACGTAATAAAGGAACAACTGAGAGCCTGCGGCATAAGCTGCAGGCTCTTTTAGTGCGCCCGGGAAAACACTTGCCACATGAGACAAAAGGTGCTACAATATCATAAAAGAAACGATACGTTTCATATAGAAACGGAATGTCCCCGCCCATGGCGGAAGAAGGAGATACACATGAGAAGCAAGGATCCGGAGCTGATGGACAGAATATGCAGGTACGTGGAAAACTGCGTTATGAAGCGCGGTTCGTCACCGTCTACAGCAGACATAGGGGAAGCCTTAGGCATATCCAAGGCAACGGCGTACAGGTATCTGGTGGAGATGAACGAAAGAGGTCTCATAAGCTATGACGGCGGCGCCGTCTCCACGGAGAAGATTGTAAAGATGAACCCCGAAACAGTGATGACTCCCGTTGTAGGCTCAGTACCCTGCGGCGCGCCTCAGTACGAGGAGGAGAATATAGACGAGTACATAGCCCTGCCTGTGGCCGTGTTCGGAAACGATGATTTCTTCGCTCTGAGAGCCAGCGGAGACTCCATGATCGATGCGGGAATCGACGACGGAGACCTGGTAGTGGTGAAAAAACGGAAGGAAGCCGCGGAGGGAGACATAGTGGTGGCGCTGGTAAACGGCCAGAGTACGCTGAAGAGATTTTTCAGAGACAAGGAGACGGGCAGAGTGATTCTTCATCCGGAAAACAGCCTGATGGAGGACATAGTTCCAGATGAATGCTACATTCAGGGCGTCGCCTGCCACATCATAAAGGCTTTGTAGGAAGGTGCCGATACGGCCCGGGACGGGAGGTGAAGGCTTTGAAAGAGGATACCGTAAAGAAGCGAAGTTACATAGCCATAGACCTGAAATCCTTCTATGCGTCGGCAGAGTGCGCGGCGCGGGGAGTAGATCCCATGACTACCAATCTGGTGGTGGCGGATCCCGAAAGAACGGCTAAGACCATATGCCTTGCGGTTTCGCCTTCCATGAAGGAGCTGGGAATACCGGGAAGACCCCGGCTCTTTGAGGTTATACAGAAGATGAAAGAGGTAAACGCTCTGCGGCTGTCGCGGGCCCCGGGAGGGAGATTTGCGGGGAGGAGCTTTGACGGCGCGGCTCTGTCGGAGTCTCCGGATTTTGAGGCGGATTTCATAGTGGCGCCGCCGCGGATGGCGGAATACGTGAGACTGAGCGCGAAAATATACGACATATATCTTAGGCACATTGCGCCGGAGGACATTCACGTCTACTCCATAGACGAAGTGTTCATAGACGCGACCGATTATCTGGCGCCCCGCGGCTTGACGGCCCGGGCTCTTGCGGAAACCATGATAAGAGATGTTCTGAAGGAGACGGGCATAACGGCGACGGCGGGAATAGGTACCAATCTGTACCTTGCCAAAATAGCCATGGACATAGTGGCGAAGCATATGGAGCCCGATGAAGACGGGGTACGCATAGCGGAGCTGGACGAGATGACGTACAGGAGAAAGCTCTGGACTCACAGGCCGATTACCGATTTCTGGAGGGTAGGCAGGGGATACGCTAAAAAGCTGGCCTCTGTGGGACTATATACCATGGGGGACATCGCCCTTTGCTCGGAGGGGAGGAAAAGCGATTTTCACAACGAGGACCTGCTGTACAGGCTGTTCGGAGTCAACGGGGAGCTGCTCATAGACCATGCCTGGGGATACGAACCGTGTACCATGGCGGACATCAAGAAATACAGGCCGTCTGCGGAAAGCGTGGGATCGGGACAGGTTCTCATGGAGTCCTATCCCTTTGACAAAGCGCGTACGGTAACGGAGGAGATGGTCGATTCTCTGGCTCTTGACCTGGCGTCGAAAGGGCTCGTGACGAATCAGATAGTGCTCACCGTTGGATACGACAGGGAGAACCTTGAAGACCCGGAGCGGAGAAGAAAATATAAGGGGGAAATCGTCAGAGACGGGTACGGCAGACTGATTCCGAAGCACGCTCACGGCACGGCGAACCTGGAGGGGATGACGTCGTCATCCGGTGAAATGCTGAAAGCGGTGACAGAACTCTTTGACAGAATCGTAAACCCGGATCTTACCGTAAGGAGAATAACCGTTGCGGCATGTCACGTGACCGACAGGACAAAGGCTGAAGAGGCGAAGGGTACGTATCAGCTCAGCTTTTTTGACAATCCCGGGAAAGGGACGGGCCCGGGGAATGGGCGCGAGAACGAGCCGGGCGACTCCAATGCGGAAAAGGACGGAGAGCTGCAGAAGGCCATGACAGATATAAAGAAGAAATTCGGGAAAAACGCTGTTGTAAGGGGGATTAGCCTTGAAGAGGGAGCTACGGGCATACAGAGAAACAATCAGATAGGAGGACACAGAGCGTGAACGGAAGGGACATAAATCGGGAAATGAAGAAGTACGAAAGTATAATAGGAAGGCCCCATCACAGGTCCGATACCAGAGCCCCGATGCCTGCGGGAAACAGAGCCGCCCAGTTTGCGCCCTTTGCTGCGCTGACAGGATACGAGGAAGAGATAAGGAAAACCGCAGAAGAGCATATCAGGAGGACGGAAGGCGAGACCCGGGGCAAAAGCTGCGGTAAAACTGAAAGGGAATAATTGCTAACGGGAGAGTTTCAGTTTATAATATACCCGTATGAAGAAGATTTTGATAAAACCGGGAGGTGTAAGAAAATGATATATTTCAGAAGCGACTACAGCCTCGGAGCCCATCCCAAGGTAATGGAGGCTCTGATGAAAACCAACATGGAGCATTCGGACGGATATGCCCTCGACGAGCACTGCGACCATGCCAGGGAAATGGTGAAAGAGCTTATCGGAGTCGACGACTGCGAGGTTCACATGATGGTAGGAGGAACTCCGTGCAACATAACCACGGTTTCGGCGGCCCTGAGAGCATATGAAGCCGTAGTTGCGCCGAGAACCGGACACATATACGTACATGAGACGGGAGCCCTGGAGGCCGGCGGACACAGAGTCATAACCGAAGAGGGAGATAACGGCAAGCTTACGCCGCAGAACATAGACGACGCATGGCTGGAATACGAAGATGAGCATACGGTGATTCCTAAGATGGCCTACATATCCAACCCTACGGAAAACGGATCCATCTACTCAAAGGCGGAGCTTAAGGCTTTGAGCGAAAAGTGTAAAGAGAAGAACATGTACCTCTACATGGACGGAGCGCGGCTGGGATGCGCCCTTACCTGCGAGGATAACGACCTGACTCTTCACGATATAGCGACTATGACCGACGCCTTCTATATCGGCGGAACGAAGAACGGAGCGCTTTTCGGAGAGGTTCTCGTAATAAAAAATCCTGAGATTAACGACCACTTCCGCTGGATGATAAAGCAGAAGTGCGGCATGCTGGCCAAGGGAAGACTTCTCGGCGTCCAGTTCGAGGCGCTTCTCGAAGGCGGAAAAAACAGCATCTACTTTGAGATGGCAGCCCACGCCAACGCCATGGCTAAGAAGCTGAAGGAAGGAATCGCCGCGAAGGGATACGGCTTTGACGGTGTTTCCCAGACCAATCAGATATTCCCTGTTCTCCCTGCGGAGAAGGTGAAGGAGCTGGAAAAGGACTTCTTCTTCTACGAGTGGGTGCCTGAAAAGGACGGAAAGATCGTAATAAGACTGGTTACATCTTGGGGAACCACGGAAGAAGACGTAGACGCATTCCTGAAGGCGCTTTAACCCGCTCCGGGTGAAAAGGAGGAAATGAAAGTGATATATTTGGTAGAAGATGACGAAAGTATAAGGGAGCTCGTTCTCTACACCCTGAGGGAAACAGGGTTTGAGGCCGAGGGCTTCGAAAATCCGGCTCTGTTCTGGGAGGCGGCGGCAGGGACAAAGCCTGACCTGATCCTCCTTGATATTATGCTTCCGGGAGAGGACGGAATTACCGTCCTCAGGAAGATAAGGAACATGCCGGACATGGAGGATATCCCGGTTATGATGCTGACGGCCAAAGGAACGGAATACGACAAGGTCATGGGGCTTAACTACGGAGCCGACGACTATCTTCCGAAGCCTTTCGGAATGATGGAGCTGGTGGCGCGGGTGAAGGCTCTCCTCAGGAGGAGCGGCCGCAGAAACGCCAAAGACGGATATACCATAGGCGATCTCAGCATTTCAACGTCGAAGCACGAGGTCACCGTTTCGGGAAAGCCGGTGGCCCTTACCCTTAAGGAGTTCGAGCTTTTGGCTCTCATGATGGAGAATCAGGGAATAGTATTCACGAGAGATCAGCTGCTTACCCGCATATGGGGATACGCCTTTGACGGGGAGAGCAGAACGGTGGACGTCCACATAAGGTCCCTCCGTCAGAAGCTGGGAGAATGCGGAAGCCTCATTGAGACGGTGAGAGGCATAGGATACAGAATGGGAACGGAGAAGGCCGGAGGAGCAAGCTGATGAAAAATCGCATATTCAGAGGAATGGTGATCTCTTCCGTGCTTGTATGGGTTCTCTGTACCGCGGTCATAGCCGGGTACTTCTATTCCGTATATTCCGGTCAGAGCTTTGAAAATATGGAGCAGGACGCCGGGATAATAGGACAGGGAGTTGAAAATTTCGGCGAGGACTATCTTAGAGATCTGAAAACCGACGAGGACCTGAGAATCACGTGGGTATCGGCTGACGGAGAGGTTCTTTACGATTCCGGAGCCGACGAGACGAAAATGGAAAATCATCTCGACAGGCCCGAAATTGCAGAGGCTATGGAAAAGGGAAGCGGCAGCAGCGAGAGAATGTCCGACACCCTGTCCGAGGTGACCAGATATTATGCGGAGAAGCTTGACGACGGTACGGTCATAAGAACAGCCGTAACGGAAAAGTCGGTGGTGGCGCTTGTGGCGGAGATTGTAAAGACGGGACTTTACGTCCTCGTCGTGGCCGTGCTCATTTCCATATTTCTTGCAAAGAGCATTTCGAAATCCATAGTGAAGCCTTTGTCGGAGATAGACCTTGAAAATCCCGACGTTGCGTCGGTGTACCCGGAGGTGAAGCCGCTGGTCGGAAGAATCAGCGCTCAGAACGAGATACTTCACAGGCAGATCGACGAGCTTAAGACGGACGTGGACAGAAAGACGAGGGAGGCCGACTTCCGAAAGGAGTTTACGGCCAACGTGTCCCACGAACTCAAGACGCCGCTTACGTCCATTTCAGGCTTTGCCGAGATAATGAAAAACGGCATGGTGAAGGAAGACGACGTGCCGAGATTTGCGGGCAGAATATACGACGAGGCTCAGAGGCTGATAACCCTGGTGGGAGACATAATAAAGCTCTCCCAGCTCGATGAAAAGGGAGTGCCGGCCATAAAGGAACGGCTTGACCTGCTTGAAATATGCAGAGAGCAGGCCGACGTGCTTTCAGATGCGGCGGAGAAGAACCGGGTGACGGTCAAAGTGGGCGGAAAGCCGGTGTACGTAAACGGTGTGCGCCAGATAGTGGGAGAGATGGTATATAACCTCTGCGACAACGCCGTAAAGTACAACGTCAAAGGCGGCAGCGTCAGCGTGGAGACTTTTCTGACGGAAGATAACAGACCGGGCTTCAAAGTCAGCGATACGGGAATAGGAATACCCGAAGAGGATGCGGACAGGGTGTTTGAAAGATTTTTCCGCGTCAACAAGAGCCATTCCAAGGAAATAGGAGGAACCGGTCTGGGGCTTTCCATAGTGAAACACGCCGCGGCATTTCACGACGCCGAGGTCGCCCTTTCCAGCAGACCCGGCGAAGGGACGACGGTGACGGTTATTTTTCCGCGGCCGAGGTAAAAGCGTTGAAAAGTCAGCGGATTTTATGTATAATTGTAAGATAGTACGGATTTGAAAGGAGAACAGGGAATGGCAATGGATGTAGGCATTGACCTCGGTACAGCCAATGTACTGGTTTACATAAAGAATAAGGGAATAGTTCTGGACGAGCCCTCCGTAGTGGCCGTCAATAATGACACGGACGAGATTCTTGCCGTAGGCGAGGAAGCCCGCCAGATGCTGGGAAGAACGCCGGCCAATATAGTTGCGGTAAAGCCTCTTAAGGACGGAGTTATTTCCGACTACGACATCACGGAGAGAATGCTTAAGTACTTCATCAGAAAGGCTTGCGGAACCGGAAGATTTTTCAGGCCGAGAATAATGGTGTGCGTTCCCAGCGGAATCACCGAGGTGGAAAAGCGTGCGGTAAGAGAGGCCACGGAACAGGCCGGAGGTAAATCCGCATTTCTCATAGAGGAGCCTGTGGCCGCGGCCATAGGAGCGGGACTTGACATTTCCAGGCCTGACGGAATCATGGTCATAGACGTAGGCGGCGGAACAACGGACGTTGCCGTAATAGCCCTTGGCGGAATAGTGACCAGTGAATCCGTTAAGATGGCGGGAGACAAGTTCGACGATGCCATCATCAAGTACATGAGGAAGGAGCATCAGCTCTACATAGGTGAAAGAACCGCAGAGGAGCTTAAACTTAAAATAGGAGCGGCGGCAGTCTTTGACGAGGACCCGACGGCGGAATGCAGAGGAAGAGACCTGGTAACGGGACTTCCGAAGGTTATAGAGATAACGTCCTCCGAAATCGCGGCGGCTTTGGAAGAGCCGGTGCATACCATCTGCGAGACCGTTCACGCTGTGCTGGAGAGAACTCCGCCTGAGCTGGCGGCCGACATCACCAATTCCGGGATCACACTGACCGGAGGCGGAGCCCTGCTTAAGGGACTGGATAAGAGAATTCATGAGCGCACGGGCATAGAGGTTCACATCGCGGAGGATCCTGAGGCGTGCGTTGCCATAGGAACGGGCAAGGCTCTCAACGTTATAGAGAATATTGAAAATAACAAGCTGAACAGAAGGGAACCTTATCTTTAACAGGCGATTAAGCTGCCCCGTCGTTGACCTTATACGGCGAGGCGGTTTTTTATATAAGCCGGAAGAGCTTGAAACGGAGAAGAAATGAAGTACGAACTTATCGCCACCGCCACCTTCGGCATAGAAGCCGTGGTGAAGCGGGAGCTTCAGAATCTGGGATTTAAGATAACAAAATCCGAGGACGGGAAAATTACATACACCGGAGACGAAAGAGCCATTGTAAAGAGCAATCTCTGGCTCAGATCGGCCGACAGGGTTCTCCTTAAGATGGGCGAATTCAGGGCAGTTACGTTTGAAGAGCTTTTTCAGCAGATAAAGGGCATGGAATGGGAGAATCTCATTCCTGCTGACGGAAAATTCACGGTAACGGGAACGTCGGTTAAATCGGCCCTGCACAGCGTGCCCGCGTGTCAGAGCATCGGAAAGAAAGCCATAGTCGAAAGGCTTAAGGAATATTACGGCCTTGAGACGTTTCCGGAGACGGGAGCCGAATACACGGTGAAGATAACGATTTTAAAGGATAACGTCACCGTAACGGTGGATACCAGCGGAGCGGGACTTCACAAGAGAGGCTACAGAGTTATGGACGTGGCGGCTCCCATAAAGGAGACGCTGGCGGCGGCCATGGTGCAGCTGTCCTTCTGGAAACCGGGAAGGTATCTCATGGATCCGTGTTGCGGCTCGGGTACCATACCTATAGAGGCGGCAATGATAGGAAGGAATATCGCGCCGGGTCTGGGGAGGAAGTTCGCCTGCGAGGGCTGGGACATAATCCCTCAGTCCGTATGGAAGGAGGAGAGGAAGGCAGCCTTTGACGCCATAGACTACGACGCCGACGTGAGGATTTTCGCCTCAGACGTGGAGCCGAAAGCCGTAGAAGCCGCAAGGGAAAACGCGGCCGAGGCCGGCGTCGACGACTGCATAGTGTTCAAGCGCATGAATATGTCTCACATCGAGGCCAGAGAACCTTCGGGAATAATAATCACCAATCCGCCTTACGGAGAGAGAATAGGCGGCGACGGACAGAAGGACAGAATATACGCTTCCTACAGGAAATTTTTCAGAGAAAATCCCGACTGGTCCCTGTTCATGATAACCACCGATAAGGACGTGGAGGAAAAGATTTTCGGCAGGGAGGCCGACAGGCGCAGGAAGCTGTATAACGGCAGACTCGAGGTGTGCTACTATCAGTTCCACGGAACGAAACCTTCAAGGAAGGAGAAGAGCGATGAAAAGATGTGAGCTTCTTTCTCCTGCCGGAAACGCCGAAAGCTTTATCGCCGCAGCCGAGGCGGGAGCCGACGCCATATATCTGGGAGGAACCGCCTTCAACGCCCGTATGAACGCGGGGAACTTTACCCGCGGGGAGCTGAAGGAGGCCTTTGATTTCGCGCGCATAAGAGGCATAAAGACATACGTGACCATGAATACCCTGATAAGGGACGACGAGATGACGGACGCCCTTAAGGCGGCATACGAGATGTACGACATGGGGGCGGACGCTCTCATAATTCAGGATCTCGGTCTTGGCAGCCTCGTGAGGAAGTACATTCCGGACATGCCGATTCACCTTTCGACCCAGGGCTCCGTCTACAGTCTTGAAGGCGTTGAGGCTGCGGAGAAGCTGGGTTATGAGCGGGTGGTTCTGGCAAGAGAGCTTACCCTTGAGGAAATAAGAAGGATATGCGCCGGGACAAAGACCGAAATCGAAGTTTTCGTTCACGGGGCTCTCTGCATATGCTATTCGGGCCAGTGTCAGCTGAGCCGTTATTTCGGCGGCAGAAGCGGCAACCGGGGCCAGTGCGCCCAGCCGTGCAGGCTTGCCTATGATATAGAGGAAGGCTTTGAGGGAAAGCCTCCCCGGGGAAAACACATTCTCAGCCCCAAGGACATCTGTCTCATAGACAGAGTGGGAGAGCTTATAGACGCAGGGGTGGCATCTCTTAAGATAGAGGGCAGGATGAAGTCTCCGGAATACGTGGGGACGGTAACGTCAATATACAGGAAGTACATGGATATGTATTTTGAGAACGGCGGATACACCGTGGACGAAGCCGACAGAGAGGCGCTGGCGCAGATTTTTAACCGCAGCGGATTTACCGAAGGGTATATGGACGGCGATCCGGAAAAGGCGCTGATGGCCGAAAAGATTCCGAAGAATACCGGTATATATATGGGAACTGTGGTAAAGACGGCTAAAGGCTCTCCGGTGGTTTCGATCAGAGAGGACGGCGGCAGGCACAGCCTCGGTCCCATATCCATGGGAGACCGTATCGAGATCCGCAGTGATAAAAACGTAAGCGCCCTCGTCACATACATGAAGCCGGGGACAAAGGGCGCGGTGGACATAGGGGACGTAAAGTCGCTCGTAAGAGCAGGCGACGGCGTGTACAGGATAACGTCGGCAAAGCAGACGGAAAGGGCGGCCGGATTTTACAGGGACAAAACCTTCTCCCGTGGAAAGTATTTGAGAAAGCGTATTTTGAACGCTTCCGTCAATACCGGCGGCGACGGAAGTCTTACGGTAACACTGACGGAACCGGAGCGGGGAATTTCCGTATCGGCCGGTCTCGGCCCCGGCGAGGAGGCCCGGGACGGCGCCGCGGCGGCTGCAAGGATAGAAAAGAGTCTGAGGAAGACCGGCGGCACGCCTTTTGAAATAGGAGATATAGTCTTTGACGGAACCGTGGACCGCATGGTTCCCGTTTCGGAAGTAAACGGCCTGAGAAGAGAACTCCTTGGGAAGATGGAAGAAGCTCTTAAACGCAGTGGAAGAAAGCCGCGGGGAATTCCTGCTGTAGCGTGGACTCCGGAAGAGGAAAATACCGGGGCCGTCCTTGAGGTGTTTTTCTACGATGCCGAAGATTACGAAAGGCTTTCAGCCGGACTTAAAGATACCGGCGTAAGGACGAGATGCCTGCTCCCGCTGACGGAGATGATGAGAGGAAAGGCTGCGGCAGAAACGGAGGAAAGCGGCTTCGATACGGTTCCGTACATAACCGGTATTTCCAAAGGCCCCGAAGACGATTTTATCGAAAAAAACTTTGCGGACGCGGTGAGAATCGCAGGAGTAAGCGGGATATACGTGGGGAACCTCAGGTGGCTGAAGGCATTTGCGGACGCCGGAGTGAGGGTTTATGCCGATGCGGGCCTCAACGTCTACAACGGGTTTACGGCGGAAGCTTTAAAGGAGCTGGGGGCAGCCCGGTGTTTTCCGTCGGCTGAAGCCTTTGGCGAGGAGGAAGGCAATTACCCTCTCATGGTGAGCGAACATCGCTTCGGAAAAGGGACGGTGAGAGACAGAAAAGGAGAGGTTCTGAGATTCAGGGAATCGCCCTTTGGAGGGAAGAGCCTCATAACTCCCGCAAAGCCCGTGGACGTTTTAGAGGCGGCGCGGCGCGCCCGGAAGGAAAAACGAACGATTAGAATATATATATAAATATAGTTCGTAAAATGGCTGAAAAAACACGAATATTATCCGAAAGGAAGCAAATTCTTCGAACAAAACACAAAGATTTGCTTTCTTTTTATATTCAGGGGTATATAATTAAAATACAAGGTAGAAGTTTTTGTTGGGGGCCGAAAGCGTGCAGCATGACGCCCGGGTTTATATAAAGGAGAAAAGTATGAGAAAAGAATGGGAAGGATTTAAGCCGGGCGCCTGGATGGACACCATCGACACAGACGACTTCATCAGACTGAACTACACACCTTACGACGGAGATGAAAGCTTTCTGGAGGGCCCTACCGAAAGAACCTTAAGATGCAACGACAGAGTCAGAGAGCTCCTCAGAGAGGAGAGAAAAGCAGGCGGAACGCTGAAGGTTGACGCAAGCCGCATCATGAGAGTCAACGCCTTTGAGCCGGGATACATAATAAGAAGTGACGATCTTATCGTGGGACTTCAGACCGACGAGCCGTTAAAGCGCGGAATCTGCCCTTTCGGCGGAATCAGAATGGTGAGAGAAGAGCTCGCCGAGCATGGAGAAAAGCTTCCTGAGGAGATAAACTTCATGTTCAACTACGTGACCACCCACAACGACGGCGTGTTCAAGGCCTATTCTCCTGAAATGAGAAAGGTGCGCCATCTGGGATACATCACCGGACTTCCGGATGCCTACGGCAGAGGAAGAATAATAGGCGATTACAGGCGCTGTGCCCTTTACGGAATCGACAGGATTATCGAGGAGAAGCAGAAGGATCACGACGAGATAGCCTCCCGTGAGGATATGTGCGAGGAGAACATCAGGCTCTCCGAGGAAATCTTCAATCAGATAGCCGCTCTGAAGGAAATAAAGATAATGGCCGAAAAGTACGGCTACGATATATCAAAGCCTGCAAAGGACGTGAGGGAGGCCATTCAGTGGACCTACTTCGCTTACCTTGCCGGAATCAAGGAGGAAAACGGCGCCGCAATGTCTCTCGGCAGAACGGCAACCTTCATCGACATATACGCAGAACGTGACCTTGCCAACGGAACCTACACCGAGAGCAGAATTCAGGAGTTTGTGGACGACTTCATTCTCAAGCTGAGGGTGGCAAGGCACCTGAGAACCAACGAGTACAACGAGCTCTTCGGCGGCGACCCGATGTGGATAACCGAAGGCCTTGCCGGAGTGGGAAACGACGGACGCCACAGGGTGACCAAGAATACCTACAGAGTGCTGAACACTCTCTACAATCTGGACCCGGCTCCGGAACCGAACCTTACCGTTCTCTGGTCCGAGAAGCTGCCTGAACCTTTCAAGAGATTCTGCGCCCAGGTTTCCATCGACACCGACTCCATACAGTATGAGAACGACGATAAGATGAGACCGCACTGCGGAGACGATTATTCCATCGCATGCTGCGTATCCGCCATCGAGATGGGTCATCAGATTCAGTACTTCGGCGCCCGCTGCAACCTTGCCAAGTGCCTGCTCCTTGCCATAAACGGCGGAGTGGACGAGAGAACAGGCGAGAGAGTTGGGCCGCAGATGGAGCCTATGGGAGACGGGCCGTTAGACTTTGACGAGGTATGGAGAAGATATAAGATATACCTTGCATGGCTCATGGGCGTATACTCCCGCATCATGAACATAATTCACTTTATGCACGACAAATACGACTATGAAAGGACCCAGATGGCCTTCCTCGACTCCGAGGTGAAGCGTCTCATGGCCTTCGGCGTTGCGGGCTTCTCCGTTGCGGCGGATTCACTGTCGGCAATCAAATACGCCAAGGTTACTCCGTCAAAGAACGAGGACGGCGTAATAGTCGACTATATAATAGAAGGAGATTTCCCGAAGTACGGAAACGACGACGACAGGGTCGACGAGATAGCCGTTGCCATCTCGGAGCGCGCCATAGCCGAGCTGAGAAAGCATCCGAACTACAGAAATGCGGTTACTACCCTTTCCGTGCTCACCATTACCTCCAACGTAATGTACGGAAAGAAGACGGGAAACACTCCCGACGGAAGAAGAGCGGGTACTCCTTTTGCTCCGGGCGCAAACCCTATGCACGGCAGGGACGAAAGCGGTGCGGTGGCTTCCCTGAATTCCGTTGCAAAGATAGACTGGAACACCTGCCAGGACGGAATATCCAACACCTTCAGCGTCGTTCCCGACGCCCTGGGCAAAGACAGAAATCAGAGAAAGGAAAATCTGGTAAACCTTCTTTCAGGATATTTCGGACAGGGAGCTCATCACCTGAACGTGAACGTCCTCAACAGAGAGGTTCTACTGGACGCTTATGAAAATCCTGACAAGTATCCGAGCCTGACCATAAGGGTTTCCGGATATGCCGTAAGATTCAACGCTCTGTCGAGAGCGCATCAGAAGGAAGTAATCGAAAGAACCTTCCACCAGAGTCTTTAGGAAAGAGGAAAGATGAAAAAGGAACTTGCAGCAAAACTTCATTCCATAGAAACTTTCGGTGCTGTGGACGGTCCGGGTATCCGGACCGTCTTTTTTCTTCAGGGCTGTCCCGCCCGGTGCAGGTACTGCCACAATCCCGACACGTGGGAGATGAATTCCGGAACGGCCGGGATCCTGACCGTAGAAGAAGCGGTAAGGAAGGCCAAAAGGGGCAGACCTTATTACGGGCCTTCCGGAGGGGTGACCTTTTCCGGAGGAGAGCCTCTCATACACGGAGAGTTTCTGGCGGAAGCCATAGACGCCCTTCATGAAGAGGGCATACACTGCGCCGTCGATACCAGCGGAACGTATTTTGGCGAAAAATCGGCAAAGGTCATAGAAAAAGCAGACCTCGTTCTCCTGGACGTAAAGCATACGGATCCGGTTGAGTTCAAGAAGCTGACCGGAAGAGATATGGACACCCTGTTTCGGATCATAGAAGCGGTGAACGAAGCGGAAACTTCCGTCTGGATACGCCAGGTCATAGTACCCGGCCTTAACGATACGGAGGAATACGTCAGGGGCCTTAAGGAATTCATAAGGGCCGTAGATAAAGTGGAGAAGGTGGAGCTTTTGGGATACCACAATATGGCCGAGCCGAAATACGAAAAGCTGGGGATTCCGTACGTCTATAAGGGAATGAAGAGCATGGACGGAGAAAGGCTCCGGAGGCTTCAGGAAATCGCATGGAATCCGGCATAGAAAGTGTACGCGGAAAAACATTGAAATTCATAAAAAAAGTCCTTGACACCATATGGTCAAAGTGATAAACTAAACAAGCTGTCACCTGGGGGGCTGAGGCCTTCCGAGGAAGCTGAAAAAAGAAATGAAAAAAGTTCTTGACAGCAGGCCTGATAGGTGATAGAATGATAAAGCTGTCACGCGAGA
>CALXBQ010000017.1 GCA_944386595.1 uncultured Clostridia bacterium
TAATAGACACTCTCGGAAAGTATACGGGAACCCAGAGGAGATTCGACATACAGGGAACCACGAAAAAAGGCGTTACGGTGGTTGACGACTACGCTCACCATCCGACGGAAATCAGAGCGACCCTTTCGGCGGCTCAGAACATTCCTCACGGCAGACTCTGGTGTCTTTTCCAGCCTCACACCTACACCAGAACCCTCGCCCTTATGGACGAGTTTGCGGAGGCTTTCAGCGATGCGGACATTCTCATACTCGCGGACATATATGCCGCCAGAGAGAAGAACATATACAAGGTAACGTCGGAAACCCTTGTCGACAGCATAAAGGCTCACCACCCGGATAAGGACGTAAGGTACATGAAGGACTTCAGAGACATGGCCGACTTTGTGGAGGCAAACGGGAAAGCCGGAGATCTGGTGATAACCATGGGAGCCGGAGATATATTTAAAGTGGGCAGAATGATAATGGACGACGACGGGGAGGAAGAATGATGACCCTGGCAGAGTACAGAGAAAAGGAAGCGGCGAGAATTTCCAGGATCGAGAAGTATCTTGAGGCCGGAGTGGAATTCGAGGATATAAATACCGCATACATAGGCGAGGACGTGAAGATAGGAAAGGGAACCTACATAGGTCCCTGCGTGACTATAGAAGGTGATACCGTAATCGGTGAGAACTGCCGTATATATCAGAACAGCAGAATCTGCGGCAGCGTCATCGGCGACGGCGTGGAGATAGAAAGCTCCGTCATAAAGGAAAGCGCCGTTGGAAGCGATACAACGGTAGGACCTTTTGCCTACATAAGACCGGGAAGCCGTATAGGAAAAGGCTGCAAGGTCGGCGACTTTGTGGAAGTGAAGAACTCCACATTAGGCGACGGGACAAAGTCTGCACATCTTACATACATAGGAGATGCCGATCTGGGAAAGAACATAAACCTGGGATGCGGAGTGGTCTTCGTAAACTACGACGGAACGAACAAATACCGCTCCACCGTGGGCGACGGCGCGTTCATAGGCTGCAACGCCAATATAGTCTCTCCCGTTTCCATAGGAGACGGAGCGTATATAGCGGCGGGAAGCACCGTCACGAAAAACGTGGAGGAGGACGCGCTCTGCGTAGCGAGAGCGAGACAGAAGAACATTCAGGGATGGGCGAAACAGCGAGGCCTTTACAGGAAGTAGCTGTCAAATGATAAACAAAAAGGTGAAAGAGGAAGGAATAGGTGTTTTAAAGATGAAAAACGGCGCATTTTCAGACTACAAGGTGTTTGCAGGTAATTCACACCCTGAGCTTGCGGAGGAAATCGTATCCATAATGGGAAAGCCGCTGGGAAGAGCTACCGTAACCAAGTTCAGCGACGGTGAGATTTCCGTAAATCTCTGGGAATCCGTAAGAGGTATCGACGTGTACATCGTCCAGCCTACCTGCTATCCGGTAAACGACAATCTCATGGAGCTTCTCATAATGATAGACGCCATGAAGCGCGCGTCTGCGGGAAGAATCAACGCAGTCGTTCCTTACTACGGATATGCCCGTCAGGACAGAAAGGCGAAGGCCAGAGACCCAATCACGGCAAAGCTGGTTGCCGACCTTATCATGGCCGCCGGAGCGGACAGGGTGGTTACCATGGACCTTCACGCCAATCAGATCCAGGGATACTTTAACATTCCTGTGGACCATCTCGTGGGAATGCCTATACTGGCGAAATACTTCAAGGAAAAGAATCTGGAGGATGTGGTAGTGGTATCACCTGACCACGAAAGCGTTACCAGAGCCAGAAACATGGCTGAATATCTGAACTGCCCTATAGCCATAGTGGACAAGAGAAGACCGGAGCCTAACAAGAGCGAAGTTATGAACATCATAGGCGACATAAACGGCAAAAACTGCATCATACTGGATGATATGATAGATACGGCCGGAACCATCACCAACGCCGCAGCGGCCATAAAGGACCTGGGCGCGAAGGACGTATTTGCCTGCGCAACTCATCCGGTTCTTTCGGGTCCTGCAGTGGAAAGACTGGATAAATCCGTGATAAGCGAAGTTGTACTTCTCAACACGATTCCTATTCCGGAAGAAAAGCGCATAGATAAGATGAAATTCCTCTCGGTTGCGCCTTTATTTGCGGAGGCAATGACGAGAGTATTCACCAACGGCTCCATAAGCAAGCTTTTCGACTGATGAGCATATTTGCGGGTATACTGAACCGGGAGCCGAAGAAAATCTGTCACAGAGGAGAGAGAAACATGTACCTTGTAGTGGGACTTGGCAACCCGGGGAAGAAATACGAAAAAACGCGCCACAACATGGGCTTTATGGTCATAGACAGGCTGGCCGAAATGACGGGAACCGCCGTGGACAGACTTAAGTTCCGCGCTCTTACGGGAGAATGCATCATAGGCGGGGAAAAGGTCATGCTCATGAAGCCCCAGACTTTTATGAACCTGAGCGGAGACGCCGTAAGAGAGGCCGCAGATTTTTTCAAGCTTGCGTCCTCTCATATCATAGTCATATACGACGATATCGATATACCGTTAGGGAATCTGAGACTGAGAAAGTCGGGAAGCGCCGGTACCCACAACGGAATGAGATCCATAGTAAGCCTTCTGGGAACGGATCAGTTTCCGAGAGTGAGAGTGGGAATAGGCGGAACCTCTGGCGACCTTGTAAATCACGTTATAGGAAAGATTTCGCCGGGGGAAATGGAGATTCTGGACGAAACGGTCAGGAATGCCGCCGATGCCGTAGAGTGCTTCGTAAAGGACGGAATCGACATTGCCATGAACAGGTTCAACACGAGAAAGCATAAAGACGAGGAGAAGTAGGTATGGAAAAGGGGATAGTCTGTTTTTCGGGAATTTCCGAAAGCCGCAGCATTCCCGTCATATCCGGGCTTATAGAGAAAGAAGGACAGAGCCTTATCATAACTGCCGGGACTGCAAGGGCAGAGAGACTGGCTTCTGACCTTTCTTTTTTTTCCGGCCGTGAAATAACGGTTATGCCGGGAGAAGAAGGTTTTTTCCTGCGATATGACGCGAGGGATCACGAAAAGCTTTCGGGGAGGCTGAAGGCCCTGAAGGCTTTGAGGACGGACAAAAACGCCGTAGTCGTTGCTCCGGCTCTTGCGGCGCTGAAAAAAATGCTGCCGCCGGAGACGTTTCAGGCGGCGGTCATAGAGATAAAAATGGGAGAAGAGTACAGCCCGGACGAGCTGAGAAAGGCTCTCGTGTACATGGGATACGAACACGAAGAGCTGGTGGAAAGTCCGGGTCAGTTTTCCGTGCGCGGAGGAATACTGGACGTTTTCCCTCCCGACGGAGAAATGCCGTACAGAGTCGAATTCTTCGGAGACGAAGTGGATTCCATAAGGACATTCGACCCGGAAAATCAGCGTTCCAGGGAAAGCGTCAGAAGCCTTACGATATATCCTGCCGAGCAGCTGATAATAGACGGGGAAATGTTTTCTGCGGCGGCCAAAAAGCTCAGAAACGCCTACGACAGGCAGATTAAAAAACTTTCCGCGGGTAAAACCGATAACGGACAGGCTATTGAAAACCTTGAAAAGCGCAGAGACGAGCTTGCTGAATACATAGGAACGGCTTCCAACATTCAGCTTCTGGAAAATTATATTTCATACTTCACCGACGAGCCGGCTGGCCTTTGGGATTACATGCTTTCGGGAGGACGGATCATAATAGACGATCCCGACCGCATATACGAACACGTAGACGCTCTCAACAAAGAGCTTGCCGCAGACTTTGAGGTACTTCTTTCAAGGGGAGAGGCCGTTCCCGAGGACGCCGGAATAATCCCCGACAAGGGAGAGCTTATAAGGGCTTATCAAGGCCGCGATACGGCCCTTATCACGCCTTTCCCAAAGGCGGTCAAGGGCGGCGAGAACCTTTCCGCAGTCTACAACATACAGAGCAGGCAGATACCTTCCTTTAACGGACACCTTGAAATATTCGCCTCAGAGCTTAAAAACTACGTAAAGAACGGATACAGGATAACCATCGCAGCTTCGGGCAAGGAGCGGATGGAGAGCATAAAAGAGTATGTCGACAGGGAGGGCATTCACGGAGACATATCCTTTAAGGAGGGCTCTCTTTCCGCCGGTATGGATTTTCCGGCGGAGAAGGTATGCTACATAAGCGACAACGACATTTTTCCGGGGCAGAGAACGGGAAAGAGGAGAAGGAAAAAGGGTCCGGGTACGAAAATCTCCTCCTTTTCCGACATGCGAAAAGGAGACTTTGTCGTCCACGAAAACCACGGCATAGGAAAATTCCTGGGCATAGAGCAGCTGACGGTTCAGGGAGAGAAGAAGGACTACATAAAGATAAAGTATGCCGGAGACGACATGCTCTACGTTCCCGTGGAGCAGATGGACATAGTCCAGAAGTACATAGGCGCAGAGGGTATAACCCCTAAGATAAACAGGCTGTCGGGAGGAGACTGGAAGGCGACGAAGGCGAGGGCAAAGGCTGCCATAGCGGAAATGGCAGAAGACCTTGTGAATCTTTACGCACAGAGGAAGATGGAATCGGGGTACGCCTTCGAGAAGGACACGCCGTGGCAGAGGGAGTTCGAGGAGAGCTTTCCCTACACGGAAACAGACGATCAGCTTAAAGCCATCGAGGAAATCAAAGAGGATATGGAAAAGCCGGTTCCAATGGACAGGCTTCTCTGCGGCGACGTAGGCTTCGGAAAGACCGAGGTAGCAGCCAGAGCCCTTTTCAAATGCGTGGGAGAAGGCAGGCAGGCCGCCGTTCTCGTTCCGACGACAATCCTTGCCAACCAGCACTATTACACCCTGAAGGAAAGGTTTGAGAGATTTCCCTTCAAGGTCGAGATGATGTCAAGATTCCGCACCGAAAAGCAGCAGGAGCAGATTGCGGAGAAGGTCAATAAAGGTCAGATAGACCTTCTCATAGGGACTCACAGAATCCTGTCAAAGGACGTGAAGTTTAAGGATCTGGGGCTTCTGGTGGTGGACGAGGAGCAGCGCTTCGGCGTGGCTCATAAGGAGGCCATAAAGAAGCTTAAAGCCAACATCGACGTGCTTACTTTGTCGGCGACGCCTATTCCCAGAACCCTGAACATGTCCCTTACGGGAATAAAGGACATGAGCATCATAGAAGAACCTCCCGAGGAGAGGTATCCGGTTCAGACCTACGTTCTTGAGCAGGACGACAGCGTCCTTCGGGAAATCATAAACAGGGAAATCGACAGAGGCGGTCAGGTTTTTGTCGTATATAACCGGGTGAGAGGGATAAGGCGCATAGCCGACAAGATCTCATCTCTTGTTCCCGAGGCAAGGGTCGCCATCGGCCACGGCCAGATGAACGAACACGCCCTTGAGGACATTATGCTTAAATTCATCGGAGGAGAGTACGACGTTCTCGTTGCGACCACTATTATAGAATCGGGCATAGACATTTCCAACGCCAATACGATGATTATTCTCGATGCGGACAGGTTCGGCCTCTCCCAGCTGTATCAGCTTAGAGGCCGTGTGGGACGGTCGAACAGGATGGGATACGCATATCTGATGTACCAGAAGGACAAGGTTCTCTCCGAGGTCGCAGAAAAGCGGCTTAAGGCCATAAGAGAATTCACAGAGTTCGGTTCCGGTTTCAAGATAGCCATGAGGGACCTTGAAATAAGAGGAGCGGGAAACCTCCTCGGAAGCGAACAGAGCGGCCATATGATGAACATCGGATACGAGCTTTACTGCAAGCTGGTTGACGACGCCATGAGAAGGCTCAGAGGTGAGATCGTAAACGAGAACAGGGAAGAGGTTACCGTTGAGATAAAAGCTCCTGCCAACATTCCCGACTGGTACGTGGACAACGAGATGCTGAAGCTCCAGATGTATAAGAAAATAGCCTCTATCGCGACGGAAAGCGACATGGAGGATATGATAGACGAGCTTTTGGACAGGTTCGGAGAGCTTCCTAAGGAAACGCTGAATCTTGTAAAGATATCGAGGATAAGGGCTCTTGCAGAGGAGCTTTCGGTTACGCGAATTTACGAGCAGGGCGGAAAGGTGTTCGTCGCTCTTGCCGGAAAAAATCCCGTAGGGCCTTTCGCTCTTTCGAGGGCAAGCGAGGCTTTCGGAATGAGGATGCTGATGCACGCGGGAAAAGAGCCGTATATTCAGCTTAAGACCGACGCAAGGGACAAGCTGGACGATACCATAGAGCTTCTTCAGATAATATACGATAACCGCAAACCGCCCGAATCCGCAGGAAATAAAGGCGTCATCACGGAAAACACAAAGTCTTAGCCGGAAAAATGTGTAGTAAACGGGCTTTCTATCGGGTATAATGGTTTTTTAGTAAGTAAGGAGAGATGGAAAATGCTTTTCAGGAATATAAGTCTGCTTGACGAAAACTTCAGCCTTTGTCAGGATATGTACCTTGCAACAAAGGACGATCGCATAGTGTACATAGAAAAAACGAAGCCTTCCGGTGACTTCGGCCGTGAGTACGACGGAAAGAACAGGCTTCTCACGCCGGGCTTTTACAACGCCCATGCCCATTCGCCAATGGCGCTTATGAGGGGATACGGAGAGAACCTGGCGCTTCAGGACTGGCTCAACACCAGAATATTTCCCTTCGAGGACAAGCTTTCGGGAAATGCCGTGTACTGGGCGACCATGCTCTGCATGGCAGAATCCATAAGGTTCGGAATCGTGTCCTCCAGCGACATGTACTACTTCACCGAGGATATGGTAAGGGCAGTCCTTGACAGCGGCGCCAAAAACAATATATCCAGAGCAATTTCAAACCCGTTCGGAACGCCCGTTTCGGAGCTTCCGTCCATAAGGGAAATGAGGGAATCCGTCAGGTTTAACGGTCTGGGAAACGGAAGGATCAAAATCGACGCAAGCCTTCATGCCGAGTATACCTCGGACGAAGCCACGGCAAGGGCGGTAGCTGATTTTGCGAAGGAAGAAAATCTCAACATGCACGTTCACGTGTCCGAAACGAAGCTGGAACACGAGGAGTGCAAGGAAAGGCGCGAGGGAAGAACTCCTGTGCGGTATTTAAACGACTGCGGAATTTTCGACACGCCGTCAATCGCTGCTCACTGCGTGTGGATAGAGGGTGAGGATTACGACATTCTCAAAGAAAAAGGCGTAACGGTTGCGACAAACCCTGTAAGCAACCTGAAGCTTGCCAGCGGTATCTGCGACGTTTCTGCTCTTCTGAAAAAAGGAATAAATGTGGCCATAGGAACCGACAGCGTTGCCAGCAACAACAGCCTCAGCTTCCTTGAGGAAATCAAGACTATGGCGCTGGTCGCCAAGGTAAAGCATATGGACCCTACCCTCATCACCCCGTTACAGGCTCTTTATGCCGCGACCAGGGGAGGAGCGCTGGCTCAGGGAAGAGATGATTGCGGAGTTCTAAAGGAGGGAATGAAGGCGGATTTACTCGCCTTCAGGACAGATACTCCGGAGATGAATCCGGTCCACGATATGATGAATAATATGGTGTATTCCGCCTCCGACGGAGATATTGCCATGACCATGATAGACGGGGAGGTTCTCTACGAGGACGGCGAATTTACGAAACTTGACACGGAGAGAATCTGCTTCGAGGCGGGGAAGGCCACAGAGGGGATTTTAAAGGAGCTTTAGGAGAGAGATGAGTAGTAAACTGGTAAAGGGCGCAGCCATAATCGGTATGGCCGGCGTCATAGTGAAGATTCTGGGAGCTTTCTTCAGGATACCTCTCGCAAACTGGATAGGTGATACGGGCATGTCCTACTACGGATTTGCCTACTCCATATACGGAGCTCTGCTCGTTCTTGCAACGGCAGGCCTTCCGGTTGCCATATCCAGACTGGTATCCGAAAACATAGCTCAGCATAAATACAAGAACGCCCATAAGGTGTTTCACGTTTCCTTCAGGCTGATGCTGGCAATCGGAACGGTATCGTTTCTCATATGCTTTTTCGGAAGCGGGCTTCTGGCGAACATATTCAAAAATCCCGACGCAGCGCTTGCAGTAAAGGCCATTTCACCGGCCCTTCTTTTCGTGCCGCTCTTTTCCGCCTTCAGAGGGTACTTCCAGGGCCGTCAAAATATGAATCCTACAGCCATATCAGAGGTGACGGAACAGCTTGTCAGGGTTATTGTGGGACTTACCCTGGCGTGGGTGCTTCTTCACGGAGCATATGAAGATCCGGAGGTTCAGGCGGCGGCAGGCGCGTCCTTTGGCGCAAGCGCAGGCTCCGTTGCAGGCCTTGGAATAATATTTATAATTTATCTCCTCAACAGGAGAGTAATACACAGGAAAATAGACCTTAACTCCGACGCCGTCGAGGAGACGAGGGTGATAATAAAGAAGATTGTCGTCATAGCCGTTCCTATTATCATAGGTGCAGAGGTTATGCCTATAATGAATCTTCTCGATACGGCAATAATAATGAGGAGACTTCAGGAGACCGGGTGGACACTGGAGGAGGCCCAGGGAATGTACGGCCTTATCAGCGGTTTTTGCAGCCCGCTCATAGCGTTCCCTCAGATATTCACCCAGGCGGTATCGGTAAGCCTGGTTCCTGCAATCGCAGGATATGCGGCTCTCAAAAACCGCGAGAGAATACAGGAAAACGTAGGCCTGGCCTACAGAACCACCATGATCATGGCTTTTCCGTGCGCTTTCGGAATGTTCGCTCTGTCGGAGCCGATTCTTCTTCTGCTGTTCGGCGCCCAGCCTGAGTCGGCGAGGGAAGCCGCTCCCATACTTCAGATAATGGCGATCGGCGTTGTTTTCCTTGCCATTGTGCAGACTTCTACGGGAATACTTCAGGCCGTGGGAAGACAGACCCTGCCCGTTAAACACCTGCTTTTGGGATGCGTGGCAAAAGGCGTGCTCACATACATTCTGGTCGGAATTGCCGCGGTGAACGTCAAAGGAGCGGCCATAGGTACGGTGGTGGCATATATAATAGCCATGATTTTAAACAACAGATCCGTCTACGTTCACACGGGATGCAGACAGAATCTGTCGATGGCATATCTGAGGCCGGGGCTTGCGGCTGCAATAATGGCGGCAGTGGCTTACGGCGCATATCTCGGTCTTGAGGCGCTGACGGGAAGCAACGGAATATCGACCCTTCTTTCCATATGCGTGGGAGCTGCGGTTTATGTGGTGCTCATATTCGTCTTTAAAGCCATAACGGTGGAGGAACTGAATTCGTTTCCGGGAGGAAGGAAGTTTTCCGGCATAGTGAGACGTTTTGTAAAATAGGAAGGTGTAGTATGCTTAGGGAGTATGCGCGTTTTGAGAAAAAAGGAGAAAATGAAAAAGAGGCATTTGCAAGACTTTACGAAATCGTAAAGGTCCTCAGGGTCAAATGCCCGTGGGACAGCGTCCAGACCCATGACAGCCTCAGAACCTGTATGATAGAGGAGGCATATGAAGCTGTGGACGCCATTCAGCGGGAGGATACGGACAATCTGAGAGAGGAGCTGGGAGACGTACTTCTTCAGGTAATCTTTCACGGAATCCTCGCCGAAGAGGAAGAAAGCTTTACTCTCACGGATGTTATCAATGAAGAATGCGAAAAGATGCTGAGACGCCATCCGCATATTTTTTCAGGTGAAGAGGTAAAAAGTATTGACAAAGCACTTGAAAAATGGGACAATATGAAAAGCGCAGAGCATGGACAGACATCATATACGGACAGACTGAGAAGCGTGCCTGATGCATTACCTGCACTTATGAAGAGTGGCAAGGTTCAGAGCAGAGCCGCTAAAGTCGGTTTTGACTGGGACAGCATAGACGGAGCTTTGGATAAAGTTGTGGAGGAGTTCGGAGAATTTAAGGAGGCCTATGCTTCCGGACGGAAGAACGACATCGACGAGGAGCTGGGGGATTTGCTGTTTTCGGTGGTGAATGTGGCAAGGTTTGCCGGCACGGATCCGGAGGATGCGCTTAACGCCGCTACACGTAAATTTATCGAGCGGTTTTCCCGAGTGGAGGAGGCGGCCTCACGTATGGGAAAGAGAATGGACTCCATGAGTCTTGATGAGCTGGATGCTCTTTGGGAAAATGTTAAAAAATAAGTGGAAAACTTATTTATATTTAAGGAGGATTTAAAATGAATAAGGCTGAATTAGTTGCTGCTGTTGCAGAAAAGACCAATTTCACCAAGAAGGATGCTGAAGTTGCTATCAACGCACTCTTATCCTGCGTAGAGGATGCTCTTGTAAAGGGAGATAAGGTACAGCTTATCGGCTTTGGTACTTTCGAAACCAGAGAGAGAAAAGAAAGAGAAGGAAGAAATCCTAGAGATCCTCAGGGACCTAAGATTAAGATTGCTGCTTGCAAGGCTCCTGTATTCAAGGCAGGAAAGGCTCTTAAGGATGCAGTTAATAAATAAGGTTTTAGAGATGTGTATGAAAGCAGCTTGTTCGCAGGCTGCTTTTTTCTTTTATCCGGAGGACAGATGAGAATAGACAAGTTTCTTAAAAATTCCCGCCTCATCAAAAGACGCACCGTTGCCAAGGAGGCCTGCGATCAGGGCAGGGTATTCATAAACGACAGACAGGCCAAAGCCGGCACCGAGGTAGAGGTAGGAGACGTTGTAAGAATCGAGTTCGGAACAAGTTCGGTTGCCGCAAAGGTGACTGCGCTGACCGAAAGCTGCCGTAAGGAAGACGCGGCGGGAATGTATGAAATCATAGAGTAAACACTTCAGGAAGAACTGCCAGAAATTACTATTGGATACATGCAAAAAAGCCGTTGACATGAAGGGCCCGAAGTGATAAACTAAACAAGCTGTCACCTGGGGGGCTGAGGCCTTCCGAGGAAGCTGAAAAAAGAAATGAAAAAAGTTCTTGACAGCAGGCCTGATAGGTGATAGAATGATAAAGCTGTCACGCGAGA
>CALXBQ010000018.1 GCA_944386595.1 uncultured Clostridia bacterium
TCCCCACATCCGGCTTCCTTCAGATTCCACCTCACGATGGACACCCTTGCCTTCGGCTATATCCTTCCCACTACCGGGCGGATTCGGGACTTTCACCTGTTAGAAACGTGCGCCGCCAGGCGCACCATTGAAAGAACCGTTCAGATTGAACGGTTCTTTTTGTGCATGCGTTGATTTTCGGGGCTCCCGCAAAATCCGAACGCAAAAATAGAAAGCAATGCACCTGATGGATACGCGCTTAATACTACCGAGTTTGATGTGACCAGCAATAAAGATGGACAGGCACAAAATGGCGGTAAGATATGAGGAGATAAAGTAAGCAGCAAGGGGTTTACGCGACCTGCATGATTGGAAGGGAAGTCTCCCGTTTTTTTGAGGAATTTTGCGTAAGTAAAACAGGAGTTGACATGAGCTTTGCTGTATAGTACAATGAACTACAGAAAGAAGGTGAGATTATGGCTTTTTCAATAAGACTTACAGAAGAAGAAAGAAATCTTGCAGAGAGCTATGCAAAGTTACACTCTGTTTCATTAGGCGAAGCCTTTAAACAGGCTTTGTTTGAAAAAATTGAGGATGAATATGATATTGCCGTTGCAGAAGAGGCATATAAGGAGTACGTTGACAGTGGGAAGAAAAGCTATCCGATAGCAGATGTATGGAAGGAATCAGATCTGTGATATATAGAGTTGAAGCAACAGTACGGTTCAACAGGGAGTTTAAAAAACTTGACCGATATACACAACGCATGATAAAGTCCTGGATTATGAAGAACCTTGAAGGCTGCGAAAATCCACGTCAGCACGGCAAAGGATTAACTGCAAACCACAAGGGGCAATGGCGATATCGCATAGGCGACTATCGACTGATTTGTCATATTGAGGACGACAAGCTTGTGATACTTGCTCTTACGGTAGGGCATAGAAAATCAATATACAAGAATTAGGGAGAGGTGAGTGCCTCTCTTTTTCATACACTTGCAAATGGAAACGAAAAATTGAAGCCGGAAGCGCCTGTTTTGGAAAAAACACCTGTTGTTTTTAATATTTTAAACCTCGGTGCAACTGAAAAATAGCTATGTAAGAGCCTGACGGGTCTGTGTTCCTGTCAAGGCGAGTGTGTGAAAAAAAGTCTGTAAATACGACATGAGATTATCCTTCTATGGTAAAATCTAACCAACCAACAGTACATATAAGAAACTTAATCGTCAGAGGTCCGTATTTCCAAGCGATACAGCTTTACTGAAGTCGTTGTATCTTTCAACCCTTCAGGCTACCAGAAAGTGGAATCAGCCACTCAGAAACTGGGCTAAGGTCTATGGAGAATTCAGTATTATGTACGATGGCAGGCTGCCTATCTGAGACTGTGAAGACGAATCAAGCGAGGCCATTAGTTAGAAGGTCTCGCTTGACATGCAACAATTCATATTTTAAATTGAATATGTAAACTGAATCTGCCGTTCAGGCAATTTCTCACCTTAATTACCATGGAAGAGATATTTTACAGAAATTATTTCACACACTCTGAAAAATAGCTATGTAAGAGCCTGACGGGTCGGTGTTCCTGTCAAGGCTCTTATTTTTCATCGCCTACTTACAATCCTCAAAAGGTTATGTCATATGTCAACCGGGCACATAGCTTTATTCATGCCCTACATATTTTCTTATTTTCCTCGCAGCAGTAGTCTGACCTATACCGAGAGCTTCTCCTACCTTTGATGATGATCCATATTTTCTAAATGCCTGCAGTATTATTTTCGATTCAGCCTCTTCCATTTGCTGTCGGTAGCTTTTTTCTGGTACAGCCATTTCTTCTGATGTATTATCCATAAAATCCATTTCAAAATTAGAAGTGCTACTTGTAAACGATTTAGGAAGAAGATCTTTACGCAATACATTTTCTTCTGCCATTAGAATCATTCTGTGTATCGTGTTCTCCAGTTCTCTTACGTTGCCTTTCCATGGATATTTTTCAAAGCAAGATAGCACATCATAATCAAAAACAAATTGCTTCTGGTATTTAGTATTTAAATAGTCGAGAATACTTTTGGCTAACGGAACAATGTCTTCATACCGTTCACGCAGCGATGGAATATTAAATGACGCGAGATTCAATCTATAAAAAAGATCTTCCCTAAATCTTCCTTCTTTAACTTCGTTTTCTAAATTTTTATTTGTAGCAGCTATAACTCTGCAGTTCACATTTATGTTTTTAGTTCCCCCCACTCTCCGTATCTTTTTTTCTTGAAGAAAATGAAGCAACTTCACCTGCAAATTCAAGGGCATTTCAGAAATTTCGTCAAGGAAGAGTGTGCCGTTTTCCGCGCATTCCACAAGACCTTTTTTACCTGTTTTTTCAGCGCCTGTAAAGGACCCCTTCTCATAACCGTAAAGCTCAGACTCCATCAGAGTTTGAGAAACAGAACCACAATTCAATTCTACGAAGTCCCCCTTTACTCCACTCAGATTATGTATCTTCTTTGCCATCATACTTTTCCCCGTACCGGTATCCCCGGTAAGTAGTACTGTAACATCGTATGTAGCAATTTTCTTTATTCCTGCCAGCACGGTAGCATAATGCGCATTAAAGGTAGTCAAGCCTTCCTCCGTTATCCATTTGCTTAAAGCATTACAATCCTTTTCATCGCCTTTTATAAATCTCTCAAGTATTTCATCATACAACCTTAATACTTCTTTTTCTGAAATTACATCTCTTGTGAATGTGACTATCCATTTAATCTTATCTTTTTCCTCAAATATCGGGAATGCTTCGCCTACTACGTTATAAAGACCCTTTACTGCCGAAATCTGCCTTGCTTCTTTTCGTGTCTCCATAACCTTAAGCGCTAGGGCTGGTTTTATAACACCTGTTCTTTCTAAATCAAAAGCTGATCTTCCTAATATTTCATGCGGAAGCAATCCCCACTCCTCTTCAAAAAAAGGCTCATCCATGCACACAACTTTCCCATCGCCATCTGTAATTAGGATACCACAGCATCCGAGCTTCTTCAAAATATTGAAAATAACAAGTTCCTCTTTCATTGGTGCATCCTTTCTCAAGCGACCTTTGAACGTGTTGTATTGTTATTTTACATTCTACACTATCATGAGTCAACTGTCAGGTAAGTATCTCCGACATAGGAAACAAAATCTCAGCTTTTATCCTTGTTCGCTTCAAGATTGATTCCGTTTGCTTTCTTAATAAATAAATATCATCTACTTCAAAAGGCATATGCACCAAAAAAATACTCCCCGGCTTAATAACTGATATAAACTTGGTCGTATCTTTATTTATCAAATGAAATGTGTTTAAAAAGATAGCTTTAATCGGTTTGTTGCTTTTTTTAGCTATACTTTCAGCTGTATGCTCATCTATCAGACCATCGCCGGCAACAAAGTATGAGTCATACGCGCCGTTTAGCAGGAAGCTATTGTGAAAAATAGATTTACACTTCCCTATGTGTGTAGTCGTAATAGGACATATATCTATACCGTTACAATCAATATCTTTCACCCTCTGCAATGTACTGGGTGTAATTATGGATACATTTGGGTTTTTTTCTTTAAAGACATCTAATAAATATCCGTCAAAATGATCAGGGTGGAAATGGGTAAATGCTAACACGCTTAAGTTGCTGAAAATACCTCTTCTGTCCGTTATAGCTTTTTGCAGATGAAACGGCATATCAGAAAAGCCTTCTGCCTTTCCCTTATGTAATCCATCTATCATTATCCCGTTCCGATTTTCTTCAAAATACAAACCAGAATTTACAGTATAGAAAACATACATAACCTTTTATCAGTAAACAATCATTTCGATAAAATCTTTCTTCGAAATATTGTATATATAATTATTGATATCTACCTCGGCTAATTTTACTGAAATATCGTTCTTATTCAGCCGACACCCCTCTAATATACTATATAGCCCTTGCAAGCTTTGATTTCCAAAAAAATCCCCCGAAAGTGAAATATTTGTTACAATACCGTCTTTTATATTCATCTGTACTTTGAAATTGCCGCAACCGGGTATAGAATATCTGCGACATTTTTTGTACTCTGGCGAATATCCATAGTTCCACTCCCACCTATCGTACCGATTTTTTTTGATTGCATCGATGTACTCTTTCTCTTTTTCAGTAAACTCCTTTACACGATATCCATAAACTTCAGAAAAATACTTTATCATCTCTTGCTGAAACTGTTCAATGGTAGTGTTGTTTTTCAATAAGCTCTCTATGTTCATAATCCGGCTTTTCACCGATTTGATCCCCTTTGATTCTATTTTGCAATCAGGTGGTTCGAGCGCTTTTGCTGCCATATAGAGATTTAAATTGAACAGCAGTGTGCCGTGATGCAATACTCTTCCGTCTTTTACATACTGAGAGTTTCCAGAAATCTTTTTATTTCCTATAGTTAAATCATTACGTCCATTTATATCCGCATTAATTCCAACCGAATTCAAAAATCCAACAATCATTTCCATATACGGCGCAAAATCCACATAGCTGCTGTCGCCACAATCCATTAATACTGAGTAATTAATATTGCCAAGGTCTTGAAAAACCGCTCCTCCTCCCGAAAGCCTCCGCACAACCTTGATATCGTTATTTGTTACATATTCTGAATCTATTTCCTCAACTGTGTTCTGATACTTGCCTACAACCACTGTTGGTTCGTTTCGCCATATCATCATATATTCGCATGAACGATCCGCCTTTTCAAACAAATACTCTTCTGCCGCCAAATTAAAAGACGGATCGAAACTGCCCGTGAGCAAACAATATCTCACATTTACTCATTCCTTTCAGTGTTCTCCTTTTCATTACTCATTATTAATAGTGTTTCAGCAAGAACATCTACTCCGGATTTTATATCCTCGTAGTCTGTCCACTCGTCTTTGTGATGACTTATACCACCTCGGCTTGGCACAAATATCATACTAAATGGAGCAAATCTTGATACAAACATTGAGTCATGATATGCTCCACTCACCATGAGATTGTATTCCTTCCGTTGGGAGTCACATACGCCCTTCATAACCTCCACAATATGTGCATCGGCAACCGCAGGATATTCATGACTCACAATCCTTATAGACGTTTTTACACCTTCTATATCCCCAATGGCATTAGATAACACTTCTATTTTGTTTATAATCTGTTCTTTTTCTTTAAAGTTATCACTTCTCATATCCACAGTAAATCTGACCATGCCCGGAATTACATTAGTGGCGCCTGGAAAAACATCGAGTTTTCCAACTGTAGCGACCATACTTGGATTATCGGACGTTCTCGCCATTCCCTCGATTCCGATTATAATTTTCGCGGCTGCAGCCATTGCATCTCTTCGCACAGGCATAGGCGTTGCTCCCGCATGCTCCTGTGTTCCTTCCACTTCAATTATTAAGTCTGTAGGCGCGGATATTGCCGTTACTATGCCTATTTTTTTGCCAAGCCTTTCTAATATTGCTCCCTGTTCTATGTGTAGTTCTACACAGCCATAGACATCCCCTTTTTCCTTTTTTATTAGATGGAACTGCTCATTGTTGTAGCCTAATTCGTCTAGCACTTTTGAAAGCGTCTTTCCATCTTCATCTACCAAATAATTTGTTCCATTCCGTGTTAAATCACCGGCCATCGCTCTACTGCCTAGGCATCCTTTTCCGAAACGAGTAGGTTCCTCCGAAGTAAAGACAATAACCTGAATATTCCTTTCATGTCTCAATCCAGACTCTTTTATAACTCTTAATGCTTCAATTCCGCCTACGACACCCGTCATCCCATCAAAACTTCCTGCATGAGGAACTGTATCTATATGCGAACCTGTCCATACTGGAGATAAGCGCGGATTACTTCCTTTCAGTGTGCCGTATATATTCCCTATAGCATCTTCCTCAACCTCAAGCCCTACTTCTCTCATACGTTTCTTTATATATTTTCTTGCCTTAAGTTCTTGTTCAGTAAATAAGATCCTAGTTATCCCCTCTCCTGGAGTTTCGTTATACATATTAAGGTTTTCAATATCTTTCCTTATATTTTCAACTAGGGCTGGTTTTATATGTGCCATTGTTTTCCTCCTTAGCAGCGTTAAAACGGATTAAATCTTTTTCTTGTCATCAGTTTTCCCCTTCCTTGTTTTGCATTCAACTTTCCATCAGACACTATTACCTCTCCTCCTGCTATTACCTTACAAACTTTTCCGCAAACTTCATAGCCTTCAAACGGTGAAAAATCACATATACCTCTCATCGTTGATGTAGATATTACGGAAGAGTCAGCTTCATCGATAATAGCTATATCCGCGTCGCTTCCCACCGCTATAACACCTTTTTTTGGATAAATCCCTGCAATCTTCGCAGGATTTACGCAAAGCATTTCAACCATTTTTTTCATAGAGATACGTCCTTTGCAAACTCCTTCAGAAAAAACTACAGGTAACCTTGTTTCTATTCCCGGAGCCCCATGCGGTATCTTGTTAAACGCCCCTTTCCCCAATCTCAACTTTTCATTAAGCGAAAATGCACAATGATCCGAAGAAATAAGCGAAATCCCTCCGCTTGATATCGCATTCCATAGCGCTTCCCTATGTTCTTTGCTCCTAAGAGGCGGTGTGACAACATATTTGGCCGCTTCTTCTATTGGTTGGTCATATAACTTTTCATCTAGTACCAGAAAATGCGGACAAGTTTCAGCATATACCGGCCTGCCACAGCTTTTCGCTTTTATTATTTCTTCTATTGCTCCCTTTGAAGAAACATGGACAATCAGAACTGGTGCGTCTACAATTTCCGCCAAACTTATAACCCGCTTTGTAGCCTCATTCTCTGTTACAGGCGGTCTGCTTAGACAATGATAAATCGGTTCCGTTTTACCCTCTTTTAGCATTTTCTGCGTTACATATTCTATAGCCCAGTCATTTTCCGCATGGACACCTAAAATCCCTCCATTGGATGAAATTACATCCAATAATCGAATTAGCTCCTCGTCTCTGGCGCGAAAAGCATATGCCATAAATACTTTGAATGTAGGAAAACCTTCGTTTATAAGATCCGGTATCTCCTTATATACTTCTTCTGTCCTTTGTGTAACTACAGGACTGAAGCTATAATCAATGACAGACTTATCCCTCGCTTTTTCATATGAAGCTTCTATGACCTGGCGCAAAGACTGTCCCTGCTCCTGGATAGGATAGTCGACTACACTAGTGACTCCTCCAAACGCTGCCGCAGCTGTAGCGTCAAACCAATCATCCATGGTCTTAGACCCATGAAGCGGTGCGTCAATGTGGGTATGTATATCTATAGCTCCAGGAATAATTAATTTGTCCTTTGCTTCTATCGTTTTTTCACCACCATCTATCTTCTCGGATATACATTTTATTTTCCCATCTTTTATCCCAATATCCGCCTTAAAAGACTCAGATGAATTAAATATCGTTCCATTTTTAATTACTAAATCATAATTATCCATTTTTAACTCCTTTCCATTTTTGATTTACAATCTCGCGCAGCCTCTCGCACTGCTTCGCTTACAGTAGGGTGAGGCATAATAAATTCTGCCACCTCGTCAACAGTAAACTCTCCGTCTATGGCGTACACGGCGCTGCCTATTATTTCAGTAACATTTTCTCCTATCATGTGTATTCCCAAAATCTGGCCATTTTCTGCATCTGCTATTACCTTCACCATACCGCTATCGGCTCCAGATGCTAACGACCGCCCATTAGACGCCAAATTGCAGTATCCTTTTACTTTTTTATTGGTTTCTATCTCCTCTCCAATGCCTGCATATGCAATTTCAGGCTCTGTGTAAATACATTGCGGGATAGTTTTCTTTACATGTTCGCATCCATTATCGCTTAACGCACTATAAGATGCCTTTATCCCTTCATCAAATGCCTTGTGAGCAAGCATTATTCCTCCTATCACATCCCCGGCCGCATATATGCCTTTTACATTAGTTTCAAAGTTTTCGTCCACCAGAATGAAGCCCTTATCATCATGCAATATCCCGACATCATTCAACCCTAAATTCTCAGTGCATGCTCTTCTCCCAACAGCCGCTATTACCATGTCAGTTGTCAAGGTCTTTTCACTTTCTCCGTCTTCATATACGACTTCAAAACAGTCACCTTTTTTTCTCACTGCCTTAACAATACACTCAACATTTACATCATATGCTCCCGATGTAATATTTTTAAAAGTTTGTAATAACTGGCGATCTACGTTACATAAAATATCAGGTAATGCTTCAATAACCTTTACCTCGCACCCTATGGAAGAATAGAAATGGGCAAACTCCATTCCTATTACTCCTCCGCCAACTATGCACACAGATTTAGGAATAGAATCCAGTTCGAGTACTTCAGTGCTTCCTTTCATATATTCTTTACCAACTACATCAGGTACTAATTCCGAAGATCCTGAAGCGATTATGATTTTATCGGCAATTATCACATCTTTTCCTTCATCCCCGTTGCGCCCTGATATTAAAACGCGTTTACCCTCCTGTAATTTTGCCTCTCCCCTAATTATCTCTATACCCGCTCCCAACAGTAACATTCTGAGACCTTCACGAAGCTTAAATATAACGTCTTCTTTTCTTTTGATTAATCCTTCCCTGTCTATTTTGATTTCTCCATTGCATTGCACAGCATATCTTTCATGTTCAGTCATTTTTTTATAGACCTTTGCCGTTTCTAGAAGTGTTTTAGTTGGTATACAACCGCTGTTAAGACAAGTACCCCCTACTTCTTTCCGTTCTATTAAGGCAACGCTGAACCCATTTTTCGCTCCCTCAAGGGCCGCCTGATATCCTGCCGGTCCTGCTCCAATTACTATAAGATCGTAGGTCTTCATCTTGTTATCCTTCCTTAAAACAGATATTCATCCAGAAGTTTTTCTGGATTTTCCATAATTTCTTTAAGATCCTTTAAAAACTCTGCGCCTGCAGCTCCGTCTATTACTCTATGATCAAGACTCAGCGACATTGTAATCATACCGTCATCAATACCACCCACCGCAAGAAGTGCACTCTGAGGAGTGTTTATGATACCGTTGAACATGTCTATACCATACATTCCTAAATTACTGACAGTTATTGTGCCCCCAGCCATATCATCCGGCATAAGTTTCCCGTTTCTAGCCCTCTCAACCAGTTTTGCTCGTTCTGTCACTATTTGATCAAAGCTCATATTTCCACTTCTCTTTATTATTGGAACCAACAGTCCTTTATGCGTAGCGACAGCAATTCCAATATTCACATCTTCAAAAATCCTAATCCTTCCATTGCCAAGCCATTGAGCATTTACTCGCTGGTGTCTCGGTATGACTCTTGACAACATCCATATAAGCACGTCTGTAAATGTCGCTTTAGGAGCTCCTTTTTTCAACATTTTTTCTCTCGCTGTCTGAAGCATTTCATTCATTTTTCCCGTATGCGCCTTTGCAACAAGATAAAAATGCGGTACATTGGCGAAGCTTTCGGTCATTCTGCTTGCCGAAACGTTCTCTATTTCAGACAAGTCCACGTCCCTCCACGCATTCCCATTTTCACCCGATTTGCTAGCTAAGCCAACGACATATTTATCCACATCATCTTTAAGTATTCTCCCTGATATGCCTGTTCCCTTTATTCTATTTATATCCACACAATGTTTAGATGCCGCTATTCTTGCAGCTGGAGTCGCCCTCACCTTTTTACTCAAATCCATCTGAGGACCGATATACATATCTTCTTTTTCCGGTTGCCCTTTCTCACAGTCCTCATACGGCTCTTCTCCCATCTCCCCAATTATCCCGATTATCTGGCCAACAGCCGCCTTTTCTCCAGAGTCAACTTTAATACTAAGCAACACACCCGTCTCTGGCGCTTCTATTTCCACATTCACCTTATCTGTTGTGACCCAAAGCAACGTTTCTCCTTTTTTTATTTCATCGCCTTCTTTTTTCTCCCATGAAGTAATCGTTCCCTCTGTCATGGTCATTCCAAGTTTAGGCATTGTTATATTTGTGGCCATATACTATCCCTCCCTGTTTGTTGCCTCATATACCGCGTTGATAATATCTTCTTTCGATGGTAAGTATTCCTTTTCAAGAATAGGGCTGAAAGGTACCGGGCACGGTTTCGAAGTAACCGTTTTAATGGGGCCGTCTATATAATCTATAGACTTATCCGCAACTAAAGCTGCCAAATCGGTTGCTGCGCTGCAGCGCGGCAACGCCTCATCAACTATAACTACATGCCCCGTCTTTTTTACAGAATCTATAATCACATTTTCGTCCAGCGGTACTAAACTTCTCACGTCTATTATCTCCGCACTAATTCCATTTTTTTTGAGATTTTCTTCTGCTTCGAGAGCTACATATAACATCCTTGACATTACAATAATAGTTACGTCTGAGCCTTCTTTCGCTATTCTCGCCTTACCTAGCGGCACTGTATACAATTCCTCAGGAACATATCCCTCAACGTTGTAAAGTGCTTTGTTTTCAAAGATAATAACAGGGTCTTCATCTCTTATGGCTGCTACAAGCATACCTTTTGCATCATATGGTGTTGATGGTATGGCCACCTTTATACCTGGTATATGCGCTGCAAGTGAATATAAAGATTGTGAATGATGCATTCCTGCATTCAACCCACCTCCCATAACTGTACGTACCGTAAGCCTACAGGTTTCTGTTCCTCCCGAAAGGTATCTTAACTTTGCTGCACCGTTAAAAAGTTGATCTCCCGCAAGCCATAAAAAATCGTTAAACATCAGCTCAGATATAACTTTGATTCCTGTGGTCGAAGCAGAAACGGCAGCTCCCATATATCCTGCTTCAGACAGCGGACAATCTATGACGCGGTTTGTCCCTAGTAACGTAGACATACCTTTGCTTACGCCAAAACTCCCTCCCCAAGTATCTGTAAGTCCATCTTTTTCTCGCCCTGCACCACCTGAAATATCCTGACCGATAAAAATAATATCTTTGTCCTTTTGCATCTCCTGCACCATGGCTTCCTTGATAGCCTGGGCATAAGTTATTTTTCGCTCCTCAGACATAATAGCCCCTCCCGTCTTATTTAATAAACATCCTTCATTACCTCAGACCTATCCGGCATTGAACTTTCTTCCGCGAATCTAATAGCCTCATCTACCGTCCGTTCCACTTTTCTCTCTATTTCCATCAACTCATCTTTTGTTATAAGTTTCTCATTTAAGACTTTTTCCTCGAAAATCTTTATACAATCCCTTTCATTTTTATAGTATTCCATTTCCTTCTTATACCTGTAATTTCTCGGATCTCCTACATAATGACCCGTAAACAAATACGTCTTACATTCCAGAAGTGTTGGCCCAAAACCTTTCCTTGCTCTTTCCACAGCATCTCTCGATGCCTTATATATCTGAAATATATCCATACCATCTACAGTTTCCCCTTCTATTCCATACCCTTCTGCTCGCTTTGAGATGTCTTTCACTTTCTGATGGTACTCCTGAGGAGCCGATTGTGCGTACAAATTATTTTCACATATGAATATAATAGGCAGCGACCATATTGCCGCAAGATTGATTGCTTCGTGGAATGTGCCTTCATTTACCGCTCCATCTCCAAAAAAGCATACCGATACCTGTCCCGTTTTTTTATACTTTGCTGCAAGACCTAAACCCACGGCAGGCGGAAAGCCTCCGCCTACAATTCCAGTGGATCCATAAAGCCCATTCTCAACGTCAATCATATGCATTGAACCGCCTCTACCTTTACACAAGCCCGTCTCCTTACCCATAATCTCTGCAGCGATTTTTTTTATATCACTACCCTTTGCGATAAAATGTCCATGTCCCCTGTGAGTACTTGTTACATAGTCACTCCTTTTCAAATTCATACATACACCGGAAGCTATAGCTTCTTCTCCAAGATATAGATGTAAAAATCCTGGAATCTTCCCGTCCATATATACTTTCTCAAAAGCTTCCTCGGCCTTTCTGATAGTGATCATTTTTTCATATGCTTCACCCAACCTGTCAATCGGTATAGAAATCTTTTCCATATGTCTTACCTCTTCTATATTTCTTCTGATAGTTTTATCAGCATCGCTGTATGGCTTTATTTATAACTGATTCCTGCATAGCATCGCTAAGATCTACAAATCTGGCAGTGTATCCGCCTATTCTAACAAATAAGTCTTTATGCTTTTCAGGATTTAATCTTGCATCCTTAAGTTGCTCCGTACTGAGCACATTATACTGAACAGACTGTCCTCCCTCACTTACAAATGTTCTTATAAGATCACCCCATTTACTTAGTTCCCTATCTGACATAAGGCTGGATAGATCCATGCTTTGGGCAAATGTTATACCATTAACCGTACGCTTTGTATCAATTGCCTTGATATGTGATCTATGTGTCGCTGTAGGACCAAGCGCCTCTGCAAACTGAGACGGAGATACCGAATCAGATAGCATCTCTTTTGCCCTTCTTCCATCAGGCGTGGCGTCGGTATCCTCACCTAGAACATGATTTTGTGTTACACTGAAAAATCCACATAAGTACCTGCCTCCTCGTATATTAGGGTGGCTTTCATAGGCATCCATAAAGGTATCTGATATAAATCGTCCCCAGTTATCCGCCTCATCATTGTCAGTCCCGTATTTCGGAGCACTTATGCATGCATTTCTCAGATCTTCATAGCCTTTCCAGTTTGCGCGAAGAGCTTGATTGAGTTTTTCCAGGCTACATTTTTTATCCTTGAAGACAACGTGGCTGACAGCTGTCATACAATCCGCTGCCGTACCAAGTCCCGTACCTATTGCTCCGGTGTAATTATACTTACACGCACCCGCATTTATATCCTCTCCCCTTTTCCGTGGCCCAGGGTGAAGCAAATTATGCATAGGCGTAGGCATAAAAGTCAAGAAACAGTACTCGATTACATTATTGATGATAACGTTCATCTTTACCGCATACTCAGTCTGCAATTTCACCGCCTGTGCAAAATCATCCATAGACCTAAAACTCTTCAATTCTCCCGTCTGTGGTCCGACCTTTTTACCGTTTCTTGGATTAACCCCGTTATTAAGAGCAAGCTCAATGGGTTTTACAAGGTTGAAATATCCTGCATTCTGATGACCATGAGTATCTGCCCCCTCACTACAGTTAGGATCTGATTGATTTTCCTGGCACCCAACATCGGCGTAGTTTCTTGCTTCCATAAGAGGCATGCCAAGTTGCCCCATGAGCGCAGGTATAATAGCTTCGTCATTTATTATTTGAGGCACTCCGCCACTTGTTCTGAGTATTTCCATCACGTGTTTCAAGAAATCATCAGGAGTGTTATTATGAATTCTTACAGAAATTATTGGATCATTAAGATGAACATGCGCATGACCCTCAAGAATCATTTTACTGAGCAAATTAGTTGAATCCTTTCCATGTTCATCTACACCACCTATGGTTATTTTGTCATTGGTATGCCAGCCTGGTGTGGCCATTGAACCTCTCCAATCAACGAGCTGATTTCTGTAGCAGAATGTAACCATGAAGCATTCCAAAAGTTCCTGAGCTTCTTGCATTGACAGTCCATTTTCAAAATCCTTTTCTAATATGTCCTTCATATAAATATCAAATCTGCCTAGCGAATGAGCTACGCCTGCATCTGTCAGCCAGGTTAGCATATGTACAAAATGGATCGCCTGAAGTGCCTGCCACCATGTACGCGCCGGATTTTCTGGAACCAAACGGCAATTTTCCGCCATCTGTCTCAATTCCTTAGCTCGTTCTTCTGGCGCCGATTTTGCCATCTCGTCAGCTATATCAGCACACCTGTGCGCATAAGAAATTATTCCTTCTATTACAATAAGCATTGCTTTATAGTTATCTGCGCGCGTTATAGCTCTGTAATCATTTATATTGTCAATTTCAATACTGCGCAGTTGTTCTTCTATTTCTTTCCTCAATCCTATTAAGCCTTTTTTTACAACCGATGAATAATCTTGTATTGTATGACAGAGGCCGATTCGCGTAACAGGAAATGAAGTAAAAGACTCATTCCAATATTCCAAAGCTTCTGGGGCGTGAAGTTTCAGCTCTCTGGTAACACAGTCATGCAATGTCCTACCTTTCCAGTAAGGTATAAGTTCCTCTTCAAGATATTTCTTATCATCTTCCGAAAAATGAAATTCTATGAACTTCCTTATAGGAAATGAATCCATCTCTCTCATTTTCACCCCATCTATCTCAACTATATTCTCCAGCCATGAGCAGTGATATTCCGGCTCAATCTCAGCGCCATTTTTACAAGAACTCGGGTATCCCATCAGTAACTGCTCCGGTGGCACATATATCGGCATGTGCTCCATTACATATTTGTGGGCTTTTGCCCTTCGGATGATGACGGGCTCTCCTTTTGTGCTTTTGTAAGACTCTGTAAAAAGCTTTGCCCTGTCAACAGATATGACTCCTCTTTTTCCATATGCTCCTTCGATAATCTCGTCTCTAAGTAACTGTATTCGTCTTTCTCTGAAACTGTCTTCTGTTAATACAAACGTGTCAAAAACGTCCCCACTCCAAGGTACGTCACTTTTCTCCCACCAGCACTTCTGCGATGCATATCTTTCGTCCATTTTACCCTCCTATTCTTATGTCAATATCCTTATACTTTTTAAACAAACTGCTATATGTCTGCATTTGTATATCAAAGTCCTTTGAAAACTTAAGTGGTTCTATTCCCTCCATATCATATTTCCTTCCAAGTCCCTTGTATTTTGATTCTCCAAGATTGTGATACGGCATAATATTTATTTCTGTTATCCCGATATCAGATGCAAACTTAAACATATTTTCCAACTCATCTTCGAGATAATTTTTTTCAGGTATAAGCGGTATTCTCAAGATTACATTTTTGCCCATAGCCCTGATCTTTTTTAGATTATCTATGATAATACTATTAGAAACCCCTGTTATGTGTTTATGCCGCTCTTTGTCCATGCTCTTTATGTCATATAAAAATATATCCACGTACTGAGCAATTCTGGCCAAAGTCATATCGTTTACATAACCCGAAGTCTCTACTGCCGTATGTATGTTATTTTCGTAGCATTTTTTGAGGAGACGTAGACAAAAATCATCCCAAAAAAGAGGTTCTCCTCCTGACAGCGTAACACCTCCTCCGGATTTTAAATAATACTTTTTATCCCTCAAAATCACGCTAAAAACCTGGTCTATAGTCATCCACTTACCCACCAATGACAAAGCATCCATATTACATGCGCTTACACATATGCCGCAGTTCACACATTCATCTCTGTTTATTCTGTTCAGCTCAGATGCGATATCGATTGCATTGCGAGGACAAACTTCAGCGCATCTACCACACTTTATACATAAATTGCTTTTAAACATAAGCTCAGGTAATGCTCTCTGCGACTCCGGATTACAGCACCACTGACAACGCAAAGGGCAGCCTTTAAAAAAAATCAAGGTTCTTATCCCTGGACCATCATGAATAGAGTACTTCTGTATATCAAATATCAGAGCTTCATCTTGTCTGTTCATACCATTTCACTTCTCTTTTTCTTTATGCTCCATTGTCAAACATACGTTTACATATGGAATTTCGCAAATTTTATGCCAATTTACCAATCCACTATATTTCCTGTTTATCATCATAATTTATTGAAATATTAAGTCATTTTTGACTACCAAGTCGTTTTTGACTAACCATTTTTGACGTATTAACGTCAATATGTCTGTTTTTACGGGTCTTTTTTAATAAATAACGCTTGGCATAAGACTTGCTCTTTACTTTTTTCAAATATTCAGATAAGATTTTTCTATCCTAGCTATATGATAAAATCTTATGAGTCAAGAAATTAATATTGTACGAAAGGAGTTGGTTTGTTATGAAGCTAAAATCCGTATCTTCTCTTAAAATCATTGAGGTTCCGTTTGATGAAACTAAACCTATGTGGGAAGTGAAATTTGTAAATGAAAACGGACGAAATAATGCCAGAATAACATCATATATTACACGTCCCAAAGGACGACGTGAGCTTGATGATTATAAGGATTGTGGCGTGTACGGTACTGCAGGAGTGCCTTATTCTGTTGATGAAATCACATGTAATGATGAGTGCAAACCTCATGAAGAGCAAATTAGAAATATCAGCCTCCTTGTCCAGGAAGGTATTGGTTCCGGACAGTGTGTAGTGATGACCGGTGGCGGATGCAGTCATGCTATAGGTGTAGTAGGCGGTCTACAGCAAGCCCTTGACGATGATATCAAAATCGGTTTCATTTGGCTTGACGCACACGGTGATTTCAATACCCCTGAATCCACTGAATCCGGACTCGTAGGCGGTACTCCACTTGCTACGATTGCCGGATTATGTAAAGGAGAAGATTATGAAAGTTGGATGCATGCTGCTGGAATCAAGAAACCGTTACAAAATTCAAACATAATACTTTCAGATGGACGGGATATGGATCCTAAAGAAATAATAAATCTGCAGAACACGGACGTTATTTACCTTAATACCGAGCAGTTCAATAATTTCGATCTCTGGACGCAAACGGTTGAAAAACTGGCCGATAGAGTCGACGTTATTTATCTGCACATTGATGAGGATATTCTCGATGCAAAATATACTCCCGGACAATATACGGAGACTGCCGGTGGACCTGAAGTATATACGGCCATGCGTAACATAAGAAAAGTTATGGATACCGGAAAGGTTTGTGCATTTTCTCTGGTATCTGTATTTCATGAGAATGATAATCCTTCAAAAGAACTTTGTACACTCAATGGAATGCGCCTCCTGAGCGCTGCATTGCGAAGTTGGAAGAAATGTCCTGAATTTTAAACTTTTGCTTATAGCAAAATAACAACCTATTACCATAATGTAGGACTGTAGAAAGGAGAGTAGAAAATGGGAACTCAAGTTAATTTTTCAATATTGGATATCATAATATTCATTGGCTTCTTCGTTGCCATGTTTTTAGCCGCTTGGTGGTCTAAAAAGCGTCAAAATGAAAGTGAAGAACAATACTTTGTGGCTGGAGGACAGATGGGATTTTGGGCTAATCTTGCAACGCAGATGGCTACACAAATTGGCGCCGGAGATACGATTGCTGCAGCCGGATTGGGATTTACAATTGGTTTTGCAGGCTGGTCATATCAGATAGCTCTTGCAATAGCATTTATTATTTTCGTATTTCTCTTAGTTAAGCCGGTAAGAAGACTAAAGATGTATACCATTGGTGATATACTGAATGCGAGATATGGCCGAATATTAAAAGTCGTGGCAGGAATTGTTCTCCCTACGATGTTTATTACATCAATAGCAAGTCAGCTTGTAGGTTCCGGTCTTCTTTTAAATATGTTTGGTATAGACGTAGAACTCGGTATGGTTATCGGAGCCTTGGTAGCACTCGCTCTTACTGTATCCGGCGGTCTGTGGTCTGTAGCAACTACAGACCTTGTCCAGTGGATTATAATGATTGTTGGTGTTGTATTTATTCTTATGCCGGTTTCTATTAACGCAGCAGGAGGAATGGATAATATCTTTGAATCATTACCTGACGAATACTTCAAAATAATGTCATATGGTGGATGGGAGCTTGCAGGTCTGATATTCTCTATCGTACTGGCATATGGCATAGGTACTGATGTTTACCAGAGAATCTGGGCAGCTAAAAGTGATAAGGTGGCTAAGCAAGCGCTGGCCGGATCAGCATTTCTGTTCATAGTTTTCGGATTCTGCGGAGTAAGTGTTGGAATGGCTGCAAGAGTGATTTACCCTGAAATTAGTCCTGAAAGTGCTCTTCCGGTGATGATTTCAACATATTTGCCTAGCGGTATTCGCGGTCTTGTACTCATTGCATTAGCCGGCGCCGTGATTTCGACTATAGATTCAATGATACATTCGGGATCTGCCGTAGTTACAGTAGACTTGCTCGAAGGTCTTGGAATCAATACGTCTGAAAAGGGTCGACTGAAAATTGCGCGAATTTCAGCTGTTGTTCTCACCGTTATAGGCGTTGTACTTGCATTAGCACTTCAGAGTGTATACGACCTGCTGTTATGGGGATACACGATAGCTGCTTGCGGTATTGCAATCCCTGTACTCGGCGGTCTGTTATGGAAACGGGCAACAAAGCCTGGTGCATTAACATCGTGTGTTGCCGGAAGTGTTGCCGGAATATTGTGGCAGATTTTCGCAACATCGAGCCCAATACCTGTGGAAATAGCTGGTGGCGCTGTCGCATTGGTAGTCTTCGTTGTGGTTTCACTACTTACAAAACCATCACCGAAAGAAAACATTGATGCTATATTTGTCAAAGAAGGCGAAAAGCAGGAGATACCTCCTGAATACAGATAATTTTTATCTTTTAAGTCAAGTTGATTTTTCTTCACATGTAAAGAGTTGGTAAATCTATAATAATCCCCCGTTGAAAATCGGGGGATTATTTTGTTTTCGCATCGTGGAACTTTCTTCGGCCACTAATGCTAAGATTTATTCTTTTTTAAAATACGATCACGGGCCACTTCCGTCCCGCTGCGAATGCCTATCCTACGCCGACGTATCTCTTCTCAGCGCCGGAGCCGGATCCAGGGATGAAATTCTGTTCGTAAACTCCACGAAAGGCTTCCTGCTGAAAAGGTACACCGTTGCCAGCACTCCCATAAACAGAAGGACAAAGTTTCCGGCCGTTGTCACGTCGTCCAGAAGCTCCGTAGCGTCCTTCAGGTAATTATAGACGAGGCCGTGGAAGAGATAGACGCTCATCGTGTCCCTTCCCAGCCTTGAAAGCGGCGTTTCACCCTTTGGCATAACGAAGAGGAAGGCCAAAGTCAGCAGCGCGCCGACAAGATATGCGGCTATGCGGATCGCAATTCCCGTCAGAGGAGTCTGCTCCAGAAAGTCGTAGTTGTATCTTCCGTAGAAGATTTTCGGCGTGACGTCAAGATGCGCCGTATCCAGCGCCAGATAGAGGATAAAGGCTGCAATTACCAGCACGGCCGCAGCCGTAAAGCCTTTGGCATACCTGCTTCTTCTCACCCTGCCGAGAATGTTCTTTTCCCTGAAGTGATAACCGAGAATGAAGAACGGAAAGAAATACACTATTCTCGGAATGCTGATGAAGTTGCTTGCCATTCCGGAAAATCCGATGGCCAGCCCCCCCCAATATGGCTAAAGGCAGGTGGTACGGAATCCTTACGGCATAGTGTATCACCAGCTTATAGCAGAAAATCGCAAGGAGGAACCAGAGTGAGAACTTAGGGTAAAGAAGATCCAGTTCCGTTTCCTTGTGGATTATATTCTCGTAGGTGAAATAGTAGATTACCTCGAAGATGAGGTACGGCACAAGCAGCTTTTGTATCAGTTTTCCCGGACTTGATTTTTTCACGGCGAAATATCCCGAAATAAAGATGAAAGCCGGCATATGAAACGCGAAGATGAAATACTTCAGATTCGTCAGATATGCCGTTTCCGTATAGGACGGTTCTATGAAGTGTCCGAGAACCACGAGAATTATGAGAAACGCTCTGCAATTGTCAAATAGAAAATCCCTGGTTTTCATAAAATTCACCCGAAAAGTTTTATTGAAAATATTATTACATAGCAAAAGAAGCCGAAAATCTCGGCTTCAAAGAAAATGGTGCGGTCAAAGGGATTCGAACCCCCATGGTCTCCCACACGGACCTGAACCGTGCGCGTCTGCCAATTCCGCCATGACCGCATATTCCCGCCCTGCGAAAATCCACCGCAGAACAGGTATTAGTATAACACGCAAACACCCGGTATGCAAGAATTTTTTACTTGTCCCCGGATAATTCGGGTAAATTCCGGGTAAAATTTCAGCGTCCTGTTAAAGCTCCTGTTCCATACGGCTGTTTTCCTCGTGGAATTTGCGGGCCTCCAGACAGTCTCTCACTATCTGCTCGGAAAGTTCCTCTACGCTGTCGAATTTTACCTCGTCCCTGGTTTTTTTGAGAAATTCCACTATTATCTTCTTTCCGTACAGCTCTTTGTCGAAGTTGAAAATGTGAGTCTCCACGTTTTTCTTATAGTGTCCTATGGTAGGCTTCACTCCCACGTTGGTCACGCTGGGATACCTCACACCGTTATACGTGCAGTACGTTACATAAACTCCGTTAGGCGGCGTCACCATGTCCGGGTCTATCACCAGATTGGAGGTAGGAAATCCCAGAGTTCTTCCCAGCCGGTTTCCCACGACCACCTCACCGCCTATGGCGTAGTTTCTGCCCATATACGTTTTGCAGTCCTCAACTCTGCCTCCCGCTATGAGAGTCCTTATCATGGATGAGCTTACGACGTTTCCGTTTATGGAAAAGGGCTCCATCTCGGTCACGTTAAATCCGTATGCCTTGCCGGCCTGGCGCAGAAAATCAGGGTTTCCCGCCGCACGGTGGCCGAACCTGTAGTTGAAGCCGCAGAAGGCTTCTTTCATATTCAGCCTGTCTATCAAAAGCTCGTCGATAAAATCCTGAGGCTCCATGTTCATTATCTGCTTCGTGAATTCCACGGAAACCATGTAATCCACTCCCAGAGATTCTATAATCTGAGCTTTTTCGTCTTTGTAGAGGATGTTCTTTACCTTCTTCGCCTTGGGCAGAAGGTTCCTGGGGTGATTTGAAAAAGTGAAGACAACGGCATTAAGATTCTTTTGCCGCGCCGTATTCACCATGTTCTTTATGAGCTCCTGATGTCCCAGATGCACCCCGTCAAAGTTGCCCAGCGCAACGGCTGACGGAGAAAGAGCTTTCATTTCCCTTAAATCCTCAATTACCTTCATAATTCGTCACTTACCTTACGTAAAATACTTTATCGGTCTTTAATACTTTTCCGTCAAAAATCGTCTCGCCGGTGCCGAGGAACTCCTTTTTTCCGCAGACGGAACCGAAAACCCTGTAGAAGTTTTCATACTGTCCGCTTTTCGGCGCGTCCAGTCTTTTTATCTCCCGTACCGGCAGCTTTTGGCCGTTTAGAAACCGGGCGGAATGTTCGTCGTCTAGGTCGAACTCGCCGAACCCTGAAAGAGGCTCCCACGGTGAAACCATCAGCTTTTCGATTTCCCCGGCGCTCATTTCCCGCAGCTCATCGACCGGAACGGCGGATTCTACGGAGAACATACCGCTTTTCGTCCTTTCAAGGGCGCTCATGGCCGCTCCGCAGCCGACGGTCTCGCCGATTTCCGTACATATAGTCCTTATATATGTACCCTTTCCGCAGGTAACTCTAAACCCGAATTCCCGCTTTTCATCGTCAAAATCCGTAAGAACCGCTTTCTCTATGTATACGGGCCTCGCCTTGACCTCTACGTCCTTGCCTGCCCTGGCGTATTCGTAGAGCTTCTTTCCGTTCACTTTAACGGCGGAATACATGGGCGGCTTCTGCATAACAGTTCCGTGAAAAGCTCCGAGGGCTTCTTCCACCGCTTCCTTTGTCACGCCGGAAGACTCTTCTTCGGCCAGCGTCTTTCCCCAGACGTCGCCGGTATCCGTCCTGACGCCCAGCTTTGCCCGGCATACGTATTCCTTTAAGTCCGTGTCCATGTACTCGATTATCTTCGTCGCCCGGCCTGTACATACGGGAAGAACCCCCGTCGCCATCGGATCGAGGGTTCCCGTGTGTCCGATTTTTTTAATTCCGAGAACTCTCCTCATTATGGCAACCACGTCGTGGCTGGTCATATTCTGAGGCTTATATACGTTTAAAATACCGTCCATCACTTCATCTCCGGCATATTGTTCACGTACTCTTTAACTCTGTCAAAGGCTTCCGCTATAGGGCATCTTAAGGTAAATCCCGCAGCTCTTTCATGGCCGCCTCCGTTAAAGTCGGAGGAGAATTTTGCCACGTCCACGTACTTTTTCGACCTGAGGCTTACCTTTATCTCCTCCGGTCCGTACTCCTTCAGGAACACCGCAAGCTCCACACCTGCAATGCTTCTGAGCTGGCCTACCACCCCTTCCGTTTCGTCCATTGACGCTCCTGTTTCGCGGAGCATCTGCTGCGTAACGTAGGCGAGAACGGCTTTCCCTCCGTGAAGGGTCACCATGGTCTCTATAGCTCTGTTTTCCACGAGAAGCCTTTCGATTCTAACGGTCTCGAATATCTCCTGAGCCACTCCCGCCGCGTCTATACCGCTGTCGTAAAGTTCCGCCGCAATAAGGTGTGTTTCCTTCTGGGTATTGGAATACCTGAAGCTTCCCGTATCGGTGAGGATTCCGGCAAATACAGCCTCTCCCATGGCCTTGTCTATTTTGACTCCCATGGCCTTTATGAGCCTGAATATGAGCTGAGCCGTCGCCGCAGCACTCGGGTCTATGTGGTTATATGTGCAAAAGCCTTTGCTGGTCTCGTGGTGATCTATGCACACCGTAACGGGAGCCTCCGCGAATTTCTCCGCGCGAAGAGGAAACCTCCCCGTCTCTCCGCAGTCCACGCAGACGGAAACGTCCGCCTTCATGATGCCCGTGTCCGATGTGGTGAGCCCGTCGTCCAGAAATCTCAGGTTGCCTGCAATCTCGTCCTCTATCAAAATATGACATTCCTTGCCCATGCTCCGAAGCGCGCGGCAGAGCGCCGCCGATGATCCTATGGCGTCGCCGTCGGCGTTAATGTGAGGAAATATGAGAACCTTTCCCGCCGAAGACAGAACCTCTGCAATTTCTTCGAATGTGTTATTCTTCATCATCATCTTCGCCTTTAATGTCCAGTCCCTCTATGATGTCCGAAATATGCCTTCCGTATTCCATAGAGTTGTCTATTTTGAAAATAAGCTCGGGGGTATGGCGAAGCTTTATGCTTCTGCTCACCTCGTGGCGGAGAAGTCCCCTGGCGCTGTTAAGCCCCTCCAGAATCTCCTTCTCCTTTTCAGCCCTTTCCTCGCCGCTTTCGGAAGGACTTCCGAGAACAGTTATATAGCAGGTGGCATAACTGCCGTCTCTTGTAACCTCGACGGCGGAAACGCTTATCATTCTGTCCTGCAGCCTCGGGTCCTTAATTCCGGAAATCAGCATGGAGCTTATTATTCTCTTTATCTCCTCTCCCAGTCGTCCTGTTCTGTATCCCTTTCCCATATCTGTCATCCTTTCTTACTTCAGCGAAGGATTTATGAATCTGACTTTCTTTTTCGTGCCGCTGCCGTACTGGATAGCCTGCTTAGGACATCTGCTTATACACGCCATGCAGTGGGCGCACCTGTCTTTCGTCCATGCAGGCTTTCCGTCTCCTGCAATCTTAATTACGTCAAAGACGCACAGAGTCTGACAAATTCCGCAGCTTATGCAGCTGTCGTCCGCATAAAACTTCTTCGTCGGCCTGCCGTTTCTGTATACTATCTGGGCGAGGGCCGAACCCGTCCTTCCGGCGAGTCCGGATTTTCTCCCCATTCTGAAGCCGAACTTTATGTCGTCGACTATGTCGTTAAGCTCTCTGTCCGACCTTCTAAGAATCATAACCTGCTCCTCCGGAAGGGGTACCTTGAACATGGCTAGGTAGTTCTCCGGCATTACGACCTGATAAAAAGCTTTGAAATCCATGCCCTTGGCCTTTATGAGCCTTGCCATGGTTCTGTCGCATCTGCCCGAGGACGATCCGCAGGTTCCCACTGCGCAGACCGGCGTACCTTCGCCCTCAAAATCCGCCTTTTCGATAAACTCCCTGACGATTTTCGGCATGTCGTAGTAGTAAACGGGAAATACGAAAAACAGCGTCTCCCCTTCGGGAATACGGTAGTTAAGGCTGCCGTTTCTTACGGCGACGGAGATATCCTCCATATTGCCGCCGAAGGCGGCCTGAAGCTTCTCTGCGGCGTATTTAGAATTTCCTGTTGCTGTAAAGTAAAATATCATCTTTCAGATTACCTTTCTCGGGAGCATTCCTACTTGCGCTCGATTTCCACCATGTGGAAGCACTCTATAACGTCGCCTTCCTTTATGTCGTTGTAGTTTTCTATACCGATACCGCACTCGTAACCGCTTGCAACTTCCTTTGCGTCGTCCTTGAATCTCTTGAGGGAGGAAATCTTTCCCTCGTGAATCACTATGCCGTCTCTTACCAGTCTTATGTCGGCATTTCTTACGATTTTACCCTCGGTTACGTATGCTCCTCCGACGATACCTACTCCAGGTACCTTGAAGGTATTTCTGATTTCGGCCTTTCCGAGTATCTCTTCCTTGAATTCAGGATCCAGCATACCCTTCATTGCGTTTTCAACGTCGTCTATTACGTCGTAGATTACGCGGTAGGTTCTGATCTGGATATTCTCCCTGTCAGCCATGGTCTGAACTGCCGTGCTCGGTCTTACGTTGAATCCTATGATGACGGAGCCTGAAGTTCCGGCCAGCATTACGTCGGATTCCGTTACGGTTCCCACGCCCGTATGAATGATGTTTACCTTTACGTTTTCGTTGTTAAGCTTCTCAAGGGACGATACCAGCGCGCCTACGGAGCCCTGAACGTCTCCCTTGATTATCAGGTTAAGCTCCTTGACCTCGCCTTCCTGAATCTGGCTGAACAGCTGCTCAAGGGTAGTGCTTGCATTTCTTGCGAGAACCTCTTCTCTCAGCTTTTCCTTTCTGTGCTCGGCGATTTCCCTTGCAATCTTATCTTCCTTAACGGCGTTGAACTCGTCGCCTGCCTGAGGAACGTCGGTAAGACCCAGAACCTCCACCGCAGTGGCAGGGCCGGCCTTCTTTATGGTCTTGCCCTTATAGTCAGTCATAAGTCTTATTCTTCCCGCGCAGGTTCCCGCTACGATGCTCTGTCCCGAATGGAGAGTTCCGTTTGTTACGAGAAGGGTTGCAACAGGACCCTTTGACTTGTCCAGTCTTGCTTCTATTACGGAACCCATAGCAAGTCTGTCAGGGTTTGCCTTAAGCTCCATCATCTCGGCCTGAAGGAGGATCATCTCCAGGAGATTTACGATTCCGTCACCGGTCTTTGCGGATACGGGAACGCTGATAACGTCTCCGCCCCAGTCCTCTACGAGAATTCCGTGCTCGGTGAGATCCTGCTTTACTCTGTCAGGATTTGCCCCCGGCTTATCCATCTTGTTTATGGCCACGATGATAGGAACTCCGGCAGCCTTTGCGTGGCTTATGGATTCCACCGTCTGCGGCTTAACGCTGTCGTCTGCCGCAACTACGAGTACGGCAATATCGGTTACGTGAGCTCCGCGGGCACGCATGGCCGTAAACGCCTCGTGACCCGGCGTATCCAGGAACACTATCTTCTGTCCGTTGATTCTTACCTCGGAAGCACCTATGTGCTGGGTGATTCCGCCGGACTCTGACGCCGTAACGTTGGTCTTTCTTATAGCGTCGAGGAGGGAAGTCTTACCGTGGTCAACGTGACCCATTACGGTGATGATAGGAGGTCTCGGCTTGAGATCCTGCTCTCTGTCCTCAAATACTTCAAGTCCCTCCTCTACGGCCTCTTCCTCTACCTTTCCGATTGCGACGGAAATTCCCAGGTCCTCGGCGAGAATCATGACCGTATCCTCGTCGATGGTCTGGTTTATGTTCGCCATTATACCCAGCTTCATCAGGGTCATGATGACCTTGGAGGTTGAAACCTCGGTCTGCTCGCAGAAGCCGGCAACGGTGATAGGAACGTTCAGCACTACGGTTCCCTCAGGTAACGGTTCCGCTTCGATTTCAGGCTCCGTCTGCGCAGGCTTGGCCTTTATGTGCTTCTTTCTCGTCTGCTTCTCAAGGGACTTCTTCTCGAACTTTTCAAACTTGTTCCTTCCCTTGTCCTTTTCGTGCTTGTCGTGTTGCTTCTTGCGGTCAGAACGTCCGGAATGGTCGCCTCTTCCCTCGTCTCTTGCCGAAGCCGCAGGCTGCTCTCTTCTCGGAGCAGGACCTCTGCGATTTCCGTGATCGTCCCTGCCGCCCTTGGCGCGGTCAGGTCTTTCACCTTTTCTGCCTTCGGTTCTTCCGTCACGGGCCGGTCTTTCAGGTCTGTCGCCCTTTCTCGGACCCTTTGCTCCTCCGTCCGCCCTGCGTCCGGCGTTTTTGTCGGCAGCCTTCTCATTCTGCTTCTTTTCGGCGGCCTTCTCGGCAGCTCTGGCTTTTCTCGCCGCTTCCGCCGCTCTCACGTCTTCCGCCTTTGTAACTATCTTAAGAGTCTGTCTTCCAGGTATGGACGCCGGAACGCTCTCATTCTTAGGCTCCGCTTTCGCAGGGGCTTCCTTTTCAACCTCGATCTTAGCCTCGGCCTTTTCAGGAGCAGCTGCCTTTGGCGCCTCTTTCTTAGGAGCTTCCGCCTTAGTAATCTCCGCTTTTACGGATTCCTTCTTCTCTGCCTCGGCGGCTGCAGGCTCGGCCTTTTTCGCCTCCGGCTTCTTATGCTTATTCTCAAGATAGTCGTTATCTACTATCGGTCTTCCTATAGGCGGACGTCTTCCCGGCCTTGCCGCAGGGGCAGCAGGTCTTACTCCCGCACCGTGAGGCTGAGCAGCTGCAGGCGCAGCAGGCTTTCTGCCCTCCTTTATCTTTTCTATGTCTGAATCAGACAGAACGCTCATATGGCTCTTCACGCTTATTCCGAGCTTTTCCGCGCGTTCCAAAATGTCCTTGCTGTTAAGGTTCATCTCTTTGGCAAGTTCATGTACCTTCATAGCCATCAGAACACCTCCCTTTCCGATTGAATCCGGTCAATCTCCGTTCCGATAATCTCGGCAAAATGGAAATCCGTTATCCCGAAAATTCCTTTTCCCCGTTTTCCCGTCATCTGCGACAGGCTTTCCACATCGCCGTAGATTCTGTATCTTACCTTGCCGGCCTCTGCGAGGGCCAGCATTTTCTTCTTAGTGTTATCCGAAAGATTCGAAGCTATCACCAGAAGCTTTATCTGTCTCTTCTTCATCATCAGCATACAGGTGTTGTAGCCCGTTACCATATTCCTTGACTTTGCAGCAAAGCCCATATAGCTTTCCAGCTTACTCCTGTTCATTTCGAATCTCCGTCATAAGCGCCTCAACGTCTTTTCTGTCTATATTCGCCCGAAAAGCTCTGTTAAAGGCTTTACGCTTTTCCGCCCTGTCAAAACACTCCGGGTTTCTGCACAGATACGCTCCTCTGCCTTTGGCCCTTCCCGTCTCATCGAGGGAAATCTTCCCTTCGTAGAAGGCCACTCTGATAAGTTCGTTTTTCGGCTTCGACTCCATGCATCCTACGCAGCGCCTCATAGGCACGTTATTCTTCTTCAACTTCCGTCACCTCCGGGTCTTCGGTCACGCCGGCGTTTTCATCTTCCTCCGTTTCCTGCACTCCTTCGGTTTCTTCGGTGAATTCTTCCTCAAAATCCTCATCGTAGTCGTCGCCGTACTCTTCAAAGTCGTCGTAGTCTTCCATGGCTTCCTCGTACTGGCTCTGACTCTTTATGTCTATTTTCCATCCGCTCACTTTGGCGGCAAGTCTTACGTTCTGACCTTCTCTTCCTATTGCAAGGGAAAGCTGGTAGTCAGGGACGATGGCAGTGGCAACCTTTTCGTCGTCCGCAATTATTACTCTCTCCACCTTGGCCGGGCTGAGCACGTTGCTGATAAGCTCCTCAGGAATGTCGCTCCAAGGAATTATGTCTATCTTCTCCCCGTGAAGCTCGTCCACTATGGCCTGAACTCTGCTTCCTCTCGTTCCAACGCATGCTCCTACCGGATCCACATTCTCAAACTCGGTGTAAACGGCAATCTTCGTTCTGGAGCCCGCCTCTCTGGCAATTCCCTTTATCTCAACGGTGCCGTCCGCAATCTCCGGAACCTCCAGCTCAAACAGCCTCTTCACAAGGCCCGGGTGCGACCTTGAAAGGAAAACCTGCGGTCCCTTGGTGGTCTTCTTTACGTCCATTATGTATGCCTTGATTCTCTGGTTCACCTCGTAGTGCTCTCCGCGAACCTGCTCGTTGGCCGGCAGTATCCCTTCCGTTCTGCCCACGTCTACGAAGAGGGTCTCTCCGCTCTTTCTCTGAACCAGGCCGGTTATTATCTCGCCCTGGCGGGTTATGAAATCGTCAAATATCATTCCCCTCTCGGCTTCTCTTATTCTCTGAACCACAACCTGCTTTGCGGTCTGGGCTGCGATTCTTCCGAAATCTCCCGGCGTAACCTGGAATTCTATGAAGTCGCCGATTTCATATCTCGGATCTATTTCCTGAGCTTCCTCAAGGGAAATCTCAATCATATCGTCCGTAACATCTTCCACTACCTCAAGCCTCATGAGAACCGCAATGTCTCCGGTCTCTCTGTCGATGTCCACGCGGACATTCTGGCTCGTGCCGTAATTTTTCTTATATGCCGACACGAGGGCAGTCTCGATGGCCTCGAAAAGTATGTCTTTGGATATGTGTTTTTCCTTTTCAAGCTCGTCGATTGCCTCGATAAACTCTCTGTTCATTTTTAACCTCCTTGGTAAATATCTTCTAAAAAACTACCGAAAGGCTGGCTTTGGCGACTTCGCCCAAAGCAAACTCAAGCTCTTTCCCGTCTTCGGTTTTTATCTTTATCTTCTCTCCGTCAAAGCCTGCAAGCTCTCCGGAGAATTCCTTCCGTCCGTCAAAGCCCTTATACAGCTTGACGTCCACAGGTCTTCCCACAAATCGCGCAAAGTGCTCAGGTCTCGTAAGCTTTCTGTCCATTCCCGGCGACGAAACCTCCAGATAGTAGTTTTCCTCCACCGGATCGTCCTCGTCCAGCCTGTCGCTTAAGTACCTGCTCACCAGTTCGCAGTCATCGGTGCTGATGTAGCTTTCCTCATCACCGGTCTGCGCCTTGTCTATGTACACCCTCAGAAATCTGTCTCTTCCTTCCTTAACGTACTCGCAGTCGTAAAGCTCGAGTCCGTTTTCCTTGAGAAAGTCCGACAGAACGTCTCCGGTGTAATCAGTTATCTTTAACTTTGCCATATGAAAATGTCTCCCGTACAAAACTGAAAGAGTGGGTTTTTCCCACTCTTTCCGGTAAAAAATATTCTTAGCCGGGTTCTATGATACCATACCCCGGGGCTGATGTCAAGGTCACCGCCTTTGTTTCACATCAGGCCATTTTCTGTCAAATATTTATATTAATATTGACAATATAAGTAAATCTAAGTATAATAAGCGGACAGAGACGGAGGTGATTTTATGGAGTTTTACGATTATCTTTTGAGTTCCTACGGTTACGACGAACCTATTCTTTCAGGAGAAATTTCCTATAAAGGCTATTCCGTTCCATGGATAAAAAAAATGCTTAAAAAGCTATGCGATGAAGAGAAAATCATTCGCTTTGAAAAAGGCATATACTACATTCCTACGGACACACCACTTGGAAAAAGCAGACTTGATCCGAAAAAGGTAATACAGAAGAAATATATAAACGATGGAAAAAGAACTATCGGATATTTTTCCGGAATGACATTCTTGAATATGCTCGGTCTTTCTGCACAAGTTCCCAACAGGATTGAGATTTACACCAACAATGAACCCTCCAGAGTAAGAGAGGTTTCTGTAGGCAGTCAAAAAGTGCTGCTCCGTCGAGCGAGAGCCGGCATCACCGACGACAACGCTGCAACTATGAGCTTTCTTGAACTCATGACTTATACCGATGCAGGCTTTTTTGATTCAAATAAGAAGAAAATCGTTTCAGCCTTTATAGATAAAAACAGAATTACACGAAAATCAATCTCCGATTATTCGCCATACTTCCCGGATAAGGCTATGCGTACACTTGTAGAAAGTGAGGTGATTTACGATGTTGCACGATGATAAGAGTCTATTCCGTCAGGTTGTTCTTTTAACTTCAGAAGGACTGGGAATTGACTCCGGAATTATTGAAAAGGACTATTATGTCACAACATTCCTCAAATCACTGGTTGCCAGACAACCGCAGATTATATTCAAAGGCGGTACATCGCTTTCAAAATGCTACAACCTTATAAAGCGTTTTTCGGAAGACATCGACCTTAATCTTGAATGTGATAAAAGACCTACTGAAAGTCAACGGAGACACCTGAAAGAAAATATTATATCTACGATTGAGGAATTCGGCTTTGAACTGACCAATCCGAATCAGGTACGAAGCAGGCGCGATTACAACAGATACGTAATAGATTTTCCGTCGATATTCGGTTTGCCGGCATTAAAGCAGTATCTGATTGTCGAAACCTCTGTCTTCCTGCGGGCGTATCCGAGCAGAAAGATGAATGCGTCCAGTTTTATTTACGAATATCTGAAACAGATAAACCGTGATGACATTATTTTTCAGTTCGCTTTGGAGCCGTTTGAGCTGAACGTTCAAAGTGTTGAGCGCACATTTATCGATAAACTGTTCGCTTTGGGTGATTATTACATCGATGGCAGGATTATGGAGCATTCCCGGCATATTTATGATTTACACAAGATGTATGATGTGATTGAAATAGACGATTCCCTGGCGGAGCTGTTCCGTATTGTAAGAAAAGAACGCAGCGGACAAGCCGCATGCCTTTCTGCACAAAATCAGATCAATCTCAAGGTTTTACTGCAGAAAATTATAGATGAAAACACCTATAAATCGGATTACGAAACCGTAACGGCGGGATTGCTTTTTGAAAATGTCCCTTATAACGCTGCAATCAACACTTTAAAAAAAATATTAAACAGCGGTTTGCTTGATTAAAGTATTCTCCGTTCCGGTATGTCCGGTATTATGTTAAAATCCTCCTGTATTTCGCGAACAAATGTTTACTTTTTTGACGAGTCGTGCTATACTGTGCATATATATCATGTGAATCTGAAAGGAAAGCGTATGTCTAAGCAGCAGGAACGGGAACAGAAGATACTGGCCTTTATGAGAAAGGAACTGAAAGCCAAGGGATATCCTCCTACGGTGAGAGAAATCGGAACGGCTCTGGGTATTAAATCCACATCTACCGTCCATAAGGACATTGCGAGCCTGGTGGAACAGGGCTACCTTAAGAAAGACCCTGCCAAGCCTCGCGCTTTAATGCTGGTGGACAGCGATACACCGGATACGGCAGGTGAAATATCCAACGTTTCATCTTCCCGCGAAGATGTGGTCGATGTCCCTGTGGTGGGCAACGTCGCCGCAGGAACTCCTATTCTTGCCGACGAAAACATAGAAGATACATTTCCCGTGCCCGCAGGCTTCGTGAAAGGCGACAGCTTTATGCTGAAGGTCAGAGGCGAGAGCATGGTAAATGCGGGAATCATGGACGGAGACCTGATCCTCGTTCAGCAGCAGAACACTGCATATAACGGCGAGATAGTAGTTGCCATGGTAGACGGAGATTTTGAAAGCGAAGCTACTGTAAAGACCTTCTACCGCGAGGACGGCCACGTAAGGCTCCAGCCGGAAAACGACACTATGGACCCTATAATAGTAGACGACGCTAAAATACTGGGAAAAGTAAAAGGCGTGTTCAGGTACCTGAGTTAAACCTGATCGCCATCGGTAAAGTAATCAAGCTGCCTGCTGACGGTAATGACCGTTAGCAGGCAGCTTTTTATATATGGAATTATCTTTGATTGCAGCTTTCGGGTTATAGGACAAAAAGTGTTGATAATGAACTGTTGCAAGGCGATACTATCAGGCAACAGGTTCAACCATTCTGTCAGGATTTCCTGTTTTGGTTTAACGATATTCTACCTTTCACCGGGCTTCACTCGATTTGTTTGAAAATTGCAGGCAGATTTCAGCTCATATG
>CALXBQ010000019.1 GCA_944386595.1 uncultured Clostridia bacterium
CCTGTTGAACTTAATTGCAGTTGCCAGACCGCAATTTCAGTTTAACAGTTGACGAGTTAATGTTCAAATGCATAGCTTCAACGAACCCCGTGTCTAACACGGGGTTTTCTTGATACAAGAAAAAAAGAGCCCCGATGGACTCTTTTTTCATTGGTGCCCCGGAGGCGATTCGAACACCCGACGCACGGTTTAGGAAACCGACGCTCTATCCCCTGAGCTACCGAGGCATATTTTGTTTATATCGGCGCGTCAAAGCGGACGCTGACACTCATTTATTATACCACGCATTGTCTTTTTTTCAATTACTTTATTTTATTGTTGATTATAGCCGGATACTGTAGTACAATTATGACAATTACTTTGAATTGTTAAAACAATAACAAACTTTGTCGATAATTCTGCCTGATGCATTCTGCCTGAGATCAGGCGTACGGAACGTGACGGCGCGAACTTTGCGGGACGCTTTGCGGCGCCCTGAAGTAAGGGGGAATTTCATTATGTACAAGATTTCTGATCTGGCTTCTGAATATAAGAAGAAACTGATTACGGCCGACCAGGCAGCCGCCATGGTTGAAAACGGCAGCCGCATTCACTTCGGTCTGGGCTGCGGTACCGTTGTGGATATTGATGAGGCGCTTGCAAAGAGAGCCGATGAGCTTAAGGACGTCCACATCATCAGCACCGTCGGAATCAGAAAGGAGCCGTTTAAGGTTTACCAGGCCACCACTTCCAACGACCAGGTGAGATTCGCTTCGGCGCACTTTTCGGGTCACGACAGAATGATGGCAAAGGACGGACGCTGCTGGTACATTCCTATGATGTTCAGAGAGCTTCCTTTCTACTGGAAGAACAACAACAACGGCCTTGACATAGCATTTTTCCAGGTTGCCCCTATGGACAGCCACGGCAACTTCAACCTGGGGCCTCAGGTCTCCGATATGTGGGGAGTTATAAAGGCTGCGAAGAAGATAATCGTCGAAGTCAACGAGAATATGCCTATCGCTCACGGCTACCAGACCCAGCTCAACCTCTACGGAATAGACTACGTGGTGGAGGGTTCCAATCAGCCGGTGGCAGAACTTCCGACAAAGCCTGCATCAGAGATAGACAAAAAGATTGCAAAGCATGTTGTCGAGAAGATAAGGAGCCACAGCACCCTTCAGCTCGGAATCGGAAGCCTTCCGTCATATATAGGAAAGCTGCTGGCCGAATCAGACGTGAGAAACATAAACGCCCATACGGAAATGTTTGTCGACGCGTACGCCGACCTCTTTGAGGCCGGAAAGCTTACGGGAAACAAACCTATCGACAAGGGCAAAGCAGTGTACACCTTTGCGGGAGGAACAAAAAAGCTCTACGACTTTATAGACGACAACCCTATATGCTGCAGCGCCCCCGTTGACTACGTAAACGACATAGGCGTAATCGGAAGCATTCCTAACTTCGTTTCCATAAACAGCTGCATTCAGGTTGACCTCTACGGTCAGGTCTGCTCCGAATCGGCAGGACACCAGCAGATAAGCGGAACCGGCGGACAGCTCGACTTCGTAATGGGAGCGTATCAGTCCGAAGGCGGTCAGAGCTTCCTCTGCACCCCGTCCACCAGAACCCTTGCCGACGGCACCGTCGAGTCGCTCATTTCACCGATGCTGACGCCGGGAGCCATTGTAACCACTCCGAGAATGGCGACCAACTACATCGTAACCGAATACGGCGCAGCGGACCTTAAGGGAAAGAACACGTGGGAGAGAGCTGAGCTGCTCATAAACATCGCGCATCCTGACTTCAGAGACGACCTGGTAAAGGCGGCCGAGAAGATGGGAATCTGGAAGAATACCAGCAAATGCACATACTAAGTTAAAAACGGGCGCTGCCGGATAAGGACTCGTAATGTGAGCCGTATACCGGGCAGCGCCCTTTTTTTATGCTTTACTTACCGTCAGTTCACGTCGTTTCTCGCAAGGATTGCCGCAGGAGTCTTTCTCAGGGTGTTGAACACCGGAAGAAGGCCTGCAATCATATTGAACACGAACACTATGGCAAGACTTACGAAGAATATCAGCGGGTTCATCATGAACTGGGCTGCTATGTAGCTTACCTGGCACATGCCGTGTATGATGTACGCCATCACTGCCATGGACGGGATTGCCGTGATTGCAGTCAGGACTATGGCTTCGCCTGCGAACATTTTGTATATGTCCTTTTTCTTGAGACCGATGGCTCTCAGCACCCCGACCTCTTTGACCCTTGAAAGGAAGGAGGCTCTCAGCATCAGGTATATCTCTATCAGGGATATTATCAGTATGACTCCCGCCACCAGAAGGGTCATCACAATCTGGCTGCGTATGGAGTCGATGTATTCCGCTCTGGACTGCGCGTAGTTGTCTACGACGCGCACGCCTTCGGCGGAAAGCTCCGCGTATGTTCCGTCCTTATCCGACGGCGCCAAAGTCACATCTGTCATAGAGGAAAGCACCGATATCAGCTTCGTGTGGTCGCTTACGTAATAGGCGCCTCCCATGCGGGCGTCGCTGTAAAAGCCTGATACGGTAAGCCTGGTATCGTTTATCTTCGTGTCGATTTTTGATCCGATGTAATACTCGTATCTCATCTCTTCGGGAAGCAGCACCTGATAATCCTCTTCGGGAGCCGTTCCCGATACTATTTTGATCTCGTCGTTACCTGCCGCCGCGCTGTACGGCTTTATATTCGTCCCTTCGGAAACCGTACCGGTTTCGCCGTACATGGCCGCCTCCGCCTCCGAGGAGCTCATACGGTTCACTGTTATATCGAGGAGCTCGTCCCGGGCTGCGTATATGCACGGACTTCCCGTGTCCGCCACTGCCGATATGGTGTAATCCCTATAGCCCGGAATCTGGAGAGTTCTTCCTATAAGGTCCTCGTAGCTGTCGATTCCCACCTGAATGGCGGCGCTGTATCCGCCTTTGTTAAGGAGCCTGTCCGCCAGCAATTTGTCAATGACAAGCTCTCCGTCATTTTCGGGAAGCTTTCCGGAAACAACGGAATCGGCCGGTATTTTATCCGTAGCCGCAAGAGAGCCTTCCACCGAGGTGCTTCCGCCGTTTGACTGGAAATAATCGCCTAAAGGCATTATGAACGTCACCATGGAATCGCCCGGAAGAACGTAATCTATACCGTCCATGTCTGCATATTTCTCAAGCTGCTCATCGCTTAAAGCGCCGGTCTTGACCGTCAGGTAATCCCTGTTTACCGTGAGGAATTTGTCGTCGGTTATATTCGTGATCCCTGCTATGTTGCTCACGGCATATATTATGAACATTGAAGCGAGTACAAATCCTATGAGAAGAATCTTCTTTATCACGGAGTAGCTGCGGATTTTGCGGAATCCCGTGGCGAGAGAACTTCCCATGGTGTATATGGAGGTGTACTTAGGGACAAAGCCTTCAGTCCCGCGGTAGTTGAAATCGTAGTCCTCGTATACGTCCTTCGATATTTTCCTGTAGTGATCGTCCACGATCTCCATGGACTCGGAGCCGTAGCTCAGGCGTTCGTCCGTATAGACGTAGACATTTCCGCTCTTAATTACGACTTTGATGGAATCCGGCTGAACCTTCCTGTCGCTGTAGTAGCTTATCTTAAGGCCGTCCGGCGACGTCAGCTCCTCGGAAACCGGAAGATCCCTGAGGTAAATCTTGTTTTCCAGACGGTAGTCGAGATCCTCTGCAGGGTGATTTTCCCTGTCCGATACAATCCGTCCGTCCACGATTTCAACCACTCTGTCCGCGTAGAACTCTGCGATATCCCTTTCGTGGGTTACCAGAATCACCAGCTTTTCTCTGGAAATGGCCTTGATGATGTTCATTATCTCGATGGTGTTCCGGCTGTCCAGATTTCCCGTCGGTTCGTCGGCGATTATAATCTTCGGATTTTTGACTATGGCCCTCGCTATGCCCACTCTCTGCCGTTCCCCTCCGGAGAGAGCCTTTACCGGGCGGTTTCTGTATTTGTCGATGCCGAGACGGCGAAGGACGAACATCACCCTTTCCTCTATTTCCCCTTTGTCCTTCATTCCCGTCATTCTGAGAACTATGGCCACGTTGTCAAATACGGTGTCGTCCTCTATGAGGTTGTAGTTCTGGAAGATGTAGCCTATGTTAAGGTTTCTCAGTTCATCCCTCTTCGATTCCGACCGGCGGGTCATTCTTTCATCGTCTATGTAAATATCCCCTTTGTCCACTTTGTCGAGACCGCCGATGGCGTTGAGAAGGGTGGTCTTTCCGCACCCTGAATTTCCGAGGAAGGTGACAAGTCCCGAATTTCCAAGCTCTATAGACGTGTTGTCTATGGCTCTTATCTCGTTGCTCTTTCTTCTGTTGAAGTATTTGCTTACGCCGTTAAGTCTTATCACGTTCTACACCTCCTCTCTGTGGGCGTTCATCGCCGTCTTTTTAAACATCTGCCTGGAGTATCTGGCCGCCAGAAGCACCGCAAGGATACAGAGGACGGCGTAGAGGATCACGTAATCCCACGGATCGATGTATCCTGCCAGCGATACGAGTATGGAAGGAGCAGGGTACGCCTCGCTTCCGGCCCCTGCGACAAGCGCCGCAAGTATGAAGTAGGCTATGTTGAACACCACGAACATATCCCAGCGGAGAAGAGCCGCGCAGTTTTCTTTCGTCGCTCCCAGCATTCTCGCGATGGAGAAGTAGGAGTTTCTCGACTTGAATATGAGCTTTATGATGAAGTAGCTGACGAAGAACAGCACCGCCAGAACTCCGGCAAGAATCACTGTCCTGAACGTGTTGAGGATTGCCGTCATGGACGCGTTTGAGCTTACGTATGCCTCGTATATGTAGAACGCATCGAAGCCTGCATCTTCTATTTCGGCTCTCACATCCTGTGCATATCTTGAATCATCTGCGATTACGCTGGCCTGGTATCCTGCGTTGCCGAACAGGTCGTTATAATCCTCCCGGCTTATGTAGACGTTTCCCGCCACCGCCTCGTAATCCTGTACTCCCACTACGGCCGCCACGTTCTGCTGGTTGTAGGTTTTCGTTATCTTAAGGTCTGCCCTCTTTGTCTCGTAAGGATTTACGGCGTTCAAAGTGAGTTCCGAGGCCTTTCCGTATCCGTCACCACCCATGTACGCCATTTCTTCGGGAACGATAACCTCTCCCTTTTCCATGGACGGGCCGGCTACGACATTGAAGTATCCGTAGTTTTCTGGGGTGATTATCTTATCCCCTATGTCTATCTCCACAGAGGAGCCGCTTGCGGCCTTTGCCGTCTCAAAATCTTCAAGCTTTGCGTCGGTAAACCCCGCCACCCCGTCTATCCACGTCGTAGTATCGTCGTAGTATTCTTCCATCTCTTCGGTAAGGTAGCCGTATCCCACTATCTTCATGTCCGTATACCCGGTACCGCTGTTGTTGTCAAAGGTCTGAGACACCTGGTCCAGGGCCAGATCCATCATGGAATCCGATATGTAGGGATCGTCCTCTGCAAAGAGGAATATGGCCTCGTCGTCCGCCTCCGGCATTCTTCCCGCCGTAAGAAGATTCTCAAGTCCTTCGGCTCTTACCGGCGCGGCGGTAATGTAGTATCCGATTTCATCGCTGTTGAATACGATTCCCGTGTCCATGAGCAGATCTCTCTTTTCCACGGATTTTACGTTTTCAAGGGAGGCAAGCTTCTCGTAATCTTCGTCCGTAAACAGTGATCTGTCGGTTTTCGTCACAACGATTCTGTCCGGACGCGCTTCCGTGAAGTAGTCCGTATATCCCGAGCCTGCCGCGGCCGCTCCCAGGTTCTTGAAGCTGGAATACGCCATAAAGGTTCCGCCGCAGAGGAACAGGAACACGAACAGCAGGAGCATAAATTTGGCGGGAAGGTTGAAGGTGTTTCTCACTCCCAGCCTGAGGGTGTTTCCGAAAGAAAGGCTTCCCGGAGTTTTCGCCTCTTTCCTCTCCCGCTCAAAGTCTTCAGCCTCCGTCGCAGATGCTTCGCCTGCCTGTGAAATTCCCGAAACTTGTGGGGTCCTTATCTTTCTGTCCTCCACCACTCTTCCGTCGTGCATGGTAATCTTTCTGGTAACGTAAGGCTCCACCTGGTCGTAGTTGTGGGTCACGATTATCACCAGCTTATCCTCAGAAACATCGTGAAGGAGCTTTATTACGTCTGCCGCCGATTTACTGTCAAGGTTTCCCGTCGGCTCGTCGGCAACGATGATGGGAGTTTCCCTGGCAAGGGCTCTCGCAATGGCCACTCTCTGCTTCTGACCTCCCGAAAGCTTTGACGCCTTTGTCTTTTCGTATTCGGAAAGTCCTACCTTCTTTATAATATCCCTGACCTTTTCCTTTATCTCGTTCCTGTCGTACCCGGCCAGAAGAAGAACCATCTCCACGTTCTGATACACGGTGTAGCTGTTTATGAGATTGAAGGTCTGAAATATGTTGCCTATGTACTTTTTCCGGTAGTCCTCCATGTCGCGGCCGGAAAAGCCCGACGTAGGAGCCCCCTCCACATACATCTCGCCTTCCTCGAAGGAATCCAGACCCGATATTACGTTGAGAAGCGTGGATTTTCCGCTTCCGCTTTCACCGGTTATGGCGACGAACTCTCCGCGGTCGAAATTCAGGCTCACTTTAGAAAAGCCCGATGAGACCACGCCGCCTGCCGAGTAGAATTTCGATACTCTGTCTAACCTTAGCATGTCTTTCCCCTTTCCTGTAAATCAGGCAGTTTAAACCTCGTTTAAATTCGTCTTAAGTATATCAGCTGAAATCCGCCGGTCAATAGAAACGGGGAAACCTTAAGAAATCTTAATGTAAATCGTAAGATTTTCGTAAGAAATTGAAATCCTGAAGCGGGGAACCTGATTCTTGAAACGCCTTTGCTCAAATGGTATAATTATATGTTGTTTATATTGATATTTTTCGCCGTTTAAACAAGGAGGACGACATGTCTTACACCAACTATACAAGCGCTCTTTCCGAAAGATACCCGAGCAAAGAGATGCAGTACATCTTCTCACCGGAGATGAAGTTCAGAACATGGAGAAGGCTCTGGATAGCCCTGGCCGAATCGGAAATGGAGCTGGGACTTCCAATCACTCAGGAGCAGATAGACCAGCTTAAGGCTCACAAGGACGACATAAACTACGACGTGGCCAAGGCCAGAGAAAAGGAAGTCCGTCACGACGTAATGAGCCACGTATATGCATACGGATGTCAGTGTCCCGACGCCAAGGGAATCATTCACCTGGGCGCCACCTCCTGCTATGTAGGCGATAACACAGATATGATAATAATGAAGGAGGCCCTCCTTCTCATAAGAAAGAAGCTTGTGAACACCATCGCTTCTCTTGCGGATTTTGCCGACGAGTATAAGTCAATGCCGTGCCTCGCGTACACCCACTATCAGGCAGCACAGCCTACTACCGTGGGCAAGAGAGCGACCCTGTGGCTCAACGAGCTCGTTATGGACCTTGACGACCTGGATCACGTTCTTTCCACCATGAAGCTTCTCGGCTCCAAGGGAACCACGGGAACCCAGGCATCGTTCATGGAGCTGTTCGAGGGAGACCATGAGAAGTGCAAGGCTCTCGACAGAAAGATTGCGGAAAAGATGGGCTTCGACGGATGCTATCCCGTTTCCGGACAGACCTATTCCAGAAAAGTGGACAGCCGTGTGCTGAACGTTTTGTCGGGCATCGCCCAATCCGCCCATAAATTTTCCAACGATATAAGACTCCTTCAGCACATGAAGGAAGTGGAGGAACCTTTTGAGAAGCATCAGATAGGCTCTTCCGCCATGGCATATAAGAGAAATCCTATGCGTTCCGAGAGAATGGCTTCTCTTGCAAATTACGTGATGTCCGACGCCATGAATCCGGCAATCACGGCGGCCACCCAGTGGTTCGAGAGAACCCTTGACGATTCGGCCAACAAGAGAATCTCCGTAAGCGAGGCGTTCCTCGCCACCGACGGAATCCTGGAGCTTTACATGAACGTTTCCAAGGGCCTCGTGGTTTACCCTAAGGTTATAGAAGCTCACCTCATGGCCGAGCTTCCGTTTATGGCTACCGAGAATATCATGATGGACGCCGTAAAGGCGGGCGGAGACAGGCAGGAGCTTCACGAGAGAATAAGGGTTCATTCCATGGCGGCCGGCAAAGTGGTCAAAGAAGAAGGAAAGCCTAACGACCTTCTCGATCGCATAGCGGCGGACCCCGCATTTAACGTGACCCGCGAAGATCTGGACAGGGTTATGAAGCCGGAAAACTACGTGGGAAGAGCTCCGGAGCAGACGGAGGAATATCTGCGAGATGTCATCCGTCCTATACTCGATGAGAACAAGGGCCTCCTCGGAGCAGAGGCAGAGATAAACGTGTAGTTCGACAGTCAGGAGGTAATACATATGGTAAAAGCAATCGTAGGCGCCAACTGGGGCGACGAAGGAAAAGGCAAGATAACCGATGTTCTTGCCGCCGAAAGCGACATAGTAGTCCGCTTTCAGGGAGGAAGCAACGCGGGCCACACCATAAAGAACGATTACGGCAAGTTCGCCCTTCACATGCTTCCGTCGGGAGTTTTCTACAGCCACATCACCAACATACTCGGAAACGGCGTGGCTCTTAACATTCCTTTCCTCGTGAAGGAGCTTAAATCCCTTGAGGACGGCGGCGTTCCGGCGCCTAAACTCCTCGTTTCAGACAGAGCCCAGGTGGTTATGCCTTATCACATTCTTCTGGATGAGTATGAGGAGGAAAGGCTCGGGGGAAAATCCTTCGGCTCGACAAAGTCCGGCATAGCTCCGTGCTATTCGGACAAATATTCCAAAATAGGCTTTCAGGTTCATCAGCTTTTTATGAACGACGACGAGCTTAAGGAAAAGATTGAAAACATATGCACCATAAAGAACGCCCTTATTACCGGTCTTTATAATAAACCGGCTCTCGACCCTGCCGAAGTCTTCAAAACGGTCAAAGAGTACGCCGAAATGGTCAGACCTTACGTGTGCGATACGTCGGCGTTCCTCTACGATGCTTACAGGGCCGGAAAGAATATCCTTCTGGAAGGACAGCTGGGAGCCATGAAAGACACCGATCACGGAATTTATCCTATGGTTACCTCATCGTCCACCCTTGCAGCCTTTGGCGCTATAGGAGCAGGACTTCCGCCTTACGCCATAACCGACGTGGTTACTGTAGTCAAAGCATATTCATCCGCCGTAGGCGCAGGCGCTTTTGTCAGCGAAATATTCGGAGATGAGGCGGAAGAGCTGAGAAAGAGAGGCGGCGACGGCGGAGAGTACGGCGCTACCACCGGAAGGCCGCGAAGAGTGGGCTGGCTCGACACCGTTGCGACAAAATACGGCTGCAGACTGCAGGGCGCTACCCAGGTTGCCCTTACAGTAATAGACCCTCTCGGATACCTGGATGAAATTCCTGTCTGCACCGGCTACGAGATTGACGGAAAGGTCACCGACGTATTTCCTAACACCACGGAACTTGAAAAGGCAAAGCCTGTTCTTAAGAAGCTTCCCGGCTGGAAGTGCGATATAACCGGAATCAGAAAATACGAGGACCTGCCTCAGGCATGCCGCGATTACATCGACGAGGTGGAAAGGCTCATAGGATTCCCTGTAACTCTCGTTTCAAACGGTCCGGGCAGAGACGACGTCATTGCCCGAAAGCCGCTCATATGATATAATTTGGTTTAGGTTCAGACCTGTTTAGAATCTGATTTAGGAAAGAAGGTTTATAAGATGTACAAAGAAGCAATAAGACCGGCGTGGGTCGAGGTTAACCTTAACAACTTTGACTATAACATCAAGCAGATTAAAGAAAAAGCTGCAGGCCGCGAGCTCATTGGAGTTATCAAGGCCGACGCATACGGTCACGGCAGCGTAAAGTGTGCCGAGGTTCTCAGAGAAAACGGCGTGAAGACTTTCGCCATCGCAACTCTTCAGGAGGCCATTACCTTAAGAGAAGCAGGCGCGAAGGAAGAGATCATCATGCTGGGTCTTACTCCTGACATGTACGCAGACACCATTGTCGATTACGACATCACTCCTGTAGTCTGCGATTCAGCCAACGCCAGAGCCATAAGCGATGCAGCAGCTGCGGCAGGAAAGACTGTATCCGGTCTCATCGCAGTAGATACGGGAATGGGCAGAATCGGATATCTGGCAGACGACACCGCCTATGCCATCGAAGACATTAAGAAAATGGAAGCTCTCCCTAACTTCAAGATCAAGGGACTGTTCTCCCACATGGCTACAGCCGACGCCGCTGACAAGACCTATTCCAAGGAGCAGGAAGCCAAGTACAACGCTTTCTTTGAAGCCCTCACAAAGGCCGGAATAAAGATTCCGTTCAGAACGTTTGCCAACAGCGCATCCATAATGGAAATCCCTTCCGTATACTTCGATGCAGTCCGTCCTGGAATCATCCTCTACGGCTGCTATCCATCCGACGAAGTGGACTTCAACCAGCTTTCCATAAAGCCTGTAATGAGCGTAAAGGCAACTATCGTTCATCTGAAGGACGTTCCGGAAAACTTCTCCGTAGGCTACGGCAGAAAATACATCTCTACAAAGCCTGCAAGAATCGCAACTCTGGCCTTAGGCTACGCAGACGGCTATCCTCGTCCGTACTCCCCTAACGCCAAGGTTATCGTAAACGGAGTCGTATGCCCTGTGGCAGGAAACATCTGCATGGACCAGTGCATGGTAGACGTATCCGCAGTTCCTAACGTAAAGGTGGGCGACGAGGTTATCGTAATGGGTTCCGACGGAGTAAACTCTGTAACCGCAGACGACATCGCAAAAGCAACAGGCACCATCAGCTACGAGATTTGCTGCGCCTTCGGCCAGAGACTTCCTAAGGTTTATGTGAGATAGCGCTTCTGACGTTTTGTATTTGAAATAATAAAGAACAGTAAAAATCGGACTGCGTCAGCCGCAAAATAAGCGGTTTGTGTGGTCCGTTTTTTGTAAGACCGCGGAAAACGGAACGCCCACTTTTTTGACCACTATTGTGTCACTATTTCGCTTTCTGTGCGGCGTGCTTATAATTTACACAAGTTTAACCTGCTACTCATACAGGCTTTACATCGCGCGTATATAATAGTAATCGTGAAAGAAGGTTTCAGATGCGGACTTTGTCGAGAGAGAAGCGTGCCGTGGTGCCGGGGTTTGGCTAAACGATGAATTTTACTTCTTAAAAGCAAAATTCCTTGGTTAATTCTTGATTTCAGCGAGTAAAAACCAAATTTCAGGCCGTATTTTCCCCGAAAATCGCATATTTTCGTCTATTTATCGATGATTTGTGGCGATTTTTTTGGTTTTTCGACTCCGTAATCCCGATTCAGCCAAGTTTTTTTGGTTTTATGCTGACGGAAAAGCGATTTGACCAAACTATTTTTGGTTTTTAAGTGAGAGAAAAGCGATTTGACCAAACCATATTGACCGAACTCCCGGAAAGCCTCGGATTTAAGAACTTTAGACTAAACGCACCTGTATCACATGCACTTAACGAAAAGACATATTGGTTTAACAAAACGAGAGGAGATGATATTGATTGGAAAATTTGAGATCTAAAAAGGGGTTCATATGCGATATGGACGGGGTTATCTATCACGGAGACAGGCTGCTCCCGGGAGTCAAGGAGTTCGTGGACTGGCTCTACGCCAATAACAAGGAGTTCCTGTTTCTGACGAACAACAGCGGAAAGACGCCTCTTGAGCTGAGGCTGAAGCTTCAGGGAATGGGCCTTGACGTTGACGAAAGCCACTTTTATACCAGCGCCCTCGCCACGGCAAAGTTTGTCAGCAGCCAGTGCAGCAGATGCAGCGCTTACGTAATAGGGGAGCCGGGACTTGTTGGCGCGCTGTACGAAGCGGGGGTGGCCATCACCGACAGAAATCCCGACTACGTCATAGTAGGCGAGAGTCACTCGTACAACTATGAATCCATAAACAAAGCCGTGTCGCTGGTTCTCGAAGGGGCAAAGCTCATAGGAACCAATTCCGACCTTACCGGGCCGACCAACGACGGCATCGCTCCCGCGTGCAGAGCTCTCATTTCTCCTATAGAGATGGCGACGGGAAAGAAGGCATACTTCGTGGGAAAACCGAACCCGCTGATGATGAGAACGGGTCTTCGGATGCTGGGCGTTCACTCTGAGGACGCGGCAATGATAGGCGACCGCATGGATACCGACATAGTTGCGGGAATCGAATCGGGTCTCGATACGGTTCTGGTGCTTTCCGGAGTAACCTCAAGAGCGGACATCGATCTGTTCCCTTACAGACCGCGGCTGGTGCTTTCCGGAGTCGGCGACATTCCGTGCTGCGCAGGCTAATAGAGCAGTCCGCCCACTAAGACAAAGTAATCGGGGTTCTTCCCCTCTTCAATCCACTGAAGCTCGATCCCAAGAAGACGACTGGCTGTAAGGCCCACGTTTCCGCCGAGGGCTTCGATGGAATATCTCATGGATTCCGGATGACGGCAGGGAAGACCGTCTTTTTTTGTACAGCAGTTTCTGCCGAACGCTTCCTCGTAGGTGGATTTTTCGGTCAGGGTTTCCGGGCCGCCCTCACAGATCCCGCAGCTTCCTGCGCTCAGGGAAATGCTTCCGGGATGCTTCTTCTCCTCTTTAAAGAGGTGCTCCGTCATCTCCTGCTTCACCGTCTTCATCAGCTTCGGCCACTTCTCCCAGTCTCCTTCCTCCAGGATTATCTTAACGCCGTAAACCTTGAAGCTGTCGTACTTTTTCCAGTAGTCCTCCGGACTGAAATCAAAAGGCGGGCAGGACCACTTGCTCCCGTAGTTTTCGCAGGCTTTGCACATTTCGAGGAATTCTTCCACGTTGACGTAATCTCTCACGTATTCTTCTGTTGTTACTGTTTTCTCATGTATTTCTGTTTTCATGGTTATAGTGTACCATAAACGCCGATTTTATGTTAGAATGAAATAAAGAATTAACAGGAGGCTCAAATGGCATTCGGATTCAGGACTAAAAAAAAGAATTCTGCAGACGTTATTTTTACCAACGGAAATATATATACCGGCGATGACGATGCGCCTTTTGTCGGCGCGGTAGCCGTTAAAGACGAGAAAATTTTGGCCGTAGGAGACTGCGGTGACATAGAGGAGCTTTCCTCTTCAGACACTGTAGTCCACAACCTTGAAGGGCGGTACGTGTATCCGGGATTCATCGACGCCCACAGCGTATTTTTGAGAGAGCTTTTCAAGGACAGATACCTGGAGCTGGACCCAGTCTGGGATCTTGAGACGGTTCTCGACGAAGTCAGAGATAGAGCGGAAGACGGAGACGATACGGTCTTTGCCTGGGGATTTAACTATCACATACTCGACGATTACGATACGGGGGAGGACAGAAGGGCGCTTCTGGACGAGATTTCGACGGAGCAGACCATAGTTCTCCTGGCATCGGACGGATTTACCATCTGGCTGAACACGGCGGCCATGGACATTATAAATCAGGTGAAGGAGGACGAAGAGGCAGACAGCGTTACGGTAAACCAGGCCCTTCACATTCTTCTCGATTACGACGAGGAGGATATAGCCGGCGATATGTCGGCCCTTTCCCTTGAGCTTGCGGAAAAGGGATTCACTTCAATCTTCGACTCCTACTCCCTTCCGTTTTTCAATTCCGTGTTCCAGCACGCATACTTCACGGCCCTGGGAGACTCGGATCCTCTCAGGCAGCGCTTCATGGGAAGCCTTACAATAAACAGAAAAATTATGCCGCAGCTGGTTTCCACCCTGCTTCTCGGAGATCAGGCAAAGTGCGTGGAGCTGGGCGACATGATGAGCTACGATACTCTCAAGGTGGAAATCGGTCACGACGAAAAGCTTTCATACTTCTCGGAGGAGGATCTGGCGGAGGTTCTCGCGCCGTCGGTGGAAAGAGGCTTCAATGTCAACATCGACGCTCTCGATGAGGAATCGGTCATAAAGTCATACCAGGTTCTCGACGCCTTCAGGGACAAAGGCGCCAAAGGCAACACCTTTGTAATCGCATCAGACTTCAACCTTCCTGATGAAGTAAGGGCAGAGCTTACATCTGCCGAGACAATTATTGAAACATGGGCTACGCCTCTCGTCCCGTCCACGGTGGTTTCTCACTGCGACACGGCCGAAGAAGCCCTCGCGCAGCTGACGACGGAGGCCGCAGCCGTTACGGGAAAGGCCGGATGCCTCGGAGCCGTTGAGCCGGGCTGCTACGCCGATTTTGCGGTGTTTGACCATAACCTTCTGGAAAAGGGGCTGGGAGCGTTCAGAAACCCTTCCGCAGCGATGACCGTAATAGGCGGAGAGATTGTTTACGACAGAGAAAACGAAGAGCTGGCAGAGATGTACGACGTGATGCTCGGGCAGCGTGTATGATACAGAAAGGATTCCGGTGATTTAAAATGAAAAAAAGCACATTGAAGAAAATACTCGCGGCGGCAACGGTAGTCGCTCTTGCGGCGTCGGCTGCCGCATGCTCGGATAAGACCGAAGACGAGCCCGCCGAAAATACCATAGAAGTTTCGATTTCAATCGATTTCCCTGAAGGGTCGGGAGTTGAGGATATTACCGATCAGACCTTCCTGGTTGAGGAGGGAACCACGGTTCTTGACGCGCTCCAGATTTACTGCAACGTAAACGAAATCCCCGTAAATGTGGAAACCACGGCGGCGGCTGTTTACGGAATCAACGGCGTCAATAACAGCGAAGCCGGCGATGCCGGTTCTGAGGACGGAGAAGCGCCGGCGGAGCAGGCTAACGGTGAAGAGAACGCTGCAGGCGGTGAAGAGAGCGGCGAGACCGCAGTCGAAGGCTCAGCTGCAATCACCGGTTCCTGGCATTATTCCGTAAACGGCGAAGAGGGAACTGCCGCAGAAAACGAAGTCAAGCTTGCCGACGGAGATTCGATTATTTGGATTTATCAGTAATCTTCACACAGTCTTCACATTGTGTCGGTATAATTGATTATGTTCAATAAGGTTTGTTAACAGCAAACTTTCCTTCTTTTATTGAATACACACACTTTCAGGGGAAATCCTCCGCCTACGCGGGGGATTTCCCTTTTTCATATTTTGTCCGAAATCCGTCACAGGGGTCTAAGGGCCGAAAACTTTAAAATTTCACTGTTTATTTTGCAATTTAATTGGCTTTTCCCCTTGTAATTGTATATATTATATCGTATAATACCTAAGTGTTTTTAATTAAACGCGATAATCTCTGCGTAAGCACGAGGCTTACGCCATTAAGTCCACAGGGAGGTGAAAACATGATTAACTATGAGGTTATGTTCATTATCGATCCAGCTTTAGAGGAAGCTGCCAAGGACGCCTGCATCGAAAGAGTGAAGAGCGTTATCGCTTCCGATGGTGAGGTAGGCAACGTAGACGTTTGGGGCATGAGAAAGCTCGCTTACCCTATTCAGAAGAAGAACGAGGGTTACTACGTTGTAGTTGAATTCAAGGCTTCTCCGGAGCTTCCTAAGGAGCTTGACAGAAGACTGAGAATTTCCGACGATGTAATGAGACACATCATCATCAACAAGGAAGCTAAATAGCGATCGGAGGTGTATCCATGAACAGTGTAGTTCTTATAGGAAGACTGACCAGAGATCCTGAGGTTAGATATACCGCGGGAACCCAGATGGCGGTAGCAAGCTTTACCATCGCCATCGACAGACCTGTAAGAGCCGGCGGCGAGAAGCAGACGGACTTTCCGCGCATCACCGTATTCGGCAAGCAGGCTGAAAACTGCGAGAAATTTCTCGCAAAGGGCCGTCTCGTGGGAGTTCAGGGCAGGATACAGACCGGAAGCTATAAGAATCGGGACGGTGTGACGGTTTACACCACCGATGTAGTGGCTGACAGAGTAGAATTTCTGGAATGGGGCGACAGGAACCAGAGTTCCGCAGCCTCAAGACCGGATCCATCCTTTTCTCAGTCTCAGCAGGGCGCTGACGATTTTGAGGACGATATGCCTGATTCATTCCAGGCCATCGACGAGGATGTTCCATTCTAAAGAAAGGAGATAACGAACATGGAAAAAAGACGTGGCGGCGGCATGAGAAGAAAGAAAGTATGCCAGTTCTGCGCTGATAAAACCGAGAGCATCGATTACAAGGACGTAGAGAAGCTCAGAAAGTATATCACCGAAAGAGGCAAGATTCTCCCTAAGAGAATCACCGGTACTTGCGCACTTCACCAGAGAGAAGTAACTACCGCTATCAAGAGAGCAAGAATCGTAGCGCTTCTTCCTTACGTAGCTGATTAGTAGCCGCATCAGAAAGGACATTTCAATGACCGACAAGAGAAAATTTGCTAATCCGATGACTTTGTCCGACGAAATCGCAGACATCGTCAGGGATCGTATCTTAAGAGGTGAGTACCGGATTGGGGAAAAGATCAAGGAAACCAGCATCGCAGAAGAGCTTACCGTAAGCAGAACCCCTATAAGGGAGGCTTTTAAACAGCTCGAAAGCGAAGGTCTCATCGACTATATCCCGAATCGTGGCTGCTTTGCCAAAGGGTTTACTCACCAGGATATAGAGGACATTTACTCTGTAAGAAAGGCTCTTGAGGTTCTCAGTGTAGAGTGGGCAGTTCAGCGTATATCCGAGAGCGAGCTTACTCAGCTTAAGGAGCTCTGCGAGCTTATGGAGTTCTACACCATTAAGAAGGATTCCAAGAAAGTTCTCGAAATCAACACCGAGTTCCACAATGTCCTTTATAGCGCAACCAGGAGCCGCTTCATGGCTCAGGTACTCAGATCCTATAAGGAGTATATCGAGCAGACCAGAAAGGCCATCGTATATAACGAAGAATACCTTAACGAAATCCTCGAGGAGCATAAGCGCGTTCTCGACGCCATAATCAATAAGGATATCGCCGAGGCGAAGGCTGCGATGGCAGACCATCTGGACGGTTCCAAGCGCAGAGCAGAGGTTACTTATCTTAAATAGTTTTTAATGCTAAAGCAAAGGAGCAGACACATTTTCGTGTCCGCTCCTTTTTGGTTTATAAGGTTACTGCTGTTCTTTCTGATATTTTTCAAACTCCGGATCGTTGGCCCATACGTAATGGTTAGGACGGATCTCGCGCCATGAAGGCGGATATTTGTCGTATTCGTGGGCCGTCGGATCGTAAACCTTGAGAACCTTTTTCTTCTCGTTGACAGGATCCGGCATAGGGATTGCCGAAAGCAGAGCCTGGGTATAAGGGTGGGTCGGATGAGCAAACAGTTCCTCCGTCTCTGCCAGCTCTACCAGAACTCCCTTGTGTATTACGCAGATTCTGTCGCAGATGAATCTCATTACCGAAAGGTCGTGAGATATGAAGAGATACGTAAGGTCGTACTCTCTCTGGAACTTCGACATCAGGTTCAGAACCTGGGCTCTGATTGAAACGTCGAGAGCCGAAATCGGTTCGTCGGCGATTATAAACTCAGGGCGCATGATCATGGCTCTTGCGATACCGATACGCTGTCTCTGTCCTCCGGAGAACTCGTGAGGGAATCTGCTCGCAAATTCAGGCAGAAGTCCTACTTCATCAAGCGCTTCGGAAACCAGGGCCTGACGCTCTTCCTTTGAAAGCTTCTTAGGAAGATTGAGAAGTCCTTCGGCTACGATGTAGTCTACCTTGGCCCTCTCGTTAAGAGACGCCATAGGGTCCTGGAATATCATCTGTATCTTCTGAGTTACTTCCTTGTCCAGCTCCTTGGAAATCTTTCCGTTTATCTTCTGACCGTTGTAGATAACCTCTCCGCCTGCCGTAGGGTTAATGCGGATTATTGCGCGTCCGATGGTAGTCTTGCCGGAACCGGACTCGCCTACCAGACCGAAGGTTTCACCCTTGTATATCTGGAAAGTGGCCTTATCTACGGCTGTAAACGGGTGGCGACGGGAGCCGAACTGTACGGTAAGGTCCTTGACGTCGACCAGTACTTCTTTCTTTTTGTTTTCGTCCAGCATTTACAGTCTCCCCTCTCCAAGTCTGTTTACCGTTTCAGGCGGTTCTACCTGCGGAGCCCTCGGATCCTTCAGCCACGTCCTTACCTTGTGGGTAGGACTGACATCGAAGAACGGCGGTCTCTCCAGATAGTCTATCTTAAGCGCATATGGATTACGCGGAGCAAATGCGTCGCCCTTAATCTCCATCTGAAGGTTAGGCGGCGTACCTGCTATGGAATAAAGATCCTCGCCCTTGATTCCCAGCTGCGGGAGAGAGCTCAGAAGAGCCCACGTATAAGGGTGGCAAGGCTGATAGAATATCTCGTTTACGTCTCCTACCTCGATTATATCTCCCGCGTACATTACGGCAATCCTGTCCGCAACGTTGGCAACTACGCCAAGGTCGTGGGTAATATATATGGTAGTGAGGTTGAGCTTCTGCTGAAGCTCGTGAATGAGCTTCAGTATCTGAGCCTGAATGGTTACGTCAAGAGCCGTTGTCGGCTCGTCGCATATGAGAACCCTCGGGTCGCATGCAAGAGCGATAGCGATTACAACACGCTGTCTCATTCCGCCCGAGAACTCATGAGGATACTGCTTGCAGCGTCTTTCCGGCTCATTGATTCCTACGTCCGTCAAAAGCTGCACAGCGCGCTTGTGGGCGTCCTCCTTGCTCATACCCTTATGGTGAAGAAGAACGGTCTCCTCAAGCTGTTTTCCTATGGTTCTCAGCGGATTCAGGCTTGTCATAGGGTCCTGCATTACCATGGCAATCTGTCTGCCGCGGATGGTGAGCCATTCCTTCTCGGTGGTGAACTTTGCAAGATCCACGATACTTTCATCGCTTCCCGAATCGTCGGTTCTGAAGAGAATCTCTCCGCTGTCGATGTAACCGTTGGAATCAAGCATTCCGAGGAATGTCTTGGTAAATACGGATTTACCGGAGCCGGATTCTCCTACTATGGCGATACTTTCGCCCTGGTGAATATCAAGGCTTATACCTCTTATTACGTTAAGTATGGCGCCTCTCAGTGTAAACTTTACGTGGAGGTCTTTGACGCTTATGATCGTATCTTTATCCATGTCTTTACCTCCTAATGATGATTTCTCGGGTCAGATGAATCCGAGAACGCGTTTCCGACTACGTAGAAGGAAACCGTAATGATGGACAGAACCACCGTAGGGAATATGAGCTGATATCTGAGCTCAGGGCTCATCATCAGAACACGTCCCGCATTTACCAGGTTGCCCAGCGACGGTGTGCTTGGCGGAAGTCCCAGTCCGATGTAAGTGATGAATACTTCGCTGCTGATAACCTCAGGAATGGTCAGAGCCATTCTGAGCATTATAACCGATACGATGTACGGCAGCAGGTTCTTCATTATAATCCTGTAAAGCGGCGTTCCCAGACACCTGGAAGCCAGGTTGTAGTCACGGTCTCGTATCATGAGAACCTGATTACGTATGAACAGGGCCATGGAAAGCCATCCGGTTATACTCAGCGCAAATATGAGCGTTCCCATACTTCTCGTCATGATGTAGGAAAGGAGTACCAGAACGATAGTCTGCGGTATGTTGTCGAATATGTTCCAGATTTCCGTAAACAGGAAGTCCAGCTTTCTTACATATCCCCAGAGCAGTCCCATAATAACTCCGATTATAACCTGAACGATACCTACTATTACGCCTATGTAAAGGGACGTTCTCGTACCCGCCCAGATACGGGCCCAGAGGTCCTGACCTGCATTGTTTGTACCGAAGATAAACTCGCCTCCCGGCTGCTCATTGCTTCGCGCAAGACCTTCGGCGTTAAAGAATATCTTGTTCGGATCCGCCTGGTTAGGAAGCAGCGGCTGTATGATTGTGAACAGCACCAGCAGCCCCATCAGCGCCAGGAAGAACAACGCTACTTTATTATGCAGGAAGGTGCGTAAGGTGGATCTCCAGTATGAATACTCGGTATATCCGATTTTTTCTCCCTTATGAGGGTCATACTCCGCAAAGGAGAACAGCTCCTCCTCGCTCATTCCGGAAACCTTTTCCGCTCTCTCAACACTTCCGCCTTCTTCTGCCGCCTTCAGGGCATCCATCGTATCAAGGGCGTCTTTAACGGCAGCAGATGCAGCTTTATCGAGCTTTCTGGCAGTCCGTTCATTAAGTGACCATTTACTTGCCATTAACGTGCCCCTCCTTTCTTACCGAAGGATATTCTCGGGTCTACAAGAGTCATCGCAATGTCTCCTATAATCAGGCCTATTATACTGAGGAACGAATAAATCAGAACCAGAGCCTGTACCAGTGTGTTATCCTGCATCTGGATAGCCTTAACCAAGAGACCTCCCATTCCCGGAATGGAGTATATGGACTCTACATAGATGGATCCTACCAGCGTCAGAATAAGAGACGTAGGAATATACTGAACTAAAGGTACAAATGCGTTTCTGAAAATCTGCTTGCTCATAAGGGTCCTGGAATTTACACCTTTAGCTATAGCCAGCTTTACATAATCTTTATTGCTCTCGTCAATCATATATCGCCTTACCCACATCGCATAATAAGCTATGTTTCCGATGGCGAGGGATATAATAGGTAACACGTACGTGGCAAGATTCGTCCTCGAGAACAAAAGCGGCAATCCCGCCAAACTCGTACCGTACATCTGTATAAACAGGTAGTATACTACTGCAGGTACCGCCTGTATCAGTACTACGAATGCGGTACCGATGTGATCCGGTATCCTCCCCTTATATCGGGTCATCAGGCGTCCGAAAGGAATACCCAGCGCCAGCGCAAGCACCAGGGATATGGTACCCAGCAGCATGGACATAGGAATTCTCTGCGCCAGTATTTCTGTAATTGGAACACCTGGGCGATACTTAATGGATTCTCCCAGGTCCATGTGAACTAAGTCGTTGTAGAATCGCACAAGCTGTGTTGGCAGCGGGTCGTTAAGACCTCTTGCATCTAACTGTCTTTCAATCTGTTCAGGCGTCATCTTATCGAAGTTGTTGAAGTAACCTTCGACAGGCATGAACCTTAAAAGACAAAATACAATCGTTACTACTAAAAACAGCGTGATAAAGGATCGCAGTACACGTTTTACAATATATGATGCCATATGACTGTTTCACGCCTCCTCATTTAATCATTATACAGCCGGGGAAATCTCCCCGGCTGCTCATAACTTCTGTGTCCGGAACTATATTCCGAACGAAAGGGGAATCTTACTATTCTTCACTTGCTGCAACTCTTTCAGCTTCCCACTCTTCCAGTGCAGCCTGGAATTCTTCAGGACCCTGCGGCTCTTCAAGAACGTGCTGTCCCTTGTATCTCAGAGTTGAAATTCCGAACGGAGCGTACTGTCCTTCGAATACGTCAACCATTGATGCCTGATATCCGCCGGAAAGTCCCTGAGGAATTGCGATGGCGTGCTCGATGAGGATTGCCTCTGCTTCGGCAAATGCTGCATAACGCTCTGCCAGCTTATCAGGATCTGTTATAGCGTCAGCCTTGTCTCTTGCTGCATAGTATTCCTCAACTATAGCCATAGTTTCAGGATCGGTGCTCTTGTCCATCTTGGTGTAATTGTTGTCTTCGCGGAACGGATCTGTGTAAGTCAGAGGGTCAGCGTAGTCACATCCGTAGTTGGTCTTCATAAGAGCAAACTGTCCGGTGTTTCTGGTTTCACTTAAGAATGCGGTAGTGGAACCCTGGAGAACGATGATGTCGATGTAGTCGGTTCCGAGAAGCTCTTCAAGCTGCTTCTCAACGTATGTGCACTCTGCATCCCAGTCAACTACTGAAGGGTTGTAGAGCAGAGGAATCTTGATAGGGAAGGTTGCTCCCTCAGCCTTAAGTTCCTCCATAGCCTTGTCTCTGTATTCCTTGGCAAGGTCTTCGTTGAAGTATGCGTCTACACCGTCGGAAACTGCCAGATCCTTAAATACATCCTGATCTGCGTAGTCAACTCCGTCAGCGATTACGAAATCCTTAGGAGTGATGGTGTTTCTTACAAGGTTTTCTCCGTTGTTAGGGTCGGAGATTGTAGCTGCGCCTACACGGTTAATTCCATGCATGATGGACTTTCTGAAGTTTTCGTTGTTAACTGCGATTCTCCAGTTGTCAGGCTCATACTGCTCGTCGAACTGAGGATCGAATTCGAATGACCAGAAGTAGCTGTAGTCAGGAAGTACACGGTTAGCGTGGTACAGGTTCTTGGTCTCTTCATTCTCGGACCAGCTCTTGGCCATTGTAGCCGTCAGGTCTGCGTAGTCAACCTCTTCTCTCTGGAACATCTCAGGAGCGATGGTGGTTGCTTCTGCGTTATAGGTGTTTACGAGAGATTCGATGTAAACCTGATCTGCTTCGAAGTAGTTAGGGTTCTTAGTCATGATGTACTGCTCGCCAGGGCTGTACTCGCTCAGGTAGTAAGCTCCGCAGTACCAAAGCTCATCGTATGTGATACCGTCGAGAGCTACCGAGAACTCGTTCCAGTCGTCTACAGTCCAGTTAGCGCGGTTATCCCAGTCTCCTACAGACTGAAGCACTCCGGTAGCCATAGGGGCAAAGCATCCGTAAGTAAGACAGGACAGGAAGTAAGGACACTCAGCTTCCAGTGTGAATTCCAGAGTCTTATCGTCAACTGCTTTAATTCCTACATCCTCCCATGCAACGTCGCCGTTGATAAGAGCCTCACCGCCTGCTCCGCTGTTCTTAATCTTAGCGGCAGGGAACATGTACGATGCTGCTGCGTCATACTTAAGTGCATACTCTGCAGCATTTACGAAGTCCTGAGCGGTAACGTCGGCCATTTCCTCACCGGCGCTGTTATACCATTTCATATCGCGGAGAGTAAATGTCCAGGTAAGACCGTCATCAGAAGTCTCCCACTTCTCTGCAACTGCAGGAAGAACGTTTCCGACATTGTCATACTGGATAAGCCATTCCTGAGTGTTGGCCGGAATAGCCATATCTCCCGTGGAAGTAGTGTTGAGGTAGTTCAGCGTAGCTACGTCATAAGAGTAAACCTGACGGAATTCCGCTGCAGTGCCTCCCTCACCCGAGTCGCCGCAAGCCGAGAACAGTCCCATGACCATTACTAAGACAAGGGCGCTTGCCAAAATTTTCTTTTTCATTTCTTCCTCCTTATTTTTCTGATTAACAGATTTAATAAGAACATAGCAGCCTGTGTCCTTGCACATCGCAGTGTGCAGCTGCTTAATGCGTTACCTGTAAATAAAGCAAGCATTATGCCAAATTTACAGAAAAATGTGCGTAATGTTTCTACTATGTTTTTTCCTGCTGCTTTTGAAAATTGACACGGGTTTTGCATATATTCCCCGCGGGTACCCGGGCGCTCCGGGCAGACGACAAAAAGCAATGAAAAACGAGGTGAAATGAATGTTTGACACGAAAGCTTTAGACGAATACCTTGAAGCTCTCTTTAAAAAGAAGGAATATCCAAGCGTCACCGTATGCGTGCGCGGTCCCGAAGGCGTGGTGTTTGAAAAAGGCTACGGCTATGCGGATATGGCAAAGACAAAGCCTGCAAACCCCGACACCATCTACGGTATAGCCTCCATGAGCAAATCCATGACAGCTCTTGCCTGCGCCATACTTCAGGCCGAGGGAAAGCTTGACTATTCCGATCCGGTTATAAAATACTTCCCGGAATTCAGAGTTCCGGGAACGCCTAAGGAAGCCGTTACTTTAAGGCATCTTGCAATGCACACCGCGGGAGTTCCGCCTATTCCTCCTCTGGAATGGTCCATAGTGATGAACTCTATAGAGCGTGATTCGGAGTATTCCAGAAAGCTCAGAGCCTCTTCTCCGAACAAAATGGATACTATCGAAGACATCATCGACTATATAGCAAACAGCGGCGCATACGAGCCTTTAGGCGCGCCGGGAGAGTATATGAGCTACTCCAACGAGGCTTACGCCATTCTGTCCTACGTCGTAGACAAGGCTGCCGGAATGACCCTTGAGGAATTCCTGGACAAACGTATTTTCAAGCCTCTCGGCATGAACAGATCGGTTCTCGACCTGGACGGCTCCGAAGCAGAAAAGATGTCCGGCGGAAATATCACGGAGCTCTTTGAAAAGGACGAGGACGGAAATCTCTACTCCGATAAAAACTGGTCCGTGCTTCCTCCGTTCAGAGGCTGCGCCTGCGTAAAATCAACGGCAAACGATATGTCCAAATATTATCTGATGCTTGCTCAGGGCGGAAAATTCGAAGGAAAACAGATAATTCCCGCCGAGGCCGTTGAAATTCTCATAGGCCATGAATTCCCTGAAACTCCGAGACCTTTCTACTGCTTCGGTCTCAACAAGCGCACCAAAATAGGAAGAGTCCTCTGCGAGCACTCCGGCGGACTTCACGGAGTATCCACCAACGGCGGCCTTATAAAGGAAGAGCCGGGAAAACCGGGCTATTCGATGGTAGCGCTCTGTAACCTGGGAGACGCCTCCTCCGAAGCCTTTACCTGGGCGTGCTACAATATGATCTTAGGCCTTCCTCTCGACACGAAGCACTACTGGGCCATTCCTAACGGAAACAGGTTCAGTGCTCCGGAAATGGTAACAGGAACGTACATAAGCAGGGAGGGAAATCCTTCCTACTGCATCGTTACGGAGGACAGCGACGGCGGCCTTAAAGCCGAGTATCACGACGCTCCGTACGATCTTCACTACTGCGGAGGAACTCTCTTCAGCGCCAGAACCGAAGAGGATCCTGACACCCAGCAGACCGTAATGGAATTCTATATAAGAAACGGCAAAGCCTGGGCCGTAAGGTGTTATACCAGAATCTATCAGAGACTGGAAGAGTAAAATTCGATTACTTTCTCTCATATTTTTCTGCTTTTTTAAACGCATCTGTTTTTTCAGGTGCGTTTTCAATTTTCAGTCCAATCGGTAAATTGGGTTTTATCTCGGATTATTTATATAAAACCCAATTAAACCACGTTTATTTACATATATTCACTTTACTTTCACTGCTTCTTTTGGCATAATTAACGTAACGTTCACACCGAGAACCGTCATGAGAGGGGAAGCATATGAAGAAGATCGCTGTAATTTATCCTACGCGCAACAACGTCGGCCTTTCGCGTTTTATCGCCAACAGCATAGGAGAGGTTTTTGACGAATACGCCTTTGCGGTAAACTATTTTCTCGATGAGCTCAGCCCGGGCTACAAGATAACGGCGGACGCGCACCTTCTGGTGGACAGCTCCGTCATAACGCCTGCAAGACCCCATCTTGACAACTTTGACAATCTGGTGGTCCTGTCAAGAGACGTCAACAGCAACAACATTTCGCCTCTTAACAGCCTTCCGGCGGGCACCAACGCTCTGGTCGTAAACGATTCATATAAATCGTCCATGGAATGTATGTACAGCCTTTACAATCTGAACATAAGCCACATCAACTTCTTCCCTTTTGACAGGGAGGCAGGGCTCAGCGAAAAGGACTGCTCCGTCTTTGACGTGGCGATAACCCCCGGAGAGCCTCATTTTGTCCCCCCCTTCATCGGTGATATCATCGACATCGGCCCTCGTGAGATCAGCCCTGAGACTTTTTTCAGGCTCACGGAAATCCTTTCCCTCGACTACGACAAGGTGCACCGGAACATCATAAAGCACATAAAGGATATGTCCGACCCGGGCATAGGCACGTACAACACGTATCTTAACACTCTTTTAAAGGAGAGGGTATACAACAGGTTCATAAACGCCTCCGACCTTGCCGTAATCATCGTAAACGAGCGGTACGACATTATCTTTGCCAGCGACAAAGCCAACTCCAAGATACTCCACAACCTCCTCTCGAAGAAGGAAGCGGAAGGGGAGAACAGCCTCTACAAGCTGAACCTCCGTCAGACGGGCTGGTTTCACGTACTCGTAAGCGACCAGACCAAGGACAAGCTGGCCAGAATATACGGCGAGAGATATTTTATATCCCGCGAGCCTATATCCGTAATGGACGAAATCCTCGGCTACTGCATCACTCTGAGGAGCGAAAAGCCTGCCCAGAGTCAGGAACAGCCGTCATATAGGAAGTCGAACGGAATGACGGCAAAGTATAACTTCTCGGATATAATCCACGGCTCGACCGTCATGGAGCAGTGTATAGATTCTGCAAAGACTGCGGCCCGCACCGAGCATACCGTTCTCGTAACGGGCCAGAGCGGTACCGGTAAGGAGCTGATTGCCCAGTCCATTCACAACTATTCCCACAGGTCCGATGAGCCTTTTATCGCCGTAAACTGCGCGGCCCTTCCGGAGACGCTCCTCGAATCCGAGCTTTTCGGATACGAGAGCGGCGCTTTCACGGGAGCGAAGAAATCCGGAAAGACCGGTCTCTTCGAGCAGGCCGACGGCGGCACCATATTCCTCGACGAAATAGGCGACATATCCCCTCAGATGCAGATCTCTCTTCTGCGAGTCCTGCAGGAAAAGCAGATTATGAGGGTGGGAGGCACCTCGACCATTTCCGTGGATACCCGTGTCATAGCCGCCACCAACAAGAACCTTGCGGAGGAAGTTAAAAAGGGTAACTTCCGGGAGGATCTCTTCTACCGTCTCAACGTAATCACCGTCAACGTGCCCGCTTTGTCGGCTAGAAAGGACGACATTCTTCCTCTCATGCTCCACTTTCTCGGGAACAATTACGGCTCCCTTACCGATGACGACAAGGAGCTTCTCAAGCTCTACTCGTGGCCGGGAAACGTAAGGGAACTGGAGAGCGTGGCTACGTATTTTGAGACGTTTAAGACCCTGCCGGCATACCTTAACATCTACGACGAGAGCGGTAACATTCTGCCTGCAGGCGAAGCGCCGGGAGTGCCTGCCTTTGACAAGGAGAATATAAGGCGTCAGATTCTCGATATTATCTCCTCGGGAACCCAGCTGTCCCACGGCATAGGCCGAAGCGTCCTTTCAAAGAGACTTAAAGAGCGGGGCATTTCAATCGGGGACAAGAATCTCCGTGAAATTCTGCGGGATATGAGCGACAGCTCTCTCATCACCATAGGCGCCGGAAGAGCCGGCATGCGCATAACGTCAAAGGGCTATCAGACTCTTAAGATTCTCGGCTACACGCCAAAATAAGCGCAGGGAAAGCTTCGCCGAATGCGCCGTCAAAGTACGCAGACATAAAATCAGCTTTTTCTTCCAATTTTCCTTTAAATATGTTATTATTTAAGTAGTTTTTTTAAAAAAAGCAGGTTGACATATGAAAGCATTAGATGAAATTGACTTCAGAATACTAAAAAAGTTAAGCAGCAACGCGAGAACACCGCTCAAGGAGCTTTCGGCAGAGGCTTATCTCACTACGCCTGCCGTATCGGCAAGGCTGGATAAGCTGGAGAAGGAAGGCTACATAAAAGGCTATCATGCGGAGATAGACCTTGAAAGAATGGGATACATCGTCAAGGCCTTCATTATGATTACCGTGGAGCCGGAGGACAGAGACAAGTTTACCGACTTTGTCAAGGGCGAACCTAACATTATAGAGTGCCACCACATCACCGGGCCTTATTCCATGCTGATGCAGGTCGTGTTCACCACTACCTCGGCTCTTGACGAATTCCTCGGAAGACTTCAGGTGTTCGGAAAGACTGAAACCCAGGTGGTCTTCTCCACCATAATGGAAAACAGGAGCATCGTGCTTTAGTACCAGGGGGGACTCGGATTATGTATTCTAACAGCAGGAAGAGAAATAAATACATATTCGCCAGGCGAAAGAAGAGTTATTATGTGGTAAGGGCTGTCGGCGCCGCAATAGGCGTTGTTGTTCTTGCCCTTCTTATTATGTTCATATACGTAAATCTTTTCGGGATAAACTCCAAGGTCCACCTGACGGAAAGCCACCCGGCAGCCGAGATAAACTCGGACGTCATGGCCTCGTCGTTTATAGAATCCATCGACGACGGCGGAACGGTGAGTCAGGACGCCGCAGTGGACACGTCCGACCTGGGAAAGACCGAATGCACCGTGGTGATATCCATAGACGGCAAGGAAAAGGAATACTTTATAGACGTTGAGATTCAGGACACCACCCCTCCTGTCATAGAATGCGGCTCCGCCGTTAACGTCCTCAAAGGGAGCAGCCCGGATATGACCGCCGCCGCAAAAGCCGGCGACAATTCGGGAGAGGAGATTGACGTACGCCTTTCAGGCGATTACAGCACCGACGAACCGGGTTCCTTCGACCTGAGCTTTGCCGCATCCGATTCTTCCGGAAACGAGACCATTCAGGATTTCACCTTAAACGTAATAGATATATCGGACTACTCGTCAATACCTGAAAGTCTTAAGGACGAGGACGGAAACGTTTCATTCGTGACTGATAAGGGCTTCGAGGGCAATATAGACAGGAACGGCGTAACCACCGTAGACGGAACGGTTATCGTAAACGGCAGCATACCCCTTCAGCCGGGCTACGGACCGGGGCTTACCGCCGATATGTATAACGCTTTCACGGAGATGCGGGCCGCCGCAGCTTCGGACGGCCTGAGCATCTACATGCTCTACGGCTACAGAGGCTACTCGATTCAGAACAGCCGCTACGCCACCATGACCGCTAATTTCGGAGAGGACGAGGCTAAGCTCTACTGCGCAGAGGCGGGCCGCTCCGAACATCAGACAGGCCTCGCCGCCGACATCAATACGTCCAATGACCGGGCGAACCCGGAACTCGCCGCAGAATTTGCAGCCACCGACGAGGGCAAATGGCTTAACGAAAACTGCTATAAGTACGGCTTCATAATCAGATATCCCGACGGCAAGGAAGCCGAAACAGGATTTGCCTACGCCCCTTGGCACGTGCGCTATGTGGGAAAGGAGCTGGCTGAAACCCTCTACAACGGCAGCGACTGGATCACCCTGGAGGAATACTACGGGCTTCCGGCGTAAGAGAGTTTGACCTATATAGAAAATTAAAGACCCGCGATGCGGGTCTTTTTTCGTTGGTTGAGGGTTATAGGACAAAAAGTGTTGATAAAATGACAGGAAAGGGTTGAAATTTCAACGCAAAACGGGAATATATGTTTCGTGCATGTTAATACGCTGAAGGTAACACTCAGTTCAACTTTTCCCAGGCAAACCTGCGATTCGGTTTAATAAAATTCAACCATTTACAAGCCTCGCCCGATTCTGGTTTACTTTTTCACCGTTCCACCCTTCATATGAGCTG
>CALXBQ010000020.1 GCA_944386595.1 uncultured Clostridia bacterium
CGATAATTTCCGGTTAAATTATTTGCTTTTTCCATCTGTTAAATTGCTTTAACCCTTGATTTTTTGGGACGTTACCACTGTAAATCCATACTTGCGCTCCCCCGGGACGTTACCCGAAAAACTAAGCATTTTCGGAGGTATTCGGAGGTTTTGATACCGGAAATAGATGATCGCTGATATCCGGTTATCGTAAATATATTCAGTTCAGCAATTTGCCAATAACCATTTTATTGTGGAAACTCTCGAAATATGAGTTTTTACGATAACCGGAACCCTCCACAGCCTTCGAATAACGCATGTAGTTATCGTCACATTTGCTGTTTTTGCAGTTTTTACGATGAAACCGTTATAGTCAGCTTCCCGTAAGTCAAATCTTTACCTATAACTCCGTTAACTCCGTCTTAAGGCAGCTCCCATTCCACCCTCCCTATCCCAAAAACGAAAAAACGACCGTCGAGCATACGCTGGCAACGGACGTCCTTTACAAGTGGTGCCCAGACTCGGAATTGAACCAAGGACACGGGGATTTTCAGTCCCCTGCTCTACCTACTGAGCTATCTGGGCAAAAGGTATTAAATTAAATGGTGGGCCATCGGGGACTTGAACCCAGGACCTGCCGGTTATGAGCCGGACGCTCTGACCAACTGAGCTAATGGCCCTCATCACATAAAATGGTCGGGGTGGCAGGATTTGAACCCGCGGCCCACTGGTCCCAAACCAGTTGCGCTACCAAACTGCGCTACACCCCGTTATTATGTTTTTAAGGAAATTGGCAGGGGCAGTAGGATTCGAACCCACGGCACGTGGTTTTGGAGACCACTGCTCTACCAACTGAGCTATACCCCTAAGTAAAATGGCGGAGAAGATGGGATTCGAACCCATGCGGCCCTAATAACGAACCCTAACGGTTTAGCAAACCGTCCTCTTCAGCCACTTGAGTACTTCTCCAAGGCTTGCGGTATACGATATAAACGAGAGTATCCTGGCGGAGAGGGTGGGATTCGAACCCACGGTCCCTTTCGGAATCACTGGTTTTCAAGACCAGCTCCTTAAACCACTCGGACACCTCTCCCCGATGGTTGTGATTTATGTAAATGGTGACCCATCGGAGATTCGAACTCCGGACACCTTGATTAAAAGTCAAGTGCTCTGCCGACTGAGCTAATGGGTCAAATAAACTCCTCTGGCTGGGGTAGCAGGACTCGAACCTACGAATGACGGAGTCAAAGTCCGTTGCCTTACCACTTGGCGATACCCCAATGTCATCAAGTAAAATTGGTGAGCCCACAGGGATTCGAACCCCGGACACACGGCTTAGAAGGCCGTTGCTCTATCCAGCTGAGCTATGAGCCCACACTAAATTTGAAAAAATGGAGCGGATGATGAGAATCGAACTCACGCCATCAGCTTGGAAGGCTGAGGTTCTACCATTGAACTACATCCGCATAATTGGAGCGGAAGACGAGATTCGAACTCGCGACCCTCGCCTTGGCAAGGCGATGCTCTACCCCTGAGCCACTTCCGCACATGATTTAGAAAATTGGTCGAGGGAGATGGATTCGAACCATCGAAAGCTCAGCTAACGGATTTACAGTCCGCCCCCTTTGGCCACTCGGGAATCCCTCGAAATAGTTTTTCCAAATCTAGTCTTGTTATTTTACCTGACGCCGGGTACGCACCGGCAGGCGATATTTTATTTATTGGAGCTGGCGGAGGGAATCGAACCCCCAACCTGCTGATTACAAATCAGCTGCTCTACCGTTGAGCCACGCCAGCATGCGCTTTCAGAAAAATTGGCGACCTGGAACGGGCTCGAACCGTCGACCTCCAGCGTGACAGGCTGGCATTCTAACCAACTGAACTACCAGGCCGCGACTGAATAATGGTGGGCGTTATAGGGCTCGAACCTATGACCCTCTGCTTGTAAGGCAGATGCTCTCCCAGCTGAGCTAAACGCCCCTATTAACCGTGGCATCACGTTGACACGCCATAACAGTTTATCATATGTACCGGGCTCTGTCAAGGACTTCTCGAAGATTTCACGAATCACCGTGAACCCCTCAGCAGTAACTCAGCTCTATTAATTTATCACAAATGCAAATGCTTGTCAAGACAAAATTCCGTGTGTTTTTTTAAAATCATTTTTAGAAAGCCGGCGTCCGGAAGAGCCGCGGTTTTCGCAGCGTTTCCGGACGAATCCCTTTTCCTTTTCGGCCATGTACGGCTACCTGTTCTCTTCGTAGAGCTTTGCCGCTGTCCGTCTTATGAAATCCTCGAACTCTGGCACGTAAACCCGGTTGGAGGCGAAGCATACGACAAAAGGCTTGCTGCCGTATATTATTCCCACGTCGTGGGTGGTGCCGTCCTCCTCGCCCGTCTTGTGGGCAATGGCGACATCGTCGGTTATTCTTCCCCTCAGTTTGTGCTCCACCTGCTGTCGCTTCAGCACCTCTATTACCTTTTCGGATGCCTCGGGACTTATAATCTCTCCTTTGTACAGCCTTTCAAGAGCCTTTCCCAGCTCCTCCGGCACTATGAAATTGTTAATGCCCTTCGCTTCGGTTTCGTAGTCGTAAAGCTCGCGGTTCATCATCGTCCCGTAAAAGCCCAGTTCGTTAAAGCATTTCCGAACCGTGTCCCGGCCAATATACCTGAATACGGCGTTTGTTGCCGTGTTGTCGCTTATGACTACCATAAGCCTGCACAGGGAAGCCAGATCGATTTCAACGTCTCCCGTCATTTCCTTTACGGCTCCGCATCCCGGCACCTTTTGTCCGTCCGTGATGACCACTTTGTCCTTTAAGGATATTTCACCCTTTGATTCCAGCAGAAGCGCCGACATGAACAGCGGAAGCTTTATGATACTTGCCGCAAAAAACTCGTCCTTTTCATGATACGAAGCCGTCTCTCCCGTAACGAGATTTTTGTAGTAGAAGCCCGTATGTCCGCTTATCCCGGATATCTCCTTAAGTATTTCATCAATCATTGTTCTTCCTCCTCAAAACACGGCCCGCCCTTGCGCCTGTGTGTACGCCGTCCCTTGCCGTCAGGACTCCGTTTACGTATACTCTCCTTATGCCTCTGCAGGCAACCTTCGGATTCTCAAAAGTAGGCGTGTCCTCAAGGCTTTCAAGGTCAAAGAGCACCAGATCCGCCATAAATCCTTCCTTTACAAGCCCTCTGTCTGTAAGTCCCAGTCTTGCCGCAGGCATGGACGTCATCTTTCTCACCGCCTCTTCCACGGTGAAAAGCTTTCTGTCTCTGGCGTAATGGGCTATGACTCTCGGGAATGTCCCGTAGTTTCTCGGATGCGGTATTCCGTCAAAATCGAGGCCAAGAGACTGTCCGTCGGAGCCGGTCATGACGTAAGGCTTTCTCATTATGAACTCGATATCCTCTTCGCACATGCCGTAATTTATCTCTCCTGCCCTGTCTCCGGAATCCACGATTATATCAAAGCATGCATCGGCGCAGCTTACGCCTCTTATCTCCGCTATCTCGGCTATGTTCTTTCCCACGGTCCAGGCGTATTCGGAGCTTGCGGTGCTGGATACGAAGATTTTGTCCCATCTTCCCACGTGGCTTTCCTCCGCCTCGGCGTTTATGCGCTTTCTCGTCTCCGGGTCCTTCAGCCTTTCGAGGAGAGCCTCCACTCCGCCATCAAAGGCCCAGTCCGGCGCGTTGGAATCGAGAGAGGTCGCTGACGCCCTGTAAGGGTACTGGTCGCACTGAACGTCTATACCCTCTTCCCTGGCCTTTTCTATCATCTCTGTCGTTATGCGGCACTTCCCCCAGTTCGCCTCCTGAAGAACCTTGTGGTGACAGATCTGAAGGGGAATGTCCGCCCGCCTTGCCACTTCTATGGCCTCGGCAACGGCTTCCACCACCCGGTCTCCTTCGTTTCTCATATGGGTTTCGTAAAACGCCCCGTAATCCTTTAAGACGGTGCACAGCTCTGCCATTTCGTCAGTCTTTGAGAACACTCCCGGAGGGTAGATGAGACCGCTGGAAAGGCAGAACGCGCCGTCCTCAAGAGCCTTCCTCAGGATATCCTTCATCTCATTCATCTCGGCTTCGTCAGGCTCCCTGTCGTCGAATCCCATGGCTCCTATTCTGACTGTTCCGTGGCCCACTGCCGTAGCGAAGTTAACAGAAGGTCCCGCCTCTTCAACCACGTCCAGAAACTCTCCCACGGAGCTCCAGTTGTATTCCATATCCCCGACGTAGTCTCTCACCAGCTTTCTCTTTGACGGATCGCCGCTTACGGGAGCCGCCGAAATTCCGCAGTCTCCTCCCAGCTCCGTCGTGATACCCTGAAGAATCCTGCTTTCCGCCGCCGGATTATCTAAAATTGTAGTGTCGCTGTGGGAGTGAATGTCTATAAATCCGGGAGCAAGGTAAAGGCCCTCACAGTCTATGACTTCTTCCGCTTCCGCATTTTCCGGAGCTTTTCCCGTAAAGGCAATCCTGCCGTCTTTTACGCCCACATCGGCTCTTCTCCACGGACCTCCCGCGCCGTCTATAAGGCGGCAATTCTTAAGAATAAAATCGTACCTCACTTTTAACTTTCTCCTTTTTTACTGCGTATGTAATAGAACAGATACTGCTGGGCTATTCCTCCCAGCTCGCCGAATCTCTCTGCCGCAAAGGCTGCCATTCCGCGGACGTCCTTTTCCTCAAAACCGTACATCTCGTTCATGACCCTGCGCACCCAGACGTCTATTGGGAAGCTGGAAAGATCGTGAAGGCCGAAAAGGGTTATGCAGTTTGCCACCTTAGGGCCTACGCCGCAGAGAGCCGAAACCTCCTCGTAATTTTCGGGAAGTCCCTTCTCCGCCACCATTCTGGCGGTCTTTATAAGGTAGGGCGCTCTGTATCCCAGCCTTACGGGAGCAAGGTCATCTGACTCCAGGCGTGCAAGCCTCTCAACCGTAGGCAGAGCGTAGACGGCCTGTCCATCGTAATCCTCAAGTCTTTCTCCCGCGAGAGCCGAAAGCTTCTCGATGCAGCCCTTTATCCTCGGAATATTGTTGTTCTGTGAAATTATGAAAGAAACTATGGTCTCCCAGAGATCCTGTTTTAAAATCCTTATTCCTCTTCCTGCGGCAACGGCATTTTCCATAACCTCATCTCCGGCCGAAAGCCTTTGCTTTATCATGCCGTAATCCCTGTCCAAATCCAGGTATTGTCTCCATATTTTTTCGTAATCCTCAGGCGAGGCGTTTTTGATTATAACCTTTCCGGCGCAGGTTTTCTCACCTTCATCTCCTTCCGGACAAAGCCTGATATTTACGGTCCTGCCCATAGCCGTTCCCGTATAGGAGCCGTCGTCCTGTCTGTTCCATCTGAAGCACTGTCCGCACTCGAATATGTGCTCTGGATGAAAATCTCTGACGTTTTCGATTACGTATTCTGCCATAAGCTTAAATCACTTCCTTTATCTCCACGTCCAGCCTCACAACGTTAAAAGCCGTCATTCTCTCTATTACCTCCGCAAGCTTCCTCTGAAAGCTCTCCGCCACCTCCCAGATCCGGGAAGTCCTGTCTATGGAAACGGATACCTTGAGAGTCAGGTTATCCGGCTCGGTGTTCTCATATACGCCGCTCACCGCAGCGATGCCCTTCGTCTCCTCGCCGACGCACACCGCTATATCGGTCAGCACGGTATCCGAAATATAAAACTCTCCCATATAGCTGAACGTAGGGCGCACCACCGTCTTTTCCGCCTGAGCGGCCCTGCCCGCGACGCTTCTCTCCCTGAAAATACGCATAGGATCGAGAAAATACCCAGCAAAATCTCTCTTGAGCTGTAAGGTAGGCACAGGTATTACGTGCTTTCCCTGTCCGTGGCGCTGCCTGTCCGCAATTTCCCTCTCCTCTTCGGTTGTAATGTCCTCTATGTATATTCTCTCGGAAACTGCGGGCAGCCCCAGTCGAGCCGTGATCCTGTCCGCCATTTTATCCGACGTTCCTATTATCAGAAGCTTCTCAGGCTTAAGCTCCGCGATTCTCCTTCTTACGGATTCCGCGTGATCGTCGTCTGTGAAAAGAGCAGTCTTTATGGCGCCGACCATAGTTTTCTGACGCTTGGCGGAAATGCCCGCTTCAACACGGTCGCGGTATATGAAAAGACCGTCGTCTATGATGCTTTCTATTCCCTTTTCGCTGCAAAGGCTGATCGCCTGAAACGACTTGCCCGTGCCGCTTTTGCCCGTTAATGAGTAAACTTTCATCTTTACTTATTTCTGCCCTTCTGTTATAATGATAACGGATTTTAATGACATGACTAAAGGAGGAAATACCAATGGCTTACAAAATTACTGATGCCTGCATTAGCTGTGGCGCATGTGCTGCTGAATGTCCTGTAGAGGCTATCACCGAGGGTGACGGTCAGTATGTAATCGACGCTGACAAGTGCATCGACTGCGGATCCTGCGCAAGCACCTGCCCTGTTGACGCACCTGTTGAAGGCTAATATATCCATCAATAATGAAAATGAGATGAGGCTGTTCTCCGTGAGCAGCCTCGTTTTATTTTATCCGACCTTTGTTTTCCCAAAGGCAGCACAGCCTACTTGGACTCCTTTGCCGCAGACTCCTTCTTATGTATGTCGTTCATATGATAGGCAAGAGCGTGAAGACTGTCGGAAAGGTGGACGTTTTCAAGAGCCACATGAGGAGGCACCTCGATGTCCGTAGGCGCAAAGTTCCATATTCCCTTTACTCCCGCAAAGGAAAGCTTGTCCGCTACCTCCTGGGCGTTCTTCTCGTCCACGCAGATTATTCCTATGTCGATGTTCTCGTTTTCCACGTATTCCACGATGTCCTCGTAGTCGTATATCTTAAGTCCGTCTATTTCCTTTCCTATAAGGGACGGCTTTACCTCAAAGGCTGCGCACACCTTGAACCCGCTCTTGTGAACCTTGGTGTACTTGATTATAGCCTGGCCCAAATTTCCTGCGCCGAGTATTACCATTCTGTATTCCCTGTCCAGGCCCAGTATGGCGCTTATTTCATCGTAAAGTCCCTCTACGCTGTATCCGTACCCCTGCTGGCCGAATCCGCCGAAGTTATTGAGATCCTGTCTTATCTGAGATGCGGTATATCCTATGAGATTGCTGAACTCCTTGGAGGAAATCTTCTCTACCCCCTTCTTTCTCAGCTCATAGAGATAGCGGCGATATCTGGGAAGTCTCTTTATTACCGCATTGGATATTTTCGTATTTTTCTTCATATCAGTCTGATCCTGTCCTTTCAATCGTAAAGGTCTGTATCCTTAAAAACCCGTCAGGCGGGCTGACGGGTTTAGTAAGTCATCTTATCCGCGCCGGGTGAACTATTCAACGTGCGCGTCTACGTATTTAACGAGATCGTTTACTGTCTGGAATTTTTCTGCCTCTTCGTCAGGAATTTCGATTCCGAATTCCTCTTCGATGGCCATTATGATCTCCACGGCGTCCAGAGAGTCTGCCTCAAGATCCTTCATAAGATTGGTGTCTATGGTAACCATGGATTCGTCTACGGAAAGCTGCTCCATGATTATCTCTCTGATTTTCTCAAAAGTAGTCATTTTCAAAACCTCCACAATGTAAGTCTTTCAGCCGGTCAGTCATCGAAACGCACAGGCCTTAATAATTACATTCTTTATTATAGTCAAGGGGCTTTGTTATTGCAAGAGTTTTTTTATTTACGGCGGTAGTCTGGGCCGCGAGCCTCGTCAAAGTGCGCGGCGAGGCGGTGCTGGCTGTGGCAGGGTCAAAAGGTGCGATGCGGCGGCGCTGGGCCGCGAGCCCCGTCAAAGTGCGCAGCACGGCGGTGTTTCAGGCTATGGTCTGGGCCGCGGGGCCGTCAAAGTGCGCGGCGCGGTGGCCTGGGCCGCGAGCCCCCGTTTTCCGGTTCGCGGCCCATGGATTTTACTGCAAAACCGCCAAAATCCCGGCAAGTGGCCCAGATTTTCGCTTCTCCATCAGGCTTTCAAAGCCGAAATCTGGGCCATATCTCTGATTGTTGCCTGCGGTGGCACAGATTTCGTCGGCCGCGATGGCTGTTTTCGGCTTCAGTGGCCCACAAGGCATATGGAGCTATTCTCTGCAATAGAAAAGAGCGGAGGGGTTCTCCTCCGCTCCAGTGGGTTTGTGGTTAGATTACTGCTTTTAGTGTTTCATCTGATATGACAGCTGTTCCGCCTATGGCTTTTACTGTTCTTACTCCTGCATCTTCTATGTATGATGCCGCAGGACTTGTGTTGCGTTCATTTACAAGGAGCAACGGCGCGCCTTTACCGTCTCTTGAAAGTCCTGCAAGTACTCCGCCTGTTAGGCCGTCCGGGAAGTCATCTCCCGATGCAAGATATGCCAGGGTAGTTCTACTGTAGAATGTTTCTGCTATGAGTGCGCTTGTCTCATATCTGTCCTCTCCTGCAAGACGGTTTACGGTTCCGAGATTGAGTGATTTAAGCTGCTTTTCTACTTCACTGCTTACTGCAGCTGTTCCTCCTACGATATAGTAGGTATCATTTCCTCCAAGAGTTTTAAGATATGCAATCTGTGAATCTGTAAGCTTATCTCCCATTATCATAATCGGAAGTCCCGTTGATGATGCAGAAAGGGCGTCTGCATAATCAAGGCCGGAGGCTATTATTATTGTATCTTTTCCGCTTAAGTTAAGCTGCTTAAATGCCAAGAGATTAGTTTCATATCTGTCGGATCCTCCTAAACGTACAGTATTAAACTCCGAAAGATTGTTTTCAAATCTCTCTGTCACTACTGCGTTTCCGCCCATAATGTAGACCTTACCGTCTTTGACGAAGTTCTGCTCTATGTATTTCTTTACATATTCCTCGTTGTTTTCATTTACTACAAGGACTGGGACTTCGTTTTCCTGAGCAAGGGCTGAAGCTGATAATGCATCTGCAAACTCATCGCTGTATGTAACTACTATTGCATTAAACTTAGTTACGCCAAGTTCCTTTTTAAGCTGATCTGCTACCTTTACTGCCGTCTCAAAGCGGTCATCACCTGATATGCGGGAAGTGGTCGGTTTGGAAATTACGGTCCCGCCGGTGAAAGGAGCTACATACTCTGTAACGGTCAACGAAATATCCTGAAACGCGCTGGCATAATCGGTCATCTTGTCCCCGTTGCACTGCTCCGAAAATACTTTCAGTGTGTAATTACCCGCAGCAAGTCCGGAAGGGATATTGAGCGTTGCCTTGCCGCTTGCCTTGTCTTTAGCGATATTGCCGTAGTAAAGCACATTGTCGTTGCTGTCGCAGAGCAGAGCGGAGACATATTCGTTATTGCCTGTCTGCGCGCCGGAATAGCTTACCTCTATACTGCAACCCGCCCCTGCGGAAGCACTTGTCTGTCCGTTTACATCTGCGGTAAAGCTGTTGCGGCTGTCGTCCAGAAGCGTCAGTTTCCAATCGCTTCCGGTATAATCGTCTACCGCCGTTAATCCGCTGTCCATGCCGTTTGCGGATTTGCCGCCTACGGCGGCAGATGTGAAGAGGACAGATTTCAGATCTAAATTAAAAGCGGGACGAGCAGCCCAGCCAATGCTCACGATGCCACCGTACACACCATGATCGAGGACCGCGCCCGCATAGTCCGTGCCGTACGCGTAAGGCGAGCGGAGCCACCACACTCCGGCGCTGTCGCCATAATTGGCGACACGCGTCGTATTACTATCAAAACCGTACTCGCTTTTTTCCGCTTCCTCTGCCGAGAGGAAAAATACCTTGTCCCCGTTTAGAATATTTACAGACGCTGCAAACGGAGCATCGCTTGTACTGCTTGTAAACCCATCATCGCTTTTCGTAGTGGCAAGTACCGCGCTCTGTTCGCCTGTGGAAAAATTATTGGTGTAAAAATTATTGCACCACGTTTGCGCGTCGCTGCCCTGCCATACGTTGCTGTACGGGGAAGAATTATCAAAATATACACCTCCGCGCGTACCACTGCCTAACAGGACGTCGGAGAGCAGGAACAGCCCTTCGTTGCCTGTATTGGTCTGGTCGTCCAGCACCCGCCATTTGATAGGGCCGGAAGTGGTGTAGCTGTCCGGCGCAGTCCAGTTGCCGTAATAGATATAGTCGTAGCCGTTTGTTCCGTCATAGCCGCTGATCCCACTTGTCCCCAGCATAATGGTTTTGTCGGGGGTTACGGTCAGGGAAACCTCCTCGAAGGCGCTGGCGTAGTCGGTTTTATAATCGCCGTTGTACTGCTCGCTGAACACATAAAGGGTATAGGTTCCCACCGCGAGGCCGGCGGGAATGGTGACCTCCGCCGTGCCGCTTGCTTCGGCCGGCTGCGCCACTCTGCCGTAATACTGTGCGCCGCTGTTATCCGCAATGATGACAGAGATATATTCATTTGTCCCGGTGGTCGCACCGGAGTAATTCAGCGTAATGGTATCGCCGGGCTTGCCGCTGGCGGTTTTTTCCGTTACGGCAAAATTGCGGCTATTATCTAAAAGCGTCAATTTCCACTCGTTGCCGTCATAATCGCCAATTTCAAAAATCGCGTCGGCGGCTTCGCCGCCTTGATTACCGCCGCTTCCAGCGGCGGGGATTTTGCCGCCTGCGGCGGCAGATGTGAAGAGGACAGAGTTCAGATCTAAATTAAAAGCGGGACGAACACCAAACTCTCCGTCGACATTGCTCCCATCGTTGTCGACATGGCCACCACCAATCACGACGGCGGCACCGTAACCACGGCCGGGGGAGCGTAGCCACCAGTAGTACATCGCCCAGTTTGCATGTTCTGTTGACAATGCTCTTATATCATTACTTACCATGTTTGCTTCCGCTGTGGAAAGCGGCCAGAATACAGCGTTATCCACCTGTGCGCCAGATACACAGTCGGTATTCTCTCCATTGTAACTTCCGCTTACAAGCGTCCGTTTGTTTACGGCGGCAGT
>CALXBQ010000021.1 GCA_944386595.1 uncultured Clostridia bacterium
CGATAATTTCCGGTTAAATTATTTGCTTTTTCCATCTGTTAAATTGCTTTAACCCTTGATTTTTTGGGACGTTACCACTGTAAATCCATACTTGCGCTCCCCCGGGACGTTACCCGAAAAACTAAGCGAATTTTGTTTCCCGGTAAAGTATTTATTTAACGTCCCTGAATTGCAAAAACGGGACGTTAACTATGGAACTTTTTGCCGAAGAGTCTATGCTAAGTTGATTGCAGTTTGTTCCACGTAATATGGGTTGCGAGTATGATGCGAATCGATGTGGTGTTTTGTGTTTTCTAAAGAATCCTCATTTTCCCAAAACCCGGTTTTGGGATTTCAATCATATTCTACATATCCCAATAACCGAAAATGCCTGCAGACATAGCCGCAGAGCGAAATTCTCACATACGTTATCGGGAAACTAAAAAACGATGTGATTTCCCAATAACCGGTTATTGGGGAATCAATAAAAAACGCGGAATCCCAATAACGTCTGACGATTTACGCTTTTATTATCCCGTTAAACTCCCTTACTCTCTCTTTCGCGTCCTTTGCGCCGAATACCGCGGAGCCTGCCACGAGAATGTCGCACCCTGCTTCTTTCAGCAGCCTTGCGTTTTCAAGGTTCACGCCTCCGTCCACCTCGATGGCGTAGTTATAGCCCTTTTCCGCCCTTATCCGTGCCAGCTCTTTTATCTTTCCCTCGGCCGCCGGAATAAAGCTCTGTCCGCCGAAGCCCGGGTTCACGCTCATTACGAGAACCAGATCGCAGTCCGCCAGTATGCACTGAAGGGTCGAAACCGGCGTTGCAGGATTTATGGCGACTCCCGCCTTAACGCCGTGAGACTTTATGAGCTGAAGGGTTCTGTGAAGGTGAACGCACGCCTCCTGATGAACGACGATGTATTCGGTCTTGTCCGTCACAAAATCGCCCACGTATTTATCAGGGTTTTCTATCATAAGGTGAACGTCGTAAGGCGCGGTTTCGTATCCGTTAAGGGATTTCATCACTCCCGCCCCGAAGGAAATGTTGGGAACGAAGTGTCCGTCCATAACGTCAATGTGAAGATATGCCGCTCCGCCTTCGCTTACCTTTACGGCATCTTCGCCTAACTTCGCAAAATCCGCCGACAAAAGGGACGGCGCCAGTACTGCCATATCCTGCCTCCTAATACTTTCTAATGCTATCTAATACTTTCTTCTCTTTCTGAGCTCCTCTATGCCGGCTTTGTAGGACCGGTACCTCGACGGGCTGATAATGCCTTCTTCCACTTCCGCCTTGACCCGGCAGCCCGGTTCTCCAAGATGCATACAGTCGTCGAACCTGCATCCTTCGGACGCTTTAAATATCTCGGGGTAGTACTCCGAAAGCTCTCTTTCGTCCATGTCGGGAATGTCAAAGGACGTGAATCCCGGGGTGTCGAAAACCATTCCGCCAAAGGCTTCAAAGAGCTCCACGTGCCTGGTCGTGTGTCTTCCTCTGTCCGTCTTGCGGCTGATTCTTCCCGTCTCCATAGCGGCGCCCGGAATAAGCCTGTTTATTATGGTGGACTTACCCACGCCGGACGGTCCGGCAAAGGCCACGGAGCAGCCCTCTATGTACTCCCTAAAGACATCAAGTCCCTGTCCTGTTCTTCCGCTTACCGTGATTACCGGATAAAGGGGCTCGTACACCTCTTTCAGACCTGCCAGAATCTCTCCGTCCGCTCTGTCAATCTTATTGATGCAGATTACGGCCTCGGCTCCGGCTTTTTCCGCCGTTACGAGAAACCTGTCTATTATGCCGAAATCAGGGGCGGGCTTTGATGCCGTAACGGTTATTATGAACCTGTCAACGTTGGCAACGGGAGGACGTATGAAGGAGTTCTTCCTCGGATATACCGATTCGATAACGGAATCCCCGTCCTCTCTAACCTGAAGGTCCACCCTGTCGCCTACGGCCAGGATGAACCTGTCCTTTTTGAACTTTCCACGGCCTTTTGCCTGAAATACGCCGTCAGCGGTTTTCACATAGTAAAAACCGCCGATTCCTTTAATTATTACTCCTGTCATAATCCGGCCTGCCTATGCCGAAGCCTGGGCGTCACCGCCGGAAGCTTCTCCCGAGCCGTTATCTCCGCCGGACTCGCCGCCTTCACCCGAGTCGCCTCCACCGGTTTCACCGCCCGTTCCCGTGGAAGGCGATTTTGCTATTACGATGTCCACGGTCGTTCCCTCTTCAAGCTCGGTTCCCTCCTGGTACTGCTGTTCCATTACGGTTCCCGGCTCATAGAGGTTGCTTTCCGCGTACTTCGGTATTCCCAGAACCAGACCCTGATCGTTAAGAGCCGCTTCGGCCTGATCTACGGTAAGTCCGAGAAGTCTTGGCATCTTAGGCTTTTCCTTTCCCTGGCTTACAACTATGTTTATGGCCGTATCCTTGTCGGCGCTGGTACCCGGGCTCGGATCCTGATCCATAATGTAGCCCTTTTCGTACTGGCTGCTGCTGTCTTCGCTTACGGTTCCCAGCGTAAATCCGTATTCTTCGAGAATATCCTCGATGGCAGCCTTATCGTACTTCTCTCCTATAAGGCTTGGAACAAGGCCGCCCTCAGGGCTTACGCTTATATCCACCGTTACCTTAGAGCCTTCCTTTACCTTCACGCCTTCCTTAGGAGACTGGGAGACTACGATTCCCGGATCCTTGTCCTCGGTTTCAACTTCTTCTCCCATCTCTATCTCAAGGCCCGCCGCCTCAAGCTCGTCCTTCGCTTCCTCGTATGTCATATCCAGGACGCTCGGGATTTCCACGTCGGCCTTTCCTCCGATAAATCCGAGAGCATAGAGCGCCCCGAAAACAGCGGCAATCAATACCACCGCGGCTGCGATGCCGATTGCGGCTTTTTTACCCTTGCCGCCTTTGCCGCCTCCCTCGGAGGAAGCCTTCTTCGACTGCTTTTTCTGCGACTTTCCGGACTCTCCCACGATCTTCGCAAGTTCTTCGTCGTTATTTTCTTCCGTTCTCACCGGAATGTTCACCATCGTAGGGCTCTTGCCCGCTCCGGCAAAGACGCTGTCCCCTACCCGGCTCGATATGAACTCCAGGTTGGAAAGATCCGAAAGCATCTCGTCCGCCGTGGCGTATCTGTTGGACTGATATTTATCGGTCGCTTTCATGACTATCTGTTCCAGCGCAGGCGGGATCCCCGATACGAGCTTTGACGGAGGCGTCATCTCGTTGTTTATGTGCATGAGCGCCACCTGTACCGGATTTTCCCCGTCAAAAGGAACCTTTCCCGTAAGCATCTCATAGAGAACGATGCCAAGGGAATATATGTCCGAACGCTCGTCCACATATGAACCTCTTGCCTGTTCCGGCGAGAAGTAGTGAACCGAGCCTATTATCTTGCTTGTCTCGGCCACCATGGTGGAGCTGCTTACGGCCCTTGCTATGCCGAAATCCGTAAGCTTTGCCATGCCGTCGGTGGTTATCATTATATTGTGAGGCTTAACATCTCTGTGAATGATGTTGTGCTTGTGGGCGAGACTTAAGGCAGACGCCACCTGCTTGGCAATTTCTATGGCCGTCTTGTAGTTAAGCGGTCCCTTTTCCGCAATGATGTCGCTTAAAGGTCTTCCGTCCACCAGCTCCATTACGATAAAGTGAATGCTGCCCTCGGCGCCTACGTCGTATACCCCTACGATATTGGGATGCTGAAGTCCGGCGGCAGCCTGGGACTCACGGTTAAAGCTCTCTATGAACTGCGCGTCCTTTGTGAACTCCGGTCTCAGAATCTTTATCGCTATATATCTGTTGAGAAGTCTGTCCCGTCCTTTATAAACGACCGCCATGCCGCCTTCGCCGATCTTTTCGACCAGTTCGTATCTGCCTGCAAGTAGTTTACTCATGTATATCTTCCTCCGTAATCCTGATACATATTGCCGTTATGTTGTCGCTGCCTCCGTTGAGATTGGCAGTCTCAACCAGCTCTCCGCAGATGTCGGACATGGATTCGTCCTTCTTCAGATGAGCTATGAGCTCGGGCTCCGTCACCTCCGAATATAGTCCGTCCGTACATATCAGGATAATATCTCCTTTTTTTATGTTTACGGTGAAAAAGTCCGCCTCCACCACGTCGTCGGCTCCGATGGCTCTCGTGATCATATTCTTGTCTTCACGCTCCATGGCCTCCGCCTTCGTGATGATGCCGGCCTTCACCAGCGTATTGACGTATGTGTGATCCTCCGTAATCTGTTCAAGATTGTCATCACGGAGAATGTACGCACGGCTGTCGCCTACGTTTACGATGTAGATTGCGTTGTCTCTGTTATACGGGACAAAGGCTGCAACTACCGTCGTCGCCATTCCCCTGTTTCTTTTATGCCATCTGGCAACGTCCCGGACTCTCCGATTGGCGTCGGAAATACAGTCGAGAAAATAATCCCTTATTTCATCTTCCGTCTTAAGAGCCTCTACGGGATGTTCCTCCACAAAGCTGGCCATGCCGTTGACCGTCGTTCTGCTTGCAATCTCTCCGGAGCGGTTTCCGCCCACTCCGTCGGCAACTATGAAAACCCTGTCCTTCTTCATGACGAAGAACGCGTCCTCGTTGTTGCTTCTCCTTATACCCTTGTCGGTTTTGAAACCTACTTCCACAGGAAGCTTCTCCTTTCACTAAATACACTATATCCGCTTTCTCATAAGCGCCATGAAAAATCCGTCCGGGCCGTCCTTCTCCGGCAGAAGCTGCTTCGTTTCCACCAGCTCGAAGCTTCTGTTTTTCTGAAGGAACTTTCCTACCACGTCGGCGTTCTCACACCTGTTAAGAGTACATGTGCTGTATAACAGCTTTCCCCCTGTCTTAACGTAGGCCGAAGCGCTCGTAAGAATCTTAATCTGCTTTTCCGCAAGAGATTTTCCCCGGTCTGGCACGTCTCTCAGCTTTATCTCAGGCTTTCTCCTGACTACGCCGAGGCCGGTGCACGGCACGTCGGCGAGAACGCAGTCCGCCGAGCCCGCAAGGTCCTCTCTCACGTTTTCGCTGTCAAAAACTGCTGATTTTATTATATCTATGCCCAGTCTCTGGGCTCCCTTATCTATGAGATCTATCTTATGATGATGGATGTCCATGGCGTATATTACGCCTCTGTTTTCCATCATCTCCGCCATGGCAAAGGACTTTCCTCCCGGCGCGGCACAGACGTCCACTGCCGTATCCCCCGGCTCAGGCCCGAGCAGCTCCGCAGCCATAAGGGACGCCTCGTCCTGAACGCTGAAGTGTCCTTCCGAAAAAAGCCTTGAATCCAGAAGTCCGCTGCCTTTGACCTTAAGGCTGACTCCTCTTTCGGAATTCCTTCCCGGCCATACCGGAAAGCCTTCCTCCTTAAGTTCTTCCGCCAGGACCTCCGGAGTCGTTTTAAGGGTGTTTACCCTGATAAAAATCGGCGGCGTCTCGTTTCCCTCCTCCAGCAGGCGCTCCGTCTTTTCGGCGCCGTACTGTCCGAGCCACATGTCGACTATCCATTTCGCATAGGAGTATTTCACGGAAAGGTAATCCGCCATGTTCTTTTCCCTGTCGGGATACGGAAAATTCTCCCTGAGCTTCAGGTAGTTTCTCAGCACGCCGTTTACGAATCCGTCCCTGCCCGGAATAACCCGCCTTGCCAGCTTGACCGTTTCGCTTACGGCCGCATAATCGGGCACCGAATTGATAAACTCTATCTGGCATATTCCAAGGCGCAAAAGGCACAGAGGCTGCGGCTTGACGCTTTTGATTCCCTTGGTGACAAGCCTGTCTATGGCGTAATCGATGAAAATCCTGTTCTCCGTCACGGCGTAGACAAGCTCTCTGACAAAGGCCGGAGACTCCGGATTGTCAAACACCAGTATGCGGTTCAAAACTATGTTGGAATATGAATTCTCCTTTTCCATTTCCAGAAGGACTCTGTATGCCGTCTTTCGATTATCGTTCATAATGCGGCCTCCGGATCCGGAAGTACCTCTTCCGGACAAAATACCAATGCCTTAGCTCTGCGTTTTCCTCATACTCTATATTTTATTGCAATATTCTCCCGATTTCAATGGCGTTTCCCCTCAAAAAGGCGTCGACTGGCATTTTTTTCTTTCCGGGAGCCTGAATTTCGGTAATCTTAAGTATTCCTCTCTTAAACGCTATGTCTATTCCTCCCGGGCCTGCAGCCGCAATCGTTCCCGGCGCGGCCTCGAGCCGTGGATCCGTCACCTCGGCGGCCCAGACCTTAAGCTGAACGTCGCCGTAGTTGAAATACGTTCCCGGCCACGGGTTAAAGGCTCTCACCTTCCGCTCGGCCTCTTCGGCCGTCTCCCCCGAAAAGTCCAGCCTGCCGTCCTCTTTTCTTATCATGCCGGCATAGCTTGACAGTGAATCGTCCTGCTTCTCAGGCGTTATCTCTCCCTTTTCTATGAGGGGAAGGGTCTCTGTCAGAAGCTTTGCTCCCACCTCGGAAAGCTCGTCCATAAGCTCCGCCGTCGTCTTTTTTTCAATAGGAACTTCAGCCTTCGTCAGCATGTCCCCCGTATCGAGGCCTTCGGCCATCTGCATGATGGTAACCCCTGTCTTTTCCTTTCCGGAAAGTATTGCGCGCTGCACAGGAGACGCTCCTCTGAATTCGGGAAGGAGTGAGCCGTGAATGTTGATACACCCGAACTTCGGAAGCTCCAGAACCTCCTTCGGCAGGATCTGGCCGTAAGCTGCAACGATGATTATATCCGGTGCGTACTCTCTGAGAGCGCTTAAAGACTCTTCGTCTCCCTTTAGCCTTGCGGGCTGGACTACCTTAAGACCCATCTCTGAAGCCGCCTCCTTTACCGGAGAAGGTATGACCTTTTTTCCACGGTTTTTCTCCCTGTCGGGCTGGGTGAACACCATACCTATGTCGTATCCCGCCTCCGCGAGAGCCTTGAGGGGCTTTACGGCAAAATCCGGGGTTCCCATGTAGACTGTCTTCATAATCTCTCCCGCCTTCTATTCTTCCTCGTCGTCCTGAGGATTTCTGATGTTGGTGGCCTTGTCTGTGTATAAGATGCCGTCCAGGTGGTCGTACTCGTGGCACATAACAACGGCGTCAAAGCCTTCAAACTCGTACTCCTGTCTGTTTCCGTCAAGGTCAAGGGCCGTAATCTTTATCTTTTCCGGCCTCTCCACGGTTCCGCAGAGTCCCGGAACGGAAAGACACGCCTCGTCTCCAGTCTGAGTCCCTTCCCTTTCGGTGATTTCCGGATTTATCATAAAGTAAACTCTGTCAGGCTCAGGTTCTGCCACGAACATCCTTCTCATAACGCCCACCTGAGGCCCGGCAATACCCACTCCCATTTCGGCTCTCATGGTATCCAGCATATCCTCCATGGTCATTCTTATGCGGTCGTTTACCTCTGTTATCTCTCTGCATTTCTTTCTTAAGATGGGGTCTCCCTCTTTTACAACGTTTCTGATTGCCATTTTCTATTATCTCCTTCTATATCATCCCATACGGATTTATATCTATGGAAAGGGGCTCCTGCTTCCTTTCGGCCATGTTGTCCGACAAAGCGTTCAGGTAATATACGAATCTGTTCCTCTCCCCCTTGGGGCACTTTAAAAGCAGCCTGAACGCAAATCCGTCTCTGTTCTTCGGCCCCCGGCTCTCTCTCGGCCCCAGGATCTTTCCTCCGGCCTCCTCAAAGCCCTTTTTCGTAAGGAACCTTACCGTTTCGTCGGCCTGTTTCTCCGCCGCTTCCATGTTCTTACTGAAGGTTTCCACGGCGATTATATCTGAAAAAGGCGGATACTTCATCAGCCTTCTCATTCTGATTTCCTCCCTGTAAAAACCTTCGTAGTCATAGGCTGCAGCGGCCTTTACGGCCGTATTTTCGGGATCCGTGGTCTGAACTATCACTCTGCCCTTTCCGTCTCCTCTTCCTGCTCTTCCCGAAACCTGGGTAATGAGCTGAAAGGTTCTCTCCGGCGATCTGTAGTCCGGTATGTTAAGGCTGACATCGGCGTCAATGACTCCCACAAGGCCTACGTTTTTAAAGTCCAGACCCTTGGCTACTATCTGGGTTCCTATGAGAATGTCTGTCTTCCCGCTTCCGAAGTCCTTAAGTATCCTGCTTATGCTGCTTCTCTTTACGGCAGTATCAAGGTCAAGCCTTTCCACCGTGGCCTCAGGAAACATCTCCGAAACCTGTTCGGTGACCTTCTCCGTTCCCTTGCCGCTGTACTTCAGCTTTCCGCCGCACTCGGGACACTCCCTTGCCGCCGGGAACTTCCTTCCGCAGTAGTGACATACGGCCGCGTTTTCCACCTTGTGATACGTAAGGGATATTCCGCAGTCGGGACATTTCAGCGGAGCTCCGCATTCTTCACAGAATATGTAGGGAGAATAGCCCCGTCTGTTTAAAAAGAGGATTACCTGACGGCCCGCCTTAAGCTCATCGCCAACGAGCCGGTGAAGCTTTCTGCTTATGGCGGTAAAGTTTCCCGCTCTTATCTCTTCCTTCATGTCGACGATTTCCACATCCGGAAGAGGATTTTCGTTGTATCTCTTCTCAAGCCTTAAAAGCCTGTATATACCTTCCTCCGCTCTGTAATATGAGACCACCGAAGGCGTTGCGCTTCCTGCTATGAGGACGCCGTCACAGGCCATAAGCCTTTTCACGGCGATGTCTACCGCTTCGTACTTCGGGGTCATGTCGGACTTGTACGTGGCTTCGTGCTCCTCGTCCATGACGATGAGGCCTATGTTTTCCGCAGGAGCAAAGACTGCCATCCTCGCCCCGATTATTATGTCGGCTTCTCCCTTTCTGATCCTCGTCCATTCGTCGAACCGTTCTCTGCCTGTAAGCCGGCTGTGCAAAACGGCGATGCGGTCTTTTCCGAACCTTCCGATAAACCTCTCCGTTATCTGTCCGGCAAGGGCTATCTCGGGAACCATGATTATAGCCTTTCTTCCGAGAGCGATAGTCCTTTCCGCAGCACGCATATATACTTCCGTCTTTCCGCTTCCCGTTACGCCGTAGAGAAGAAAATTCTCCTGCTTTCTCTCTTCCAGAGCCTTGTATATCTCATTTAAAGCATTCTTCTGCTCCGGAGTAAGCCGGGATATATCCTGAGTCTCTCCCTCTCTGTCCTTTAGAGGCTTCTTTTCCTTTCCCGGTTTCGGAGGCTTTCCAGAAGGTACAAAGCAGCGGACCGCATCGATATACTTTATGGCGTACCTCTGCTTCATCCACATACAGGTTTCAACCATTTCCGGAGTAAGGGATATAAAATCGCTGACGCTTACTATGTCCTTTATCTTAGATACGTCGCAGGACGGAGTAACATCGGTCTGAAAGACGTAGGCGTCCTTTTCGCCTTTGCCCTTTCCGAAGGTAACCTTGACTCCGTCCCCGATTTTCACGCTGTCAGGCGCTCTGTACGTGTAGAAAACGTCTGTGAATCTGGATTTATTGTTGATTACTACGTTTACATATTTCATCTTTCGTAAACTTGCTTCACTCTTTGTCCCTACAGGAGGAATATGCCGCTCTTCCTGCACTCCTCTATCATATCCTCAGGCCATACGCTTACCTGAACCTCGCCTATATGGGCTTTTCTCAGGAAGTACATGCAGAGTCTGCTCTGTCCGATTCCTCCGCCTATGGAATACGGAAGCTCGCCGTTAAGTACGGCCTTCTGGAACGCAAGCTCCCTTCTGTCGTCGGCTCCGGCAAGTCTGAGCTGCCTGTCCATGGCGTCTGCGTCTACTCTGATTCCCATGGAGGAAATCTCAAAGGCTCTTTCAAGAACGTCGTTCCACAGGATGATGTCGCCGTTAAGCTCCCAGTCGTCGTAGTCAGGAGATCTTCCGTCGTGCTTTTCGCCTGACTTAAGAGCTCCTCCTATCTTCTCGATGAATACGGCTCCGTGGGCCTTGCAGATGAGGTCCTCTCTTTCCTTCGGAGTCTTGTCCGGGTAAAGATCCTCCAGCTCCTGGGTGGTTATAAAGTATATCTCGTTAGGAATTTCCGTCTGAATGTCCCTGTAAAGCCTGTTAACGTAGTCGCCCAGATTCTTGATGGCATTGTATATGGTTATTACAGTCTCGTGCAGGTATTCCGTGGTTCTCTGCTCTCTGGTTATTACCTTCTCCCAGTCCCACTGGTCCACGTATACGGAGTGAAGATTGTCAAGCTCTTCATCTCTTCTGATGGCGTTCATGTCGGTGTAAATTCCGTTTCCCGGCTTTATTCCGTATTTTCCTAAAGCCATACGCTTCCACTTTGCGAGAGACTGAACTATTTCGACCTTTCTTTCGTCCATGTCCTTAAGGGTAAACTCCACCCTTCTCTCCACGCCGTTCAGATTGTCGTTGAGTCCCGATTCGGGAAGGACGAAAAGCGGCGCGGACACACGTCTTAAATTAAGTCCGTATGCCAGCTCCTGCTGGAAATAGTCCTTGATCTTCTTGATTGCTCTCTGAGTTTCCACCGGCCCGATTACAGATTTATAATTCTCCGGTCTGATTAGCTGTGACATAGTCTTTCCTCCTTATATTCTTTTAAGCCAGGTCGTTAAATTTACTCCCTGGAAAATTCACATCCGCAGAAGTTCTGTCTGTAGAGATTATGCTCTCTGGAAAGCTGGACGCTTCGCTGAAATCCCGCCTTCTTCTTGAAATCCATATCCAGAAATTCCACCTTGTATTTCTCAGCCATTTCCTTTCCGATGCCCGATATGAGCGGATAGTTCTTATGTGGACTTACGGTAAGAGTCGTGGTGAAGAACCTGAACTCCTTCTCCGCAGCCACCCTGGCGGTTTCTTCCAGTCTCATCCTAAAACAAAGGGTGCAGCGCTTTCCCCCTTCGGGTTCGTCCGCAAAAGGCGCAGCAATCTCAAGGTACCTTTCCGGGTCGTACTTTCCCTCCATAAAGCTGATTTTAGATATGCAGCTTTTCGATGCGTTGTACTCGTTTATGAACCTTATCTGCTCGTCCCTTCGCTTTATGTATTCGCCATTATCCGTTATGCACGGATTGTAGTAGAACACGGTAATCTCGTAATCGGGAGCCAGTCTCTCTATTACCGACGTGCTGCACGGTCCGCAGCAGCTGTGAAGAAGAAGAGACGGTCTCATCTTTTCCTTTCCCGCATTCATATATGATTCCGAAAGGCAGTCGCTGCCGCCGCACTCGATGCCGAAGCACCAGCCTGCAGCCTTTTTTTCCTTCATTTCACATCTCCTGAAAACAAGCTCTGATAAACACTGCATTAATCAGTAAATTATACCATAACGGGCCTATAAAAAAAAGAGCGCGCCGGAGTCTTTTTGATTAAGAATGTTCCCGGGCGCTCACTTTGCCTTATGTATTTAATTTACCGTCACACTTTGCTGCGAATCCGTTTCCTGCACCTCTGTCTGACCGTAATCTGTTATGCCTTCTCCCGTGTTCGGATAGAAATGGGAGTAGGCCGCATCTGCGGCAAAGGCTATCATCAGAACTGCGCACACGGCGCCCACCTTCTTTTCGCTTAGGCGGCTCAGCAGCTCGTCAATTATCGGAGCGATCATGTATACTATGGCAAGGCCTCCGACTCCGAATACCAGGAGCCCTTCGGCGCAGATTCTTCCGTTGAGGTTGAGGAAGTATCCGCTGTAGTCCCACCACTTTGTTCCGTCGTTGACGATTTCCATAACCCATGAGGTCATATACTCCAGGAATCCGCAGAGCACAACGGTAGACACGAACTCCAGCACCGGATTCCTTCTGAAGCGGTACAGTACTGTCAGCATGAGAATGGAACCGGTACCGTAAATCGGAAGCCACGGGCCGTGAAGGGCGCCGCGGTTTACGAACACTCCGTCCGAAATCAGATGCAGACTCACTTCCCACATCCAGCCTACGAAGGACATGGTCAGGAATATCGCCATAAGTGACCACACCGTATAGTGACGCATGTAGTTGAGGGACTGCACCAGCATACGCCTGCTTCCCTCACCGATAGGATAGAAGCGCACGGGATATGCAAGACCCTGCACATCGTCAATCATATCGTGTATGCGAACGTAGTCCGCCTGCTGCCTTTCATACTCTCTGTCCTGCTGGCGGCGCATTATGATTACACCGAAGTTGTTGGCAAGAAAACCTCTCCAGCCCGTAAGCCTCTTTATTTCTCCCGCCGGCTCCTCCATAACCTTTATAACGTCGGCGTATCCGGCCGCGATAACTTCCCTGTCCGCCTTTTCGTAAAGGTATCTGTCGTTGAGAAGCTCGGAACCCTCTATGCCCTTTTCCTTTGCGAGAGCTCTCATCTCGGCGTAATACCTGGTGAAAGACGCCGTCTTGTACGGATTGGTGTAGAGCACGTTGAAAAGTCCCAGCGTGATATATCCGAGCATCTGCCACCCTATAAAGGTGAACTCAAACTTAAAGCACTCCCACTTATGCCCATTCATCATTTTCCTGGAAAGGGTTATGGCCTGACGGGCCGTCATGGACGGGTTTTCCGCAACTATGTAAGGTACGAGAAAGTACGAATATCTCTTTACTATAATGCCCGCTATGGTCAGGCACCAAAGGGTGTAATACACGTACTTTACGAACATGATCCACGACGCTCTGCACAGCTTTTTCACTCTCAGAAGAAAGGTAAACCTCTGGGGAGTCACGTTATCATATATCATACCCTCGAGGAATACTCTCCTCGTCACAACCCTGAATACGTTGGTCACGAAGAACCAGAACCCGAATGCGATGAGCGCTCCGAGAACGATAAGCAGCAGTATGCCCAGGTTTTCGGAACCAGTTATCTGAGCAGCCGACGCCACTAATGTAACTATGATTGAACCCGATGTAAACTGGTTGACAACGCCGGAGAGCACTCCTCTGGTGCGGCCGAAAACAGGGTTACCCGTTTCGGAAGCCTGTATTTCCTCCGCCTCTGTCTCGGCAGTCATCTCACGGCCCGCCTCGGTGCCGTTTTCCGCTATGGTAATCATGACATCGGTCCATGTCACTCCTCCCATATCGGTTTTAATCTGACTTTCTTCCCCGGTTACATCGCTTTCAACCTGCGAAACAGCCTGCTCCGTCGTCTGCGCCTTGGAAAAGCCCAGCGACCCGGAAAATTCAGCGCCGATAAACGACGCTATGAGGCACGCCGCCACGAAAATGGCGTAGTGCTTCTTCAGGGAAGCCCTGCCCAGCTTTTTTATTTCTTTTCTCGTTTTCATTTATTTCGTATCCTTACTTAAACTGATTCAAAAACATACCTTGTAAGTATACATTTTCCCCCTGCGAAAGGCAAGTAAAATGTCACATTTTCCGCATTTCTGCCGTATTGTAAAAACCGCCCGTTTAGGTTAAAATTTATTTTGGAATTCATATCTTACAAGAAAGCGAACATGTGATGAAAGAAAACGATACGAGAATATACATGTCGGGAAACACTCCCAAGTCATACTACCCGCTGAACGTGTATCTGAGGGAAAAGTTCGGGAAGAAGATGATAAAACTTTCCATAGACGGCGGTTTCACCTGCCCCAACAGAGACGGAACCGCAGGAACCGGCGGCTGCATATTCTGCTCGGATTCCGGAAGCGGCGAGTTTGCATCGGACATAGACGGGCAGATAGAGCTCCTCTCGGCAAAATGGCCCGACGCAGGATACCTCGCCTATTTTCAGAATCACACCAACACTTATGCTCCCGCAGACGAGCTCAGAGAAAAATACGAAAAAGTCCTTTCCAACCCACTGATTGAGGGCATCGCCATAGCGACCCGCCCCGACTGTCTTCCGGATGACGTTCTCAATCTCCTTTCAGAGATAAACGAAAAACATTTCATGTGGGTAGAGCTGGGGCTTCAGACCGTTCACAAAAAAACGGCCGGGGAGATAAACAGGTGCTATTCCCTTGACGTCTTTGACAGAGCGGTAAAAGAGCTTAAGAGCCGCGGCATCAGAACCGTGGTTCACCTGATCATGGGGCTTCCCGGGGAGAGCAGAGAGGATATGATTGAATCGGTGAAATACGTATGCGAAAAAGGCGTATGGGGGCTTAAGCTTCACCTTCTCAACGTTATAAAGGGTACCGCTCTGGAAAAAAAATATCCGGACTTCGTTTCGTTTAAAAGTCCGGATGAATATATAAATTTCGTATGCGATCTTCTTGAGATAATTCCGCCCGATGTGGTTATCCACAGGCTTACGGGAGACGTTCCCAGAAAGCTTCTCGTATCCCCTGCCTGGAGCTACAGAAAGCGCACCATATTAAACGGAATCGACGGGGAAATGCGCCGCCGCGGCTCCGTTCAGGGCTGCAGGCTTTAGCGCATGTCGATGATAAGGCGGCCGTCACATTTTTCCCTGACGAGAGACAGAATTTCGGAGGATATTCTGTCCGCCCCGTCTCCCGCCTTCAGACAGACGGTAAGCTTTCTGTCGCCGGAACACACTCCGCACAGAAGAGTGACAAACCCTTCCGCAATCCTTGCCGGATGAGCCTGCCGCTCCGGCTTTCCCAGAGCACTTTGCACCGCCGACAGAGCCTTTATACTTTCCTCGTCCAGATAATCCGTTATCCTGAAATCCGGCAGATTTACAAGTTGCTTCAGAATCTGGGACAGAAAATAAAAATCTACATTTTTAAGCCCGTCGGCCTCCACTCTTATTCCAGCCGAATCAACCGATGCAGCCTCCTTTATTCCCGCAATCAGATCTTTAATCTCCTGAGAAGGCTGAACTCCCACGTCTACGGCGAGGCGTCCGTAGAACGTGTTGTAGTACTTTATCGCTTCGGAATATCTTCCCGAATTCACGAGAATCCTTATCTTCATTTCGGCCGTCTGCTCGTCGTAAGGGTCCAGCTCTTCACAGATTCGTATTCTGTCAAGGCAAAGCTCTTTTCTGCCCTCCCGGAAATACATCACTGCAAGCTTTCTGAAAATCAGAAGCTTCCTGTTCTCCAGGTTATACCGCTGCATTATTATCATTTCATTGAGCTCCTCGCAGCCGGTATAATAGCAGTCTTCGAAAAAATCGCCTCTGAAAAGCTCCGCCAGCTCCTCCAGAGATTCCGCGTCCTTAAGCTCTTCTATGTCCCCTTCCAGTACGGCTTTGAAATCGCAGAAATACGGCCGTTTTTCGTTTATGCGGCATTTGTCCCGGGTGACGATTATAAAAGGCTCCTCTTCTTCGCCGTCAAAGTTCTTTTTCAGCTGCCAGAGATTATACCTCAGGTTGTATCTTGCAGCGCTTTCGGAGCTTTCCGGCCAAAGATACCCCATCAGGCGGCTTCGGCTCGCCCCTCTTTCTCCCAGCATGAGAAGCATGGCAAGCAGCGCTCTGCTCTTTCCGCTTACCTTTTCCGTTATATCCTCACCCGCATATTCTATTTCAGTCTTTCCTATAAACCTGAACTTCAGGACATCACTCCCGCTCATAGAGTATCTCCCCGTCCTTTACGGTGAACGCAACCTTCACATCTTTGATTTTCGATTTATCCATATTCTCTATATCGGAATCCAGAACGGCGATGTCAGCCTTCTTTCCACGCGCAATGGAGCCGATTTCGTCTTCCTTAAACAGGGCGTAGGCGCCGTTATACGTATACATCCTTACGGCTTCTTCCACCGTTACCCTGTGGCACTCTACCGGGTGATTCACCGCCCAGTGTATGCCGAGAAGGGGATTGGGCTCCGTAACGTCGCTGTCTGAGCCTCCGCAGACCATAAGACCGCTGTCTATCATCTCCCTGAACCGGTTCGTCTTCTTATATCTATCTCCCAGTCTTGTCTCGTACATCTTTCCTTTACCGCCCCAAAGTCCCTCATATGCGGGCTGAACCGAGGCGATTGCGGAAAGATTCACCGCCCTTTTCATCTGCGCTTCTGTCATCATTTCGCAGTGCTCTATCCGGCACCTTAAATCCTTTTTTCCGTGGAGCTTTACCGCATATTCCAGGGCGTCAAGACTGGCCTCTATTCCGGCGTCGCCTATGGCGTCATAGGCAATCTGAAGATCGAGCCCGTAACATCTTGCGGTGAACTCCCTCAGTTCGGAAGGATTGAAAATCAGTATGCCCGACGTGTCGCTTTTGTCACTGTAAGGCTCAAAAAGTGCAGCCGTCCGCGCTCCGATGGTTCCGTCCACGTAAAGAGCCCCTCCTATTCTCCTGAGTCCCTTTTCAAGAACGTACGCAATGTCCGCGGTAGGATAGAAAAGCTCCATTCCTATGGGAAGTCTTTCACTGTTTCCGTATACGTACTCGGAATCCCTGTCTCTGTAGAATTCCGCGTTCATCTTTCCGCCTTCCATTGCGGCGACGGTCGTAAGTCCGTATCCAAAAAGGTCCGGCACGATTCTTTCAACGGCGTCGTTTATAAAGTCGTCGTCAAAGGACTTCTGAATTTCCCCGTCAAGTCTGGCTCCCGCCTTTCCCGAAAAGACTCCTGTCGGAATACCGTTTTTGTCCGTATGTATTCCCTCGAGAGCAAAAGGAATCTTAAAATGCAGCAGTCCGCATGTGTTTACCGAAAGCATCTGATAATCCGCCGAGTATACGGCGACCGGAATGCCCCGGCAGTATCTGTTCAGATCGTACCTGTCCGGCATTCTTCTCTCCTTAAGGTACTGCCACTCCAGCCTGGAGCCTACGACCGGTTTGTCCGGATTCTCCTCCGCAGCCTTTCTGAGCATTTCGCCGACGGTGTCAAAATCCTCTGCTTCCTCCAGGTTGACCCATCTTGCTCCGAGAGCCGTGATTACGAGATGAAAATGGCTGTCTATGAATCCGGGAACGACCGTATTCCCTTCGGCATCTATTATCCTGGTTTCGGGAGAAACCAGTTCCTTAAAGCCGTCGCCTAAGCCCGTCCCTATTATCCTGTCCTTTGAGACTGCCACCCAGCCGGCCCGTTTTTCTATTTCGTCCATGGTGAGGACGTTTCCGTTTTTGATGATCAGCGAAGCTTTCAATACGCACCTCTTTTAAATGTAATATACTTTTCCGGCGCAGGCCGGGCATAAAAAGACTGCCGCTGTCTTCCTTTCGGAAAGCTTCACGCGGCAGCCTCTGTTAAAACGATATTACGCCGTTAGCGGCGATAAACTACTTTTCCTCCTACCATGGTCATAACCGGGAGAATGTCTTTTATCTCCATAGGATCAACCGTGAAGATGTCCCTGTCGAGAAGGACCATATCGGCATAGTAGCCCTTCTTTATTCTTCCCTTCTTATCCTCCATGAACTCGGCGTATGCGCTTTCGTAGGTGTAAGCGTCTATGGCCGTTTCAACGTCTACGCACTCTTTAGGATAGAAGCCTCCTTCCGGCTTTCCTTCCCTGTTCTTTCTGGTAACCGCCATGTAGATGTTAGGGAACGGATTGCAGTCCTCAACGGGACAGTCTGTGCCGTAGGAAAGGTGTACTCCCCTTCTCAGAAGGGTTCCGAAATTGTATGACGTCGATGCCAGCTCCTTGCCGCAGAGCTCTTCCACGATACTCATATCGTAGTCGAGGAATATAGGCTGCGCAAAAACAAGTATACCCTTTTCAACGATTCTGTCAAGAATCTTCTCGTCGGTGATCTGACAGTGAATCAGCGCGTGTCTCAGCTTGTTTTCTCCGTCCACGAAAGCCCTCTCATAACAGTCGATGGTTCTGTCGATAGCCTCGTCTCCTATTACGTGAGTTACAACCTGAAGGCCGTGCTTCTTGGCCAGCTGGCAATACCTGTCCATATCCTCGGTCTTTATCCACTCAAGACCGTGGTTGTCTGGGTCGTTTACGTATCCGTTTTTCATCAGAGCCGTTCTTGCGCCCAGGCTTCCGTCCTTGAAAAGCTTAAGGGGTCCCAGGGTAAGCCATGAGTCCTCGTCGTACTTTCCGTTAACGAATTCCCCGTTTTCAAGGTAATCCTTAAACTCGTCGTAATCGTTAAAGCATACCTGGTGACGGTAACGCACCAGACCTTCGCCGCTGTCGTAAATCTTATGGAGCAGTCTGAAGGCTCCCGGTCCGTCCAGGAACGTGGTTCCTACGTCGTTGCTCTGAACGCTTGTAAGACCGTGGGATACGGCGTACTTCATGGATTCGAGGATTATACCGTGTCTCTCCTCAAGGGTAAAGTCGGGAATAATCTTTTTCGCTATGTTGCATGCGTTGGCGGTAAATATGCCGTTAGGATACCCGTCCTCTCCTATGAGAAAGTCTCCGTCCGGAAACTGCGGTGAATTTCCGTCTATGCCCAGCATTTCGATAAGCTTCGTGTTGGTGGATACGATATGTCCGCACACTCTCTCAAGACATATAGGAAACTCGGTGCTTATTTTGTCCAGGTCGTGACGGTCAGGGAGTCTCTTGTCATCTTCAAAGAGGTCCTGGTTCCAGCCTATGGCGTGGAGTCCGTTTTTCACTCTGTCCGGGTACTTTTCGGCAAAATCCCTGCATATTTTGATCATCTCATCGATGGATTTCACGCCGTCTATCTTTGCCTGATAGAGGGTTTCTCCCAGCTGGGTGAAATGCATGTGTGAATCGTTAAGACCCGGAATGAGGGTCCTCCCTTCACAGTCGATAACCTCGTCGGCTCCGGCTTTCTCTGCGAGAATTTCGTCGTCAGTTCCGACCTTCGTTATTATTCCGTCTTCAACTTCAACCGCCCGGGCGTATACGCCCTTTTCCACGTAAATCTTTGCGTTGTGAAGAATTGTTTTCATACTGTGACACCTCGATTGACTACTTTGATGCTTTTTCTTTCTTGTTCTTTACGTCAAAGATGTAGTAAACGATGGCTCCTGCAATAGGAACTCCGAATCCTGCAAGACCTGTGATCGGATCCTCTATTGCGGAATTTATAACGAGAGCCGCAAAGATTACGGCGGTTATGATTACCGATACAGGATAGAACCATACCTTGTACGGTCTTTCAATATCAGGATACTTCTTGCGCAGAATAGGTACCGCAAGAACGATCAGCACGCTGAATACCATACCCGTAACTACAACCAGATTCGTCAGCTGATCCAGATTTCTCATGAGAACCAGTATAACGGACAGTATGCACTGCACGATGATAGGAGCGGTAGGCACCTTGTACTTAGGATGCAGCTTTGCGAAGCACTTGAAGAAGTGGCCTTCTTCAGCCATTGCATAGTACAGTCTCGGCTGAGCCAGAATCATTCCGTTCATGGAGCCGAACATTGCCAGAACCATTCCGGCGGATACTACAACGGTTCCTGCGCTTCCGAGAACCTTCTCTGCTACGGCCGTTCCCAGGTAGAGATCTCCGCTTTCGATCATGGAAACAATCTCATCGTGCGGAAGAACCTTCATGATAGCGAAGTTAAAGAGGGTATAGATAATCGTAACTCCTCCGATTCCTATCATGAGAGCGAGAGGAAGATTTCTCTTAGGGTTCTTTATCTCCTCCGTTACCGTATTGAGGTTGGTCCAGCCTTCATACGCCCAGAGAGATGCCACGATTGCGATAGCCATCATGCTGAAGAGATTGGTATCGTTTTCTGCCGCATAGGAGGTCGCATTGCCGAATGAGAAGTCCGGTGAAACGCGGCCTGCAAAGATAGCTGCGAAGAATATGATCGCAACCGGAATGATCTTTGCCACCATGGAGATGTTCTGAATCACTGAGGCGATCTTTACGCCGAAGAGATTGTAGATAGTGGCCAGAACTATGAGAACGATGGCGCCTATCTTCACGCCGAAATCGCTCATGCCGAATATAGGCTGAAATACCGTCATCAGCGCGATGGCAACCGCCGCAACGGATCCCGGTCCGCTTATGATCCAGTCGGTGAAGCCGGCCATAAATCCTACTACAGGGTGATAAGCCTCGTTAAGGTATACGAGTCTGCCTCCTGCCTTAGGCATTGCGGCTCCCATCTCCGCGTAGCAGAGTCCTCCGAACAGGGAAATTACGCCTGCTATTACCCAGCAGAGCAGCGACATTCCGCTGTCCATTCCCGTTCTTTCAAGTACGTATGAACCGAGATAGAATATTCCTGATCCTATCATGATTCCTCCGATAATGCTGACGCCTCCGAATACACCGATTTCCCGTTTAAATTCGGTCTGTTCGGTGGTCAGCTGGTCAAGACGTTCTTTGCTTTCCATAACAAAACCTCCGTTAAATAAAAATCACGGGCGCCGCTCTTTTCCCGGTGCGCGGCGCATATAAAATAAAAACACCCCGGATTATAACCGGAAAAGGTTTAACGGAGTGTTTATCAAAGTGTTTAACTTTATATTTGAGATTTTTAAGATTAAACGGTTATTTCGTTCTTTCCGCCTCTTTCATAACGGCCTCCGCCACGTTTTTTACCACGTTCGGATCAAAGGCGTCAGGCAGAACGTAGTCGGCGGTAAGCTTATCTTCCGGAATGCACGATGCTATGGCTCTTGCCGCAGCCTCCTTCATCTCCTCGGTAATCCTGCGGGCTCTTGCGTCCAGGGCTCCTCTGAATATTCCCGGGAATGCAAGCACATTGTTCACCTGATTAGGAAAATCCGACCGTCCCGTTCCGACAACTGCGGCTCCCGCTTCTTTTGCAAGGTCGGGCATTATCTCAGGCACAGGGTTTGCCATAACGAATACTATCGGGTCCTTTGCCATGGAACGTATCATGTCCTGAGTCACCACGCCCGGCTTTGACACGCCTATGAGAATATCGGCTCCCTTCATGGCGTCCGCAAGAGTTCCTTTAATGCACTCTTTGTTGGTAACCTTCGCCATCTTCTGCTGCTCCGGATTGTTGTACGGCGCTCCGTCGTATATGGTTCCCTTGCTTCCGCAGAGTATGACGTCTCCGAAGCCCATTCTCATAACCATCTTCGCGATGGAGATTCCGGCAGAACCTGCGCCGCTTATGGCGATTTTAAGATTTCCCATTTTGCGGCCGGTCAGCTTCACGGCGTTTAAAAGGCCCGCGCAGGTGATGATGGCCGTTCCGTGCTGGTCGTCGTGGAACACCGGTATGTCGCATTCCTCTATGAGCCTTCTTTCTATCTCAAAGCATCTCGGTGCGCTTATGTCCTCCAGATTTATTCCTCCGAAGCTCTTTGAAATATTTCTTACCGTGCTTATTATCTCTTCGGGATCCTTTGTGTCCACACAGATAGGTATGGCGTCTATTCCCGCAAAGGTCTTAAACAGCGCGCATTTTCCCTCCATTACCGGCATACCGGCTGAAGGCCCTATGTCTCCGAGGCCTAAAACAGCAGTGCCGTCAGTTATTACCGCAACGGTATTTCCCTTTCCCGTGTAGGTATACGCAAGGGACTCGTCTTTTTGAATTTCAAGACACGGCTCGGCAACTCCCGGAGTGTAGGCTATTGCCAACTCTTCACGGTTTGTAATAGGCGCCTTTGTCTCAACGGAAAGCTTTCCTCTCCATTCGGCGTGCTTCTTAAGTGCAAGTTCCTTTTTATCCATGTGAATACCTTCCTTTCTTTAAAAGAATTATCTTCGGTTATTTTTTCCGTATATCACAAAGCCTGCCGCGTCGGCAAGAATCCATCCCACCGGAATCGAAATCCAGATAGCCATTACTCCAAGCGGCGTGTTCGGCGCCAGCGCATAGGAAAGGGCCACCCGGGTGCCGAGGGATATGACCGTAAGTATCAGCGATATATGGGGCCTGCCTACGCCCCTGTAATATCCGTACCAGAGGAAAAGTATCCCTATCCCTATGTACACGGACCCCTCTATTCTCAGGTATCTTGCGCCTTCCGCAAGGTTTGTTTCTCTTATCACGCCAGTCCCAGAGCCTCAAACAGCGGGCAGAACGCAAGGGGCAGGAACATGGCGGGCATATAGTTTAATATTTTAAGCTTCGCATCGGTAATCAGATTTATGCCTATGGCAACTATGAGAACCGAACCGACGCAGCTCATTTCGTTTACGACCCAGTCCGTAAGGTATGGTGAAACCGCCTCGGCGATGAGCACTATTCCGCCCTCCAGTACCAGGACGGTGATACCGGCAAACATTACGCCTATGCCCAGCGACGCCGAAAGAACCACGGCGGAGATCGTGTCCATTACAGTCTTTGTCAGAAGAAGGGTGTTGTCTCCCTTTATACCTGCGTCAAGAGAGCCTACTATGGACATGGCGCCCACGCACATGAGAAGGCTGGCGGTGATAAAGCCCCCGGCAAAGTTACTGCCGCCGAACCTGTCCTCCACCCTGTGGGCAAATCCGTTGAATCTTTCTTCTATCCTGAAGCCCTCTCCTATGAGGACCCCGGCTATCATAGACAGAATAAGTATGATAGTGTTCTCTCCCACGAGAGCCCCCGAAAAACCTATATACAGCGTGCAGAGTCCTATTCCTCTCATTATCACGCTGTTCCACGATTCGGGAATTGCTTTCTTTGCAAGAAGTCCCACGGACGACCCCAGCGTGACGCCTATAAAATTCGCCAAAACTCCGATCATTTTCTTTCCTCCGATGCCGTGTTAATCTAAGTCTCAAATCACGGAAATAATTCTATCATATTTATTCTCCATTTTCTATAATTTGTGTTAAAATGAAATTGCATTAAAAATACCCAAAGAATTAAACTTCTCAAGGAGGCAAACTATGATATTAGGTCGTGAAAAATGCAGCTTTCTCAATCTTCCTACTCAGATTGACTATCTGAAGAACGTTTCCGAGGACCTGGGAATCAACTTCTATCTTAAGAGAGACGATCTCACCAGCCTTGGAGTAGGCGGAAACAAACTGAGAAAGCTTGAATATCTTCTCAAGGACGCCAAAGAAAAAGGAGCGACCATGCTTCTCACCGTTGGCGGTGCTCAGACCAACCACGGCAGACTTACGGCTGCAGTTGCAACGAAACACGGAATGAAGGCGGCTATCGTTGCCGTAGATCCATATCCCGGTGAAATATCCGCCAACCTCATCTTAGACGGCATAATGGGCTGTCCCGTTTATCTGGTTCAGTCCGACGGCAGCAGACCTTCCGAAGAGGTGGAAGCCGAGGCGGTAAAGAAGGTCACCGCCGAATGGGAAGCAAAGGGTGAAAAGGTTTACTTCATCCCTACCGGCGGTTCCAACGAAATAGGCATGCTGGGATATTACGACTGCGCTCTTGAGCTTGCCGGACAGATCAAGGAAATGGGCCTTGAAGACCCGAGAGTCGTTACTACCGTAGGAAGCTTCGGAACCTATATGGGTCTTGCGGTGGGACAGCGCCTTGAAAATCTTCCGTTCAGGCTCACCGGAATAGGCATCTCCCCTAAACCGGGCGGACTTAAGAACTACGCCGCAGAGTACTACGGAAGGATCAAAGACTTCTACGGTCTTAAGGAGGACATGGGCCCGGACGATTTTGACGTAACAAGCGACTACGACCGCGGCGCGTACAACAACCCTGTCAAAGAGGTGCGCGAAGCAATCTGCTACATGGGACGCAGGGAAGCGATAATCTTCGACCCTTGCTACACCGGAAAGACCTTTGCCGGAATCGGCGAAATGGTAAAGGAAGGTAAGATTAAAAAGGGAGAAAACGTGATAATGCTCCACACCGGCGGACTTCCGGGAATCTACACCAAGCACCACAGAGTTGAATTTGAAAAAGAGCTTAAGGATTATATCCATATAATCTAATTGTTTCGTTCAACATAGATGTAATGGCCCGCAGTGTCAGCAATTCTGCGGGCCATTTGTTCCGGATCAGCTCGAATGGCCCGCATTTTCTCTCAGGCTGCGGGCCATTTCTTTTCACAGCGTCTGAATGGCCCGCGGTGACAGCGATTTTGTGGGCCATATGCTCCGGATCAGCTCAGATGGCCCGCAGCATCAGTTAAAATCCATATTCTCGATAAATTTCTGCCGGAATGAGCCAAGTCCCGCGAAGTTCACCGTCCTCGTTCTTGCCTTCACGTCTCTTATCATTTCATTCGTAATCTCTCCACACGCATATTTTATTGTACCGGAAAGTGAAGTATTCCCGGAAAGCACGCATTTGTCTTTAAGCTCCGAAGGGATAAGCCCGATACCACAGCACTTTTCCACGTTCAGATTCTTTCCGAAGCCGCCCGCTACGTAAAGCCTCTTCACGTCTGCCGCGCGGATTCCCGCCGTCTCGACCAGCGTTTCAAGCCCCGCTCTTATGGCGCTCTTTGCGAGCTGAACCTGTCTCACGTCGTCCTGCGTAATTGTCACATCCTGACAAAGTGTGAAGACTCCGTCGTATTCTTCGGCCATATTTCCGTGACCGTCTATTATTCCGTTTCTCAAAAACTCGCTGACGGCTTCTATGATTCCGGATCCGCAAATGCTGCCCGGCTTTTCATCTCCCAATGTTTTCACGTCAACGAGCCGCCCCGAGATTTCAACCCCGGAAATCGCTCCCGGCTTTGCCGGACTGCCGCAGGAAATGCTCCCTCCTTCAAAGGCAGGCCCTGCCGCGGTTCCTCCGGCCAGAATGCCGTCTTTGCTGCCCACGGCCATCTCACCGTTTGTTCCCACGTCTATAAACGCCGTTACCTCATCGGATTCAAAGGCCCCCGAGGCAATCATTCCCATCAGAACGTCTCCTCCTACGAAGGCGCCAAGCCCCGGCATCAGTAAAAATCCGTCGGTTTCGACAAAGTCCGTAGTCACGGGCTCATAAGGCGCCGCGGCAAGTCCCGACACGTCAAAGCCCGCAAATATATGGGTCATCACCGTGTTGCCCGCGATAAATGAAGGTATCCTGTCTCTCAGCCGGTCCTCAATTCCCGCAGATTTAAGCATTTTGTCGGTAAGGTCCGCCACATCGTTTCTCACGGCATTTTTCAGTTCGTCTGCTTTGCCGCTAAGACACGCGTCTATTCTCGATATCACATCGCTGCCGTAAGACTTCTGTCTGTTTAACACCCGTTCCGCAGCGAGAATATTGCCGCTTGACCTGTCCACCAGAGCGCCTTCAACGGTTGTAGTTCCAAGGTCTATGCATACCGCAAGGCCCGCTTCATTTTTTTTCAAGTCGTTTCTCCATTTCATCTGAACATACTGTAGCTTACGTGATCCACGCTGGCCGTCTCCACCCTGCCGCTTTCAAGATACTTTATTATATCATCACGGCTTCCCGTTATGCAGTACTTTTTCGTGGTGATACCGTACATGGCTTCGGCCTCTGCAATCAGTGTGTCGAGAATCTCGTGCACATTTCCGTAATACAGGGTGTTGTTGTAGCTTAGCCCCATGGCGTCCGTGTACATTTTGGTGTATTCCTTCAAAGTCCTCAGGTTCTCAAGGTAGGGCTTCACCAGCTCTTCGGAGGAAAGCTCGCTTCTTTTGTCTTCACGGGAATAGGCCGTCGCTTTATCGCTTATGTTAAGTCCGGCCAGATAGTCGTAGCCGTCGCTTCCCGCATAGCCCTTCTCTACCTGAACCCACGTAGCCTGAAGGCTTCCCGTCATCTGCGCCCTCAGGTCATCTACGTCAACCCCGTCGAAGGCTTCTATGGACATGTCAAGGGTTGCTGACTGAGGCAGCTTCCTTATCTCTTCGATAAGGTTTTCAAGCTCTTCGGCTTTTTCGGCGTCAGTACCCGCCCCGTAATAGTTTTCATTCCACGCAAAAGGCCCGAACAAAGGGTTTATCAGGTGGTACGGGTCGTCCTTTATTGAAAGCTTTCCGAACTTCATGGAAAGGGTTCCCGTCACGGGCTCCCGGCCGCCTCCCGCTATGGCGCTGGTTATATACATGGTAATATCATACCTAGCAAAGCCTTTGCTGTCCACGTCCACCGTATATATCTCCACGTAAGGCGTGCTTACCTCGTAGTATGCCGAGAGAAGCTTTTCAAGCTCGGTTCTCTCTACCCTGTTCCCCACATTATCTTCCGTAACCTCGTTCATGGTTTTCGCGTTAGGCAGAAGCGCGTTCATCAGCGGATTCAGACAAAGGGTGAGCGCAACCACGCACGCCAGAACTGTCGCAAGGGTTTTAAAGACTATTTTCTTTATGCGCCTGTTCACAGCTTTTTCTATTGCCGCTTCAAAATCGGCATCGACTGCAGGCTCCGGTTCTTTCCCTTGTTCTTCCATGTTCAAAGCCTTCAGCTCTTCATCTATCTTCTTCATAACCGTCATCCTCCTCCCTCATCGCAACGAGCATTTTCTTAGCTCTCGATCTCATCTGTCTGACGTTTGCTTCCGTCGTATCGTACAGCCGGGCCAGCTCGGCGTCCGTCTTTTCCAGATACACGCTCTGGATCATCACGTCCCTGTACTTTAAGGGCAGCGCCGAAATCATGGCCGCAAGCCTTCTCCTATCCTCACCCTTTATGTAATCCGCCAGCAGATCCTCCTGAGTTGGAATTTCCGCCTCCCCTTTGATGTCCTCCTCCGGAAATCTCTTCTCCCGCCTGTACTGGTCCAGAAACGAATTTCTTATCACCCGGCACGCCCATGACAGAAAGCTTCCGCCCTTTCTGTAGGAAAGTATGGCCTTCAGAAAAGCCTCCTGCACCAGGTCTTCAGCCTTTGTCCTATCGTGAGTGTAGGAACACGCGACAACCATGAGCCTGTCGTAGTACCTTCTGTACATCTCCCCTATGAAGTTTTCCCATGAATCGCCGCTCTTTCTTCCCATGTTAACATCCTCTTAACATCGCCCTTTTATCTGTATAACGTATGAGAACGTGTTTTGTGACAAAACCATTATATCAGTTTTATTCTATGGCACATAATTTTTCATGTAATTTCTGAAGATTAATTTGGGAATTTTTACTGTGCTGATAATTTTGGATGCCTTCATCTCAGGCAGAAGTTAGTTTCAAACATTTTAGCAGTATGGCCTGTTTGGGTTGAACAATATTCTACCTCGCGTCGGGGTTTCACCCGATTCGGTTGAAAAGTATGAAGGAATTATAGCTCATATGAAGCACAGAAATGCGGAAAAGTAAACCAGAATCGTGTAAAGCCTGTAAAAGGTTGAATTTTATTAAACCGAATCGCAGGACTGTCAGGAAAAAGTCGAACCGGGTGCCGCCGTCGTAATGTTATCATAAGATAAAACCACTACAACTATTGGAATTTCAACAGTCATAGCGGTTTTTATCAACACTTTTCTCCTATAACCTATCTCGTTTCATCATAAACGACTTTCCCGCCGCAGATCGTCATCTTCACTTTCCCCGTAAGCGTCTCTCCGATGTACGGGGAGTTTTTGCTCTTAGATGCGAAGTCGTCTGTTACGAGCCACTTCTCTTCGGTGTCAATGAGGACTATATCCGCGGGAGCGCCTTCAGAAAGGGTTCCGGCATTGAGACTGTAGAGCCGTGCCGGGCCCGCGGTCATTCTTTCGATAAGCTTTGAAAGGGTAAGGTGTCCCGGCTTAACCAGATAGGTGTACCCAGCCGCAAAGGAGGTCTCAAGGCCGATTATCCCGCTGGGAGCCTTTGCAAATTCCCTCGCCTTTTCTTTTTCCGAGTGGGGAGCATGGTCCGTTGCGATTACCTCTATGGTTCCGTCGGCTATGGCCTCTATTATGGCCCGCCTGTCCTCTTCCGTTCTTAGAGGCGGATTCATCTTGGCAAGGGTTCCGTGCTTTAAAACGTCGTCCTCCGTCATGGAAAAATGGTGGGGCGTCGCTTCAGCCCATACGTCTGCACCCATAGATTTTGCATGTCTTACAAGCGCTGCGCTTACACCGGAACTTATGTGCTGGATGCATATCCTCGCGCCGGTTCTAACGGCAAGGGCGCAGTCCCTTGCCACCAGGCAGTCCTCTGCCGAAGCCTCCGCACCCTTTGTAAAGCCCAAAGCCCGGCTCACTTTGCCGTCGTTTACTCCGGCCGTTCCCACCAGGTGAGGGTCCTCCTCGTGAAAGCTTAATACGGCGCCGTTTTCAGCGGCCCACTTCATCGCCTTTTCCGTTAAGGCGGCATCAGCAAGAGGCTTTCCGTCGTCGGTGAAGACCGCGGCTCCGGCTTTCTTGAGGGAGTCAAGGTCTGTAAGCTCCTCCCCGTTCATACCCTTTGAAATGCAGGCTGCGGAGTACACGTTAATTCCCGTTTTCCGTCCTTTCTCCAGAACGTAGTTAAGGGTATCCACGTTATCCACGGGCGGTTCGGTGTTGGCGAGGCATATTACCGAAGTGAAGCCGCCCTTTGCCGCAGCGGCGGCTCCGGTGAAGATGTCCTCCTTATACTCAAATCCCGGATCTCTGAAGTGGCAGTGGCCGTCGATGAACCCGGGAGCCGCCGTAAGTCCGGAGGCGTCAATAACCTCTTCCTCCGGTTCCGCCTTAAGGCTCCTGCCGGTTTCCGCAATCACTCCGTCTTTAATCCGGATATCGTAAATCTCGTCTCTGTTGTTTGCCGGGTCTACTGCCCGCGCACCTTTAATGAGCATTTTCTCTTTTCCTCAGCTTTCCGTAAACAAAATACGCTGCGGCGCTCAATATCAATATTAGCGCCCCTATGGCCATGCAGCACTCGAAAAAGAATCCGTCCGGCAGCATGGTTATGACCGGATCCGTTTCCGCATCGAATATCCAGTAATCGTTGTCGAATACTATCTCGTGAAACAGGACGAACACTTTGTCCCACCATAACGCCGCGGCCGCCATAACTGTCACCGGAAAAACGCAGGCGATTATTCCGCCGTACCTGAGCCAGCCATATCTTTTCCCGGCCGGAAGAACGGCTTTTGCGTTTTTACTTCTTCCGCTAAAACGTCCGGCGAAAATGAGCAGCGCAAGGAGCCCTGCCGAAACTATTCCCGCCGTCTGAAGGCCCGTGAATATTTCCTTTACCTCGGCGAAGTGCACCAGGCCCTCCTCAGAGGAAGGAAGGGTCGGAAACCGGAGGCTCTCAGGTCCTCCGATGAAGTTATAGTCTATGAGGGCGTCGTAGTTTTCAATGATTTCGTCTCTCTCCATGCCGCTCGTCTCTTCGATTCCGTATCTTTCTATGGCGGAATAGTAAAGAGGCTTAAATGCCAGAACCCCAGTCACGGACAGTGAAATTATCAGTATGGCAAGAAGCAGCGACATCGCGATATTTAAAGCAATTATCATCACAGCGAATCAGTTATTTTTCCTCTCCTATCCTTGCGATAAGGCCGGTTATGAGCTTTTCAAACTTGTCTGCGACTTTGTCCGCCGTCTCCTGAACCTCCTCGTGAGAAAGGGGCTGGTCTAAAATTCCCGCAGCCATGTTGGTTATGCAGGAAACCGCGACGATTCTCAGGCCCATATGCCTTGCGGCTATGGCCTCGCACACCGTACTCATTCCAACGGCGTCCGCGCCGAGGCCTCTGAACATCTTTATCTCCGTCGGCGTCTCGAAGTTCGGTCCCTGGAACTGAAGGTATACGCCCTCCTTCATCTCGAAGCCGTTCTCCGCCGCCGAAGCTCTCAGATACTCCATGAGCCCTCTGTCGTAGATTTTGCTCATGTCGGGAAATCTCGGTCCCAGCTCGTCCAGGTTTTCCCCTCTCAGCGGGCTCGGAACAAAGGCGGAAATGTGGTCCTTTATAATCATCAGGTCTCCCGGAGTAAAATCCATGTTTATTCCGCCTGCGGCATTTGTCAGAACTAAAGTCTTTGCGCCCAGCATTCCCATAAGCCTTATAGGAAGGACGATGTCCGTCATATCGTAACCCTCGTAGTAATGGATTCTCCCCTTCATGGCAACTACGGGCACGCCTTTGACGTAGCCGAAGAGAAAGCGTCCGTCGTGGCCGGGCACCGTGGACACCGGAAAACCTTCAATCTCGCTGTACGGCACCTCGCACCTTACGTCCATGTTGGAGGCGTATCCGCCGAGGCCGGAGCCTAAGACAAGCGCCACCTCAGGCTCAAAATCAGTCTTTTCCCTTATAATCTTCTCGCAGCGCACGAGCTTTTCATATGCTTTATTCATAGAATTAAATTCTCCTTTCTTCCACCATATTCTACTATAAAAAAATGCTCTTTGGTAGTGGAAAAGTTACGGCGAGGTGAGTATAATAGTATCAGTGTGAAATTTTTAATTCGGGAGGAATTTATCATGGAAAGACGAAACGCATGGAAAACCTACACGGCCGAGCAGAAGAAGGCTCTTGACGCTCTCTGCGAAAGCTATAAAGAATACATTACTAACGGAAAGACGGAGCGGGAATGCACCGTTATTTCCTTAGGCGCCGCAAAGGCTGCAGGCTTTGTCAGCCTAGAGGAAGCCGTGAAAAAAGGCGGGCTTAAGGCAGGCGACAGAGTATACGCGGACAACATGGGAAAATCCCTCATGCTCGCAGTAATAGGAAAAGAGCCTATGGAAAAGGGCCTCAACATCCTCGGAGCCCACATCGACTCTCCGAGACTGGACATCAAGCAGAACCCTCTTTACGAGAACACCGAGCTTGCATATCTTGACACCCATTACTACGGCGGAATCAAGAAATATCAGTGGGTTACCATTCCTCTTGCTCTTCACGGCGTAATCGCAAAGAAGGACGGAACCGTTGTAAACGTAAACATCGGCGAAAAGGAAGGCGACCCTGTATTCTGCGTAACCGACCTTCTCATTCACCTTGCCGGCGAGCAGATGGAAAAGAAAGCAGGTAAGGTAGTCGAAGGTGAGAACCTTGACGTTCTCATGGGAAGCATTCCTGTGGACGGAGAGGAAAAGGACGCCGTCGCAAAGGGCGTTATGGACATACTCAAGGAAACCTACGGCATTGAGGAAGAGGATTTCCTCTCTGCGGAAATCGAAGTTGTTCCTGCCGGAAAGGCAAGAGACTGCGGAATAGACAGAAGCATGATCATAGGCTACGGCCACGACGACAGAATCTGCGCATACACCTCCCTCAAGGCAATCCTCGATTTTGAGGGAACTCCTGAGCGCACCGCCGTTTGCCTCCTGGTCGACAAGGAGGAGATCGGAAGCGTCGGCGCTACGGGAATGGAGTCCAGATTCTTTGAAAACACCGTTGCGGAAATAATGAACCTTGCAGGCTGCTACAGCGAGCTTGCCTTAAGACGCTGCCTGAGAAATTCCGCAATGCTGTCCTCGGACGTAAGCGCAGCCTTTGACCCGGCTTACGAAAGCGCCTTCGAGAGAAAGAATACCGCATACTTCGGACGCGGCATGGTATTCAACAAGTTCACCGGAGCCCGCGGAAAGTCCGGCTCCAACGACGCCAACGCCGAGTACATCGCGGCTCTCAGAAAGGTTATGGACGACGCAGACGTGGCCTTCCAGACCGCAGAGCTGGGTAAGGTTGACATCGGCGGCGGCGGAACCATCGCCTACATTCTCGCAAACTACGGCATGAACGTAATCGACAGCGGTATCGCCGTAATGAACATGCACGCGCCTTGGGAAGTGGCCAGCAAGGCCGACATCTACGAGGCCTACAAGGGTTACATGGCATTCCTTAAGGATATGAAATAACAGTCTGACGCTTTATAAAAATATCGGGCCGGGTCGCTGCGCAGTGCGGTGATCCGGCTCGTTTTCCTGTTACGGGAAGGAGCATGATGAAAGACCGGGAAAATACGATTGAATATCGGGAAATAAAGATAAGTGAAATAGACCGCCGGCTGTTTTCCGGCTTCATAAGACATCAGAAAGTCGTGAAGTGCCGGCGGAAGTCCGGCGGCAGATGGGTCATCGCTGACGACCCGTTTACGGACGACTGGAGCGAACCTGATTACGAAAAGCTGATTTTGTCCCTTAAGGAGAATTCCGCGCGGGGCGGTCTGGTCTTCGGAGCCTTCGCAGACGACGTTCTCAAAGGCTTCATATCTGTCAGGCCCGGGCTTTTCGGCGGAGACAGAAAGTATATCGACCTTTCCGAGATACACGTCTCCGAGGAATTGCGCAGAACGGGAATCGGGAAAGTTCTCTTTGAAAGGGCCAAAGACTGGGCAAAGCAAAATGGGGCGGATTACCTTTACATATCCGCCCACTCGTCAGTGGAAAGTCAGGCCTTTACACCAAAATGGGCTGCGCAGACGCCCTGTATCCGGACAAAGCCCACGTAGAGGCCGAGCCCTTCGACTGTCAGCTCGAATGCCGTCTATAGCTTAAGTTTTCAAGATGTTGCGAGGAGGAAAAGAAATGATTGTTTGGCTCAACGGAGCTTTCGGAAGCGGAAAGTCCACCGTAGCGCAGATTCTCACCGAAAAAATCGGTAAATCCTATATTTACGACCCGGAAGAAGTGGGTTTCTTTCTCTGGGACGTTTTCCCTGAAGAGATGAAGCGCAAAGGAAATTTCCAGCATATACCCCTGTGGCGGGATTTCAATTTCCGGATACTAAAATATATCTCTTCACAATATGAAGGAACTGTCATCGTACCGATGACAATCTACACGCTCGAATATTACAACGAAATCATTGGACATCTGGCAGCTGATGGTATCTGTCTGCGTCATTTCATACTGGATGCGGAAAAGGGCACTCTCCTTAAGCGCCTTATGCAGCGCGGCGAATCCGAAGATTCCTGGGCTGCCCGTCACATAGACATCTGTCTCAAAGCCTTTGCGGAAGATATAAAAGATGAAAAAATCCGCACAGATGACATGTCCGCCGAAGAAGTCGCCGATGAGATTCTCAGCTGCCTGAAGTAAACTGCCGAAATCAGATTCGTTGCGGGCCATATTACTCTGTCGCAGGATGTTGGCCCGCATAATAAATTAATTTGTGGGCCATATTAGTTTCTGACAAGTAAATGGCCCGCAGATACGGCAGATTTGCGGGCCAATTTACTCAATGACGGACGACTGGCCCACAAAAACAGATGAATTGCGGGCCAGGAGGCTACAAATCTGCGAGCTGGCCCGCAGCATAAAAGAAAATGCGGGCCATTTTTCATTTTCGAGAAGAAATGGCCCACAATCATAATCATTGATTTCACTGGTTGGCAAAAGCATCTTTCCCTTTTCGGTTTTTATTTCGTCGTTATCTATATTGAGTCATCACTTCACCAGTTCTATAGTCAAGTCCAAATTTGTGTGTAAAATCATTATCAGGTAAATATTAATCTCTATCATTAAGCTGCCTGCAGATAT